>CAZGKO010000001.1:0-5802 GCA_964526005.1 uncultured Candidatus Peribacteria bacterium
CAAGTAAGTTTTTACAAAAAAATTCATTTTCAGAAAAAACTAAAATTATTGATCCGGTTGGTGAGTTTTGCACAGTTTCCCGCCGTGTCCTTGATGATGGACAAGGCATAAAAGATGAAGGTCAATTTGAAGAAGCTCATCAGGTTTTTGGTATTTCCGGTCAAAATCCAATTTATCGTCGCGCCGCTTTGGAAAATATTAAAATTGAAAATCAGATTTGGGATGAAAGTTTTTTTATGTACAAAGAAGATGTTGATGTCAGTTGGAGGCTATTATTATATGGTTGGGAGGCTTTTTATGAGCCAAAAGCTATTGGTTATCATGTTCGTGGCACTCACATTGAAGATCGTTTCGGTTTACTTAAAGAAATTAAAAGCCGCAAAAAATTATCTCAATTTCAAAAATATTACTCTCTCTCCAATCATTCCATTATGGTAATTAAAAATGAACTGGGATCAACTTTTATAATTCATTTCCCCTTTATTTTAGGTCGCTTATTCGGTCAATATATATTCACATTGTTTACCGAACCGAAACTTTGTTTTAAAACCGTTATCCGCTTTTTTAAAATGCTTCCAAAAGCTCTCCATAATCGCAAAATCATCATGAAACATAAGCAGACCAAATTTAAAAATCTTTGGCCATATCTCAGCAAATTTAAATCTACATACTTAAAACCTCAAAAATAATATCGTTTATAAAACAAAAACAATTTGATATTCCAAATCGGCTCGCTCGATTTTTATTAATGTCATTATTAGTCATAATTCCGTTATTCTTTTTACTTAATTTTTCAACTATTTTCACAGCACCAAAATTATTATACTTAAGAGGTGTTTCCGTTTCAGTTTCATTAATTTTAATTCTTCAATTTTTCTTTCAAAGGAAATTTCAAGTTAAAGTCCCTGTTTTTGCTAAAAATTTTCTTCCATGGTTATTAAGTTTAATAATCAGTACCATTTTTACAATCAATATTTTCACTTCTATATATGGTCAATTTGGTCGCTATACCGGATTGATAACATTATTGAATTTTTTAATATTACCTTTTTTATTCTGGCAATATTTTGAGAAGAAAGATCTTCCCAAACTACTTTTAGTCAGTTTATCGACAGCAGTTTTAGCGGCTTTATATGGCATATTACAGCATTTTGCTTTTTTCGGATTATTTTCATGGGGCGTTAATTGGAGTGATTCCCCTCAAATTCGTATTTTTGGAACTGTTGGTCATGCCGATCATTTAGGGGCATATCTTGCGGCAAATTTATTAATTTTATTATTTATTGAATTTCCCATTTTCACTTCAAAAACAAGCGCCGCGGCTCAAAAATATTTTCAGATTATTTTAAAATTAACATTAGGATTAATTCTAATTTCTGCAATCATTTTAACGGCAAGCCGCGGCGCTCTTCTGGCTTTTCTACTTTCCGCTTTGATTTTCACTTTATTTTATTTACATCTGAAAAAAACCAGTAAACCACAATCTAAAAAACCAATAATTACTAAATTTATTATTATCTTAATAATTTTATTAACTGTTTTTTTCAGTATTTCTACTTATTTTAAAAATAAAAACCCCGGTCTAGAATTATTTATACGCGATCAAGCAACAGTTAGTTCTATTGAAAAAGGCTATATCCCCGAACGTCTCAGTTTTGCTTTCAGTGCTTTGGAAATGTTTTCAAAATACCCAATTTTTGGGACAGGACTTTCAACTTTCCGAGATGCTTATAATCACTTTCGCCGTCCTGATTATATGATAAATGGACCGGGCAATTTACAATATATTACGGTTCCAGAAGCCGCCCACAATGAATAGTTAAACATCCTCGCCACTCAGGGATTATTTGGATTATTGGCTTATCTCTGGCTTTTGGGGGCGGCTTCTTGGCTGTTTTATCGCTCGCTCAAAAATACTAAAAACCAATCAGAACAAAAAATTTTACTGGCAATTTTCGGCGCTCTTTCAGTTTATTTAATTCAAACCCTTTTTAATTTTGGTGAAATAGTAAATTTAACTGTATTTTATTTTTCGCTCGCTGCAATCGGATTTTACTCTCCAATCATTAAATTAAAATTTTTAAATAATCGCTCTCGAATCCGTTTTTTAATTGCTCCTATATTTATTATTTTCCTTTTATATTTCTCTTATTCCCAAATTTATCAAGTGGCAATTGCGGAAACTTCTTTAAAATCTGCACAAAATAATAAAAATACTTCTAATTATCAAGTTATTGAGCATAATTTTTCAACCGCTATTCAAGCTATGCCAAATGAATATATTCTCCATCAAGATTTTGCTAATTTTTTACTTACAAAAAGCGCATCCGATTCTAATTTTATCCAAAAACAAAATTATTTAAATACAGCAATTCACAATTATCTATCAGCATTAAAATTAAATAATTATTATTCTAGCACCTACAATAATTTGGCATTGGCATATTTTTCTTTATTTGATTTAACTCACAATCTCAAATATAAAACTTTAGGCAAAGAAGCGATGTATAATGCTGTGCAAAAAGGCCACAATAATCCACGCTATCTTTATGAATATGCTCGCAAACTTTATATTTATTTTAATAACAAAAAAGATGCTATTAAATATTTAAAAAAAGCATTACAAATTAACCCAAATTATCAGGAACCACAGGATTATTTAAATTTTATTCATACCTCTACTTAATATAAGCCACCATCGCAAAACGTCCGGTTTCTTTTTCTCGATGACAAGAAAAAAACCATTTACTCGCATCGGCATCAGCAGTATCTAATCTGGCATTTTCAATTTTTTTCTCCTGAATCCCATGACTTATCAATTGCTGTCGTGAAAATTCCCATAAATCAACTTTATTCCCTTTCATTATATAAGGAATAAATGCGGGTCCCAATTCTTTTGCTGGATCAGAAAATTCATTATTTAAAAAGTTTAGTGAAGGACCGATTCCAACTAAAATATTTTCAGGATTACAACCAAAATTTTCTTTCATCGTTTCAATTACTTTTCCTGAAATATCTTGTTTTAATCCTCTCCAACCGGCATGCGCCATCCCCAATATTTGTTTGGCAGGATCAAAAAATAAAATTGCCTGACAATCGGCAACCTGAATCATTAATCCGATTTGTTTTTGATTTGTCACAAAAGCATCCATATTCTTAACTTCTACAGTTGTTTTATTATTAGCAAAAAGTTTTAATTTCACTTTCTCATCAATTACCAATACATGATTACTATTAATTTGTTTTGCTGACACACAATAACGTAAATTTAATGCCTGCATTATTTTACGTCGATTTTCCACCACATTTTCATCTTTATCTCCAACTTGAAAACTCACATTGAGATTATTAAACGGTTTTGAACTTATTCCTCCAAACCGTATAAATACCGCATGTTCAATTTCTTCCGAAAACCCCTCAATTAGATGGAATTTTAGACATCCTAACCCTTGTAAACTAAGTCTTTTCATAATTTAGATGATAGTATTTTTTAAAATTAACGGGATTTCATTCAATAAATCATTAGTGGAATAAAGAAATCCCTTTTGTATTTTCAATTTATCTCCAGCCATTCCATTTGCAAATGCGGCCAAATTACATGCTTCAAATGGTTTTAAGCCCTGTGAAATTAATCCCGCAATCAAACCAGATAAAACATCACCCGTCCCACCTTTGGTCATTCCAGAATTTCCAGTGCTATTTACAGCAAAATCACCATTTTCTGCCGCAATCAAATCAGTTGGACCTTTCAATAGAATATTAATTTTCAAATCATGAGCTAAAGTTCTAATAATTCGGCTTTTATGTTCAATTGGATCAGAGATTTTAAATAATTTCCCAATTAATTTTTCCATTTCAGTATGATGAGGAGTTATTATAATCGGTTTATTTAACGGCATTTTTTCGATAGTTCCCAAAGCTTGAATAGCAATTGAGTCTAAAACCAGCGGCATCTGTAAATTTAATATTAAATTTTTTAGATTTTTCAAAGTTTCTGGACGATCTCCCATTCCCGGTCCCATTATTACCACATCTACTTTTTGTGCCGCTGTTAAAATAATATCCAATGCGCGGGAACTCAAATATTCACCCGGATATTTAAGGACTATCAATTCAGGATTACCCGCTCTGGTTACATCGAAATTACACTCTGGCACAACAACTCGCACCAAATCTGCACCACTAACCAGAGCCCCTTTAGCAGCAAAAATCGGAGCACCATGAAAATCAATTGAACCTCCAATCACTAATACTTTCCCATTCTTACCTTTATGAGAATGAGGATTACGTGAGATCTTAATCTTTTTGATAATATTTTTTATCATCATACCGAAAAATATTTTACCTTAAAATCCCAAAATACACAATTATTCTAAAAATCTTTGTTTCGCCCACAATGACCTATGGAATAAAAGAGCTAAATACTACTAAACGCTTTTATTCCCAAAAATTTTGCTTTTTTACCTAACAAATCTTCAATCTTCATCAGTCGATTATATTTGCAAATTCTTTCACTACGACTCATTGATCCAGTTTTCATTTGCCCGCAGCCCATTGCTACAGCTAAATCAGCAATAAAACTATCTTCAGTTTCACCGCTGCGATGTGAAACCACCGTAGTCCAATTATTTTTTTTGGCTATTTCAATGGTTTCAATGGTTTCAGTTAATGTACCAACTTGATTTAATTTAATTAATATTGAATTTGCCAAATCCAATTCAATTCCTTTTTTTAATCTTTCCGCATTAGTTACAAATAAATCATCTCCAACAATTTGGAAAGCTCCTTTACTCCATGCCTTCAAAACTTTCCAACCAGCGAAATCATCTTCTGCCAATCCATCTTCAACTGAAATAATCGGAAATTTTTGAGTTAATTTTAAAATATAATTTACCAGTTCATTACTACTCAATTCTTCCTTTTTCCCATTTACAGTCAGATCATAAACTCCTTTTTTATTATTATAAAATTCAGAGGCGGCAGGGTCGATTGCAATCATAAAATCTTTTCCCTCGCGATACCCTGCTTTTTTTACCGCCTTTAAAATTAATTCAAAAGCATGTTCCACACTACCAAGTTTAGGTGCATAACCCCCTTCGTCTCCAACAGTTATTTTATATCCCATTTCTTTTAATATTCCTCCCAAAGTATGAAAAACTTCCGCTCCCATACGCACTGCTTCGTGAATGGATTTTGCACCAACTGGAACAATCATTAATTCTTGGAATTCCAACCCACTATCAGCATGTTTTCCACCATTCAAAATATTCATCCACGGAAGAGGAAGCAAATTTGCCTTAGGATTTAAATATTCAAAAAGCTCAATTCCTTTTTCTTCTGCTGCGCAACGGGCTACCGCCATTGATACACCCAAAATCGCATTTGCACCCAAGTTAGATTTTTTAGCAGTTCCATCTTTTTTAATCATTGCCCGATCAATCTTTTCTTGTAAATCAACAGACATTCCTTTTAATAATTTGGCTAAAATTAAATTCACATTGGAGCAAGCTTTTAAAACACCTTTCCCACCAAATCTTTTTTTATCATTATCACGCAATTCTAATACTTCATGTTTTCCAGTGGAAGCTCCACTTGGAACCATTGCCCGCCCTACCGCTTTTTCTGAACAAACCTCCACTTCTAAAGTTGGATTACCGCGACTATCAAGTATTTCTCTAGCTTTTATTGAAACTATTTTAGACATATTTATTTTTGTTTATTTTCACGAAATTGAAAGATCTATATTATCTTTCAACACTAAATATTTTAGTCTCATCTAATTAAAAATGCAATTTGTATTTT
>CAZGKO010000001.1:5812-51396 GCA_964526005.1 uncultured Candidatus Peribacteria bacterium
CTCCTCCCTTAGTTTTCGTCCAATTTTTTTGAATTTTTTTGCTACAATACCGCCGTTAATTCCTAAGGAAAAACATTTATGGAAATTAGTCTTTTAAAAAATCAAGAACTTCAGATCAAAGGTAAAAACAGCTTAATGGTTATTTTACCTCTAGGGTTATATAAAGAATATGATGAAGCGGCACTAAAGGCTAATTTCATTCTTTCTTCAAGCACTTTTGAAAAGGTTGAAAATTTAACTTCTGAAATTAGAGCATTTAATTGGCCTGGTGAAACGGAAATGGCAGGCATTTCTATTAAAAGCATTAAAATGTTTCCAGATGAAGAGAAATCTCCTTTAGCATTTATTATCTTAATAGACGGATTCAGTCTATGTTATTTAAGCGATACCGCCAAAGATATTCCTAAAACATTAATTGAATCAATTGGTAATATTGATATGCTGATATTTCCATTGGATGGAAGTAAAATTATTCATGAAATGATTGAAGAATTAGAACCAAAAGCAATACTCCCTATTACTGATCGCACAAATACTACAGATCTTGATACTTTTCTAAACAAACTTGGCATTCCCAAGCCAGAAGTAAAATTCAAACTTTCCATCAATTCTAAAACCGAATTTAAACCTGATTCCATGGGTATTTATCTGCTTGTATAAAACACTTTTCTAAATAGGACCCCGTAGTTCAATGGATAGAACAAGGCACTCCTAAGGCTTAGATGTAGGTTCAATTCCCACCGGGGTCACCAGAGATAAAAGAATATAATTTCAAAATATAATTTAAAAGTATTTTATAGTGATATTGCTTATATTTCGCAGGAATACATGCTTCCTCTTGTAGAAAAGTCTTCTTTTTGGTATAATAATCAGATAAATCTATACCAAAACAAATGAATCAAGTTTTTACAATAATTTTTGGGATACCGATTGCCTTGGCGCAGACCGCCAGTCAAGTTGCCAGCAAAAAACCAGGTCAATTGGTAATATTAATTAATAATTTTATTAGTGCTATTCCTTATTGGTTCACAGGAATCTTAATAATCATTCTTTCATTCATCATTGCTCGTATTGCCAAAAATAGTGTTGAAAACAAAATGAGTAAGGAAGGATTGGAAGAAGAACATCGGGAGGTTCAAATTGTAGCCGGCCGCGCCACCAGTGCAATCGTTTTAACCATTGGAATCACAGCCGGACTCAAAATTGCCGGACTTGATTTAACCCCAATCATCGCGGCCGCTGCCTTCGGAATTGGTTTTGCTGCTCGAGACATTATTATGAATTTTTTCGCCGGTATTATTGTTTTGCTTCAAAAACGTTTCACTATCGGTGATTGGGTTCAAGTTAACGGAACTGAGGGGATTATTCAAGAAATTCAATCCCGTTATACAGTTATAAAAAAATTTAACGGTACCATCGTGATTGTACCTAATGGGGAATTATTTACAAATCAGGTAACCAGTTTTACCGCTAATCCGACACGTCGTTATACTTTTTCAATTAAAGTTGATTTTTATACTGATTTAAAAGAGGTCATTGCAACAATTTATGGCTCTATTAATAAATGTCATAAAATTTTACAAAATCCAAAACCGAATATTTTAGTTACTCCTCCGGGTGAGTTTTATAATAATATTAAAGTTCGTATTTGGGTTATGTCCAGAGGAGGTGTATTACGTCCGATTAGTTCTTTAATGCGTCAAATTCATAAGGATTTTTATGCTAAGGGTTGGGCTTGGCCTTACCCTACACAAACTCTTATTTTTGATAAGGATTCTACCGCTAATATTCATCAACGCACCCAAAATTATATTGATACTCATAAAAAAAAGAAAAAGAAAACAATAACTCCGCAACTGCCACCAATTAAAGTTACTATTGATAAAGAACTCAAAGTTGTTAATAGCAATACTGGCACTGAAAATCAACCTGCACCTATAAATGCCGTTGTACCACAAACCCCGTCTGCGGTTCTTTCAACCAATCCTACACCACAGCAAAATATCAATCCGACTTTAGAGCAAAATCTTAATCCTCCTCTATAATATTTATTTTTTGGATTCGATTTTTACGAGGTTTAAAATTTCCCACCTCTTCCATTTTAATTCTCCTTTTCACAAAATGAGGATGTTTTTTAGTATTCAAAATTGTAAATCCAATTCCAATTGCAGTAGTCACACCAGCAATTAGCACACCTATTTTAATTACTTTAATCTTCTTTTCCTGCTTTTCATTATTGTCTAATAAATGTCTAATTATTTTATACATATTTTTTATCGTAATAGGTCTGATTAATATTTATATCTCATAATTATATCATATATTTTTTTTTATTGACATTCATAATTAAAAATACTAAATTCTTTTTTGTCGTCTTTTCGACATCCACTGTTCTTTTAAATTTTGTTTGGACAATATTCTCTTATTTTAAGAGTAGTATTAAAATGCTTAAACCAGTTAAAGCTGGGCACCGGACTCAAGATAAAGTGATTTGTATTTAGTCCGGTACCCAGCTGAACAAATCAGCAGAGAGGTATCCCCGCTAAAACGGGCAACCAACAGGAAAAGGCAAGAGACACACCATGGAAAAAATCAGAATAACCGTTCCCCCCACCGGCATCATCACGAAGTACGTCACTCCGCACTTCGTGATCAAGGCGGTGCTCGGAAGGTTCATCGATGACAAGGGGAGCGACTACATCAGCTCCAACATCGGTCTCGTCGCGATGGCCGATCTGATTGGTATCGAGGACAACCCGACCATCAAGAAGATCAAGGCCGTCGAGACCAAGCTCAACACCATCCAGAGGGCCAAGGACTACATGTCCGCTCTTGGGATCGGGCTGAATCAAGAGGGGCGAACTCTCGGGGTGATGTTCAACAGCATCCTCGCCGAGTACGTTCCTCATCAGCTCGATGCTGAGCAGATCAAGATCTTCAAAGGTCTGATCAAGCCAGATGTGGTCACATCCTTCTTCAACACTCTCGCGACCACCCTGCTCATCGTCGATGATCAGACGACGATCACAGGTGCAGATGTGCTCTACACGGCATTCGCCGTGTCGCCCACCCCCGACACCAACTGGGCAGCAACGGCTATCCAGTTGGCATCCGTCGGAAAGCTCACCACCATTCGTCTGGCCACACTGGTTGGCAAGCTCCGCATGGAGCATGCCAACCCGTTCGAGTTCGGTCATGATCTCATGGAGGTGATCCAGACCTCCAAGATCGGCACGACCACCACCACCTCTCTCTCCTGAGCAGTCCACAAAAACAGTGAAGAGTAGTTCCCCGCATTTCGCAGCCTATGGCCATGAAATGCGGGGAACACATCTAAAATTTTTATATTAAAGAATAAAATAACATGAGTCCATTCATTTATATCTTAAATATTAAATATTATGAACAAATTAATCCCATTTTCCATAATTCTGGTCAGCACTTTATTAGCTGGTTGTCAATTTCAAACCACTTCCACTTCTCCACAGCCTTCAACATCTACAAATTTAACCAACTCAGTTAAATCTATTTCTAATAATTCCGGACAATCCTCTCAAAATCCAAAAAAATATATTGATGCGCAAATAGATACTCCTAATTTGTCTTCCCCAATTAGCAGTCCCATCACAATCACCGGAAAAGTTTCTCCAAGTTTTATTTTTGAGGCCGTATTCCCCATAATTATCAAAGATGCCAATGGAAAACAAATTGCTAAAGCCAATGCACATGTTTTGAGTAGAGAGGCCATGGATCAACCCATGATTCCTTTTACCGTAACATTCCATTTTTCAAATCCAACAACACATACTGGGACTATCATCATTAAAAATGACAATCCTTCTGGATTAGTAAAGTATGAAAAGTTACGAATTTTTAATGTAATTTTCAGTAATTCCTCCACTATCAATTCTGTGCCACCAATACTCAATATACAACCGATAGTAAAATCCAATTTGCAAACTTACCACAATGCGACCGATAATTTCCAAATTTCTTTTCCTCCTAAATTCAAATTAACCCAAAATACCGATACCACCGATAATAATGTTGAACATATTGTTACTACAATCACTTATCCAGATTCATATTCCACTGGAACAAATCTTACAGGGGCTAAAGTAGATTTAGAAGTTACCAACAATCAAATGGACTGCATTATGAGTGTTTATAATAAAACAAATTTAATTGAGACTTCCTTTAAAAATAATATGCTTTTTTATCGGGATAATTGGAATGAAGGAGCAGCCGGACACAATATCGAACATATTGGTTATTACACATGGCAAACTCAAAAATGTTATCGAATTGTTTTATCAATGAATACAGCTAATCTTAATAATTTTGATCCTTCAAATAGACCCAAAGCTTTTGATCGTCAAAAAATTATTGATATTTTTAATCAAATCTATCCAACTCTCAAATTACAGTAATTCATGAAATATCATATTCAGACTTTTGGTTGCCAAATGAATAATTCCGATACTGAAAGAGTAGCAACCGTTTTGGAACAATCGGGATATATTAAAGCCGACACTTTAGAAGATGTTGATCTATATATTTTTAATACATGTTCAATTAAACAAAAAGGTGAAGACAAAGTTTATGGTCTAATTAAAAATGTTGCATCTTATAAAAAAGCCAATCCACGATTATTAATTGGAATAACAGGTTGTATGGTTCATAAAAGTTCCACTAGAAATTCCGAGAAAAAAGATCCTTTATTATTAAAACGATCTAAAGTAGATTTTGTTTTTAGAATTACCGATACGCATAAATTACCAGAAATTTTAGCAGAAGCAGAGCCGAATTTAGAAATAGAATATGGGAGCATGTTAGATTACTTAAAAATCACCCCCACTTATACCAGTAAATTTCAGGCTTTTGTTCCTATTCAAATCGGTTGTGATAAATATTGTACTTATTGTATCGTTCCTTATTCTCGCGGTCGCGAACAAAGTCGTTCAATGAACGATATAATTAATGAATGTACTAAATTGGTTGAGAATGGCTGCAAAGAAATTACTTTAGTTGGACAAACCGTGAATTCTTATGGACTTTCAGCATTTGATAAATTAAATTTTCATTCGGAGCATGATTCCAAATCATTAGTTCATCCCTTTAGTCAATTACTCACTAAGCTTGATAAACTGCATTCCAAAGGGCTTTCTCGTTTACGTTATACATCACCTCATCCCAAAGATCTCAATACTGATTTAATCAATGCTCATGCCACTTTAAAAACTCTTTGCAATTATATTCATTTACCAATTCAGTCCGGGGATAATCGGATTTTGAGCAGTATGAATAGAAAATATTCTATAGAAGAATATTGTGACCGTTTCCAAAAACTTCGTACCGCCGTACCTGACATGGTCATTTCCACTGATATTATTGTTGGATTTTGTGGTGAAAGTGAAGAACAATTTGAAAATACTGTTCGTCTTTTTGAAAAAATGCGTTGGGATCAAGTTTATATTTCACGCTATAGCGAACGCAAGGGGACTATGGCTGCTAAAGCTTTTAAAGATAATATTTCTGCTGAATTAAAGGCTAAACGTTGGCATCTGCTCAATAATTTGTTAAAAATAATTTCTAAGGAAAAAAATCAATTATATGAAGGTAAAACTCTAGAAATTTTAGTGGAACGATTCAACCCTCTCACTAAAGAATGCGAAGGACGCAGCCGAGAATATAAACTTGTTCAATTTCCTGGACAACCGAATCAAGTTGGAAAAATATTTAATCTAAAAATTATCAAAGGTTTAGATTGGGTATTGAAAGCCAAAGCTCCATAAAAAAGCAAGAATTTCCAATCACAAAAAGTTTTATATTCTTAGCATCACTTAGTGAATTTTTATAAATTTTTAGTGATTGCCAATTATCGCTTTAATTCTTCTTACACCCGCTGAAGAAGCTTCTTCTTTAATAATTTTGAAAGCACCTAAATCTGAAGTATTCTCAGCATGAGGACCTCCACAAATTTCCATAGAAAAATCTCCCATTGTGTAAACTTTAATCTGATTTCCATATTTATTTTCAAATAATCCAGTTGCACCTTCTTTTTTCGCCTCATCTACAGTCATCACCTTAAAACTAATTGGCAGTTTTCTGGCAATTTGTTCATTTACAATTTTTTCTACTTCGGAAATTTGTTCAGGAGTCATTTTTTGTCCGTAATTAAAATCAAAACGTAATCTTTCCGGAGTAATATTAGACCCTCTTTGTTGAACTTCATCACCAAGTACCATTTGCAAAGCTTTATGCAAAAGATGGGTTGCCGTATGCAATTTACAACTTTCTTCGGAATGATCGGCTAAACCACCAGCAAATTTTTGTTTCGCTCCGACTTTAGAAAGTGATTGATGTGCTTTAAATTTCTCTTCAAACTTTTTCCTAAAAGATTCAGAATCATAACTTATTCCTGCTCTTAGCAATTCTTCTTCTACCATTTCCATTGGGAAACCATAAGATTCATAAAGTAAAAAAGCTTTTTCCGCTAAATTATTACTCTCTTTCCGATCTATCACAGCAAATTTTGAATTTTGATCATTTCCCAACACATCAAAAATTTTCTTCATTTCTCTTAATCCATTTTCCAATGTATTTTGAAATTTATTTTCCTCCTGCACTAACTCAGTCAAAATTCTTTTTTTATTTTTTTGTAATTCAATATAGAAATCACCATATTCCTGTATATAAAGTTTAGCTAATTCAGCGGCAAATTCTTTATTAATGCCCAATTTTTTGCCATGACGAATCGCGCGGCGGATCAATCTTCTCAGAATATATCCTTGATCGGTATTTGACGGGCTTACTGCCATATTATCTCCTAAAATAAATACCGCCGCGCGCAAATGATCGGCAATAATACGCATAGATTTCCTTCTTTCCGCTAAAACATCTTCATCGTCCGATCGTGGCAATTTTGCCAATTTTTCAATATAATCAAAAATTTTATCAAACAGATCTGTTTGATATGGAGAATTTTTACCTTCCAAAATTGCCACGATTCTCTCAAATCCCATACCGGTATCAACATTTTTTTGTTTTAATTCCTCCATTGTTCCATCTGCCTTTTTATTAAACTGCATAAAAACATTATTCCAAATTTCAATATAATGCCCACATTCACAATTGGGGTGACATCTTCCAGAGCCATCTTTTAAAGGATATTTATTTATTAAATCCATTGTGGCACCCGGAATATGTTCATAAGGATTAAGTTGAGGATAATTATCATAAAAAATTTCCGTATCAGGTCCACATGGGCCAGTATTACCGGCATTCCACCAGTTTTTTTCTTTTTCATAAAAATAAATCAATTTTCTTTGATCTAAATTTGCTTTGTCTTTTGACACAAAACCATGTTTTTGCCAATAACTAGCAGCTTCCAAATCTTGTGGGACATTTGAATCACCTTCAAAACATGTCACCCTCAATCTATTATCATCCATTCCAAACCCTCCTGCATCCTCAGGTAGAGTTAAAAGTTCATAACTCATTTTTATCGTCAATTCTTTAAAATAATCACCTAATGACCAATTTCCCAACATTTCAAAAAATGTTAAATGACTATCATCACCAATTTTATCAATATCATCGGTACGAACACATTTTTGATAGTCTACTAATCGGTGTCCAGCCTGATGAGTTCCACCGATCAAAAAAGGAATCAAAGGTTGCATACCCGCCGTGGTAAACAAAACAGAAGAATCATTTTCAGGAATCAAAGAAGCTGATGAAATTTGTTGATGTCGATATTTTTTAACGAAAAAATCAATATAACGCTGACGAATTTCCTGTGCTTTCATAAGTTTTAATTATCTCGGAACTAAATTCTATCGGGATTAAATCTTAAAGGAAAAGAACTTTTCAGGCAAATAATTCAACAAAAATTTAATCAAACATTTTTCTAATTTCACATTTGGATTTAAGCTTCAACTCTGGCATAATTAAAGCCCGTCTAATCACATGCATACACATGCCTAAACATAGCAGTTTACGAAAAATTTTCAATAAAACTAGAAAATCTTTTCTAAGGAGAGTTTTTACCGGTTTACTTTTATTATCATTATTTTCAATCTTAATTTTAGTTTTTATAACTTTTTTCTTTTCCAAAAGCTGGTTTTCAGGAAATTTTGCCGAATATCTTCCCGCAGATCAGACCGTAGCTTTCATGGAAATTGATTTGGACTCAAAATCGCCTGCTGTTCAGAATTTATGGAAATTCTTTTCTAAATCTGATTTGATTAAGCCATTACAATTAGATATTTATAGTTCATATATAGTTCCTGATTATAGCAATTTAAAACCTTTACTTCAGTCTAAATTCGGTGTGGCATTTTTAAGTATCAATAAAAATTTAGTGCCAGTTTATTATTTTAAACTAAAATCTGGGCAAAATATCACTAAAGCACTTACTGCTTTTCAAATTCCAAATAACACTCCAAATCTAGAAACAAGAATCAATGGACAGAAATTAATTTCTTTTTCTGGTGGAAATAATTTAAAAGTACTAGAGTTTAATAATTCATTAATTGTCTCCGACAATCTCGCTGCTTTAGATTTAATTTCCAAAGTTGCTTCAGACCAATCTCTAGCACTTCACAATTCTCCAATTTATAATCAAACAGCTTCATCTATCACTGATCAGAATTTAGTTTTTATTTATCTGGATCAGCGAATTCTTGATCATCATTTATTGGCAAATCAAAATTACCTTAACCAGAATTTCAAAATGTTGGCACGCTTTTTACCACTTTTTAAAGTTGCCAAAGCAACTGCGTTAGCTATTAAAATTTCACCTGATAGATTAACTCTAATGTCAGTTACTAGTATTGATTCCACTCTCACTAAAAATAAACCGTTACTAAATTTCCCAGAACCTTATCAAGGGAAATTAATTGGTTTATTAGGTCCCAATCATGCGGTTTTACTGGGGGGTCGCAATCTTCAATATGAATATCAACGTTTAAGTAATCTTTATCATAGCCGTTCCAATCTAGATCAGGCAATTTTTCAAGGAGAAATGAAATCACTTTTTAATCATATTTTCCCTGAAAATGTTAGTTTATCCACTGATTTATTGCCATTACTTCAAAATGAATATGTCTTTGCTATAGATTTTAACAAGAGACCATCTTTTACTTTTATTTCCAAACTCTCTGACCCATCAGACTTTATAAAATGGGAAAATCTACTGCAAAAATTAATTCCAAAATTTGCACGACTTTCACCTGTCATGGTTAATGTTACTTTGCCTGATGGCACAACAGGGAAATCACTTGTTGCCAAACCCGATTCCATTAAAATTATTAATCAGAATATTGATGGAATATCAGTTAAAGTAATGGGAAATCCTAATAATCCCAATTCACTGAAACTTTATTCTGTTTATAATCAAAAACTTTTAATTGTTACTACCAATTCGCAAATGATTTCTACCATTATCAATAATCAAAAAAAATCTATCAATTTAAATTATCAAAATTATTTATTTGCCGCTGATGAAATTGCTATTGCCAAATTGGCACCTATTTTCCATAAACTTGGTTTACCTAATTATGTTCAAAAAGACTGGATTTCAAATTTGATTCTCCATTATTCTAAAAAATATCAACAGGGAAATATTATAGATCAAATTAATTTAACTATAAATTAATGCTAAGAATCGTTGTTAAAGACATTCTAAAAACAGAAAGTCCAGAAAAAATAATTCTTAAAACAGCAAATAAGGAGAATATCCCACGTTCCAAATTTCTCCATCTGCTTGATTTACCGGAACAAATACAAACTCAGTCTTTACAAACTTTGAATGATAAAAATTATCAGCAGGCAAATTTGATTGATGGGATTTTTAATCCAAATAAACCTCAACAAGAATTTATTTATATAATTCGTAAAAACTCTAAATCTCTTGCTGCAAAAACTTTAACAATTACTAAACTTGCTTCCTTTGGAATCTTATTTATAATTTTAATTAACTTTTTCAATATTTTAAATCACGGTTTGATCTTACGAAATCATGTTATTGCCAATGCGGAAAGTGCTTATTCAAGCCTTATAGATGCAGCCAAACAAGCACAACATAGCAAATTTAAAGATGCTGGAACTCAATTTCAATCTGCTCAAAATGATTTCAATTCATCATTGGAACAAATTACTTTTTTAAATTCTTCACTTTCCAATTCATTCGGACAGGAAAAGAATATTACTTCATTACAAAACCTACTTTCCGCTGGACAAGAAATTTCTCAAGCTGGAGTCGATTTCTCTAAAATCGGAATTAATTTTTCCAATTTACCTCAACAGTTTATTAATTTTAATAAAAGGCAAACCGACCAAACCGCTTTAACAGATAAACTACATCAAGCATTAAATTTACTTAATCAGTCTATTTCTCATTTGGATAAATCTCACAATTTACTTAGTCGAGTAAACAGTATTTTTATTCCTCAAAAATATCAGACAAAACTTACTTTCATTAATTCAACAATAAAACAATTGCTCGATAAACTGCATCGATTCCAAAGTTTTATTCCATCTATTTTAAAATTAATTGGTGATCGTTATCCTTATCGATATTTAGTTTTACTCCAGAATGACAGCGAATCCCGCGCCACGGGTGGCTTTATCGGATCTTATTTAATTGTTGATTTGAATGATGGTCGAATTTCCAAAATGACATTTCATGATGTTTATGATAGCGATGGGCAGCTTACAATACATGTGCCCGCACCAGAAGAAATTGCTAAAATTACTAATGATTGGGGATTGAGAGACAGCAATTACAGCCCAAATTTTGATATTAGTGGAGAAAAAGCAGCATGGTTTCTACAAAAATCCAAAGGTCCTTCAGTTGACGCTGTAATTGCAATTAATCAAAGTTTTCTCAAAGATTTATTAAATATTTATGGTCCTATTTCTGTTAAAGGCCTACAAAAACCACTTACTGCCGACAATTATCAATTAGTTTTATCTTATTTTATTGAATCCAAGTTTTTTGGGGCATCTCATCCCAAGAAAATTCTTTCTAGAACAATTAATGCTTTAAAAGAAAAAATCTTTACAAATCCCTCTCAGCAGACCACTAAAGATTATGGTAAATTATTAAAAGCTTTTATAGATGGAATTAAAAATAAAAAAATAATGCTTTATGCCCGTGATCCTGAAGTTCAAAAACTTTTTGATTATTTTTATTTTACCCCACGTCAAATTAATCTTCAGCCGCAAAATGATTATTTGCAGATCAACGCTATTTCCATTGGTGGAAATAAAACCGATCAATTTATCACTCAAAATGTTGAGCATCAAACATTCGTAAAATCCAATGGTCAATTATTTGATGAAATTACCATTAAGCGCACCAATCAGTTTAATCAGAGTTATTTAAATGGATGGAGGAGGATTTTAAAAAGTTTTGGACTAAAAAATATTGATGATAATGTTTTAAAAATTCTTGGTAATTCTCCAAATAAAGACAATCTTAAAATTTATGTGCCACTCGGAACTACGCTTAACAATGCCATCGGCATTGCTCCACAAAATGTGATAGTTAGAAGTGATCCAGAACTTCATAAAACATTTTTTCTATTTCCTATGAATACCGCTCCGGGGAAAACTTCTTCAGTTACACTGCGCTATAAATTACCATACAGGCTCAAATTCTTTCCAGCCTCAATTTATCGTTTTACATATCAAACTCAACTTGGCATCACTCCCACAACAATTGAAAAAACTTTTAGTCTAAGCCCTGATCTTAAAACTATTCGGACTTATGACAGTCTTGGTCTCCCATTCAATACTTCAAATCAAGAATTAAAAAGTAATCAGAATAAGGATTTTTATTTATCAACAATCATTTCCAGTTAACATATTAGAAATATTTAACATTGGTACTCATTTTTAGAATATCCATAATTTCTTCCAAAACGATTCCACATTTCTTCCCATGTTAAAATCATCATACTCGGTCGTCCATGCGGACAACTGGCATTATTTTTAGTAATTTGTATCTCATCAACTAAAGCTCTCATTTCTTCCATCGACATTTTATCTCCAAATTTCACAGCAGAACGGCAGGCCATATATTTAATTATTTGATCTTTTTTCTCAACTAAACTGATACCTTGTTCATTTCGTAAATCATCAATAATTCCCAAAATTATTTTTTCTAAATTTAATTTAGAAATTGTAGCCGGCACTGCCTGAATTGAAAAACTATTCCCACCAAAATGCTCAATTTCAAACCCCAATTCTTCCATTACTTCCTTATTATTATTTAAAATAGCTAAATCACCTTGAGATAAATCAATTGATAAAGGTGTTAGCAAAGGCTGTTTATCAATTAATTTTTGTCCTTCATCTTTTTTTAATTTTTCATAACGAATTCTTTCATGTGCGGCATGCTGATCAATAAATAAGAGATCTTCTTTTTTTTGGCAAACAATAAAAGCATTTCTAAATTGAAACAGGGGAGTAATTTCTATGCCAAGTGATGTGCTTAAACTTTCATTCTGTCCCGTCAATTGTTTTGTCATCTCGGGCATTAACTTTATATCTAGGTTTTCTGTTTCCTTTGAAACCAAAATTGGTTTTTTAGTTCCAGTATTCATGCCGAACAGCAATCTGGCATCAACATTATTTTTTATTTCCAAATCCCCCACTTTTCTATCTGTATAAAAATTTGGACTGATATTCCGATCAAATTTAGGAGTTAAAATCCCATTTTGCAAAGCCTTGGAACAACTTAAATATAGAACTCTAAATATTTCTTTTTCATCAGAAAATTTTACTTCAGTTTTCCGAGGATGGACATTTACATCTACCAATAAAGGATCAATTTCAAAATTAATAATAGAAATCGGATAACGATCCTTTGGAATTAAATTTCCAAAAGCATTTTTAATCGCATAACTTAAAGTTGGAGATTTAATTGGTCTTTTATTCACAAAAAAATATTGCAAATTGCGGGTAGTTCGGCAGATTGCTGGTTTACCTATAAAACCTTCTATTTTTATATTAACAGCATGATAAAAAATCGGAATTAACTCATCAGAAATTGCTTTTCCTAACAATCCACGCAGACGAATTTCAATATCTTTGGTTGCTGGCAAATCAAAAATTTCTTTCTCATCTTTAATTAATTTAAAGGAGATTTTATTAAAAATTAGTGCAAAACAAGTAACCATTCCTAGAATATTTTGAAATTCAGTATTTTGAGATTTTAAAAATTTCTTCCGTGCTGGAGTATTAAAAAACAAATCCCGAATTAAAATTTGTGTGCCATTACCACCTCCAAAACCCGTTACTTTAGTGATTTCTCCCCCATGATTCTCTATTTCTGTTCCAACATTTTCACCGCTTTCTCTAGTTTTCAAAGTTATATTTGAAACAGAGGCAATACTGGCAAGTGCTTCACCTCTAAACCCCATTGTTCCAATCGTTTCCAAGTCATTTAAATTTTTTATTTTTGAAGTAGCATGTCTTTCAAAACATAAAATAGCATCTTCTCTATTCATTCCTTGCCCATTATCGGTTACCCTGATTAAATCTGTCCCTCCATTGGAAATTTCAATTACTAAATTATTGGTTCCAGCATCCAAAGCATTCTCTATCAATTCTTTAACCACCGATGCAGGTCTTTCAACCACTTCTCCAGCGGCAATTTGATTAATAAGATTTTCTGGTAAAATATTTATTTTATTCATAATATTTTATTATAATCTAGGTTTTAGAAATTAAATTTTATTCCAACGTTTTTTTAAATTCAGCAATTTTATTCAATAATTCCAATGGAGTAATTTTATTCAAATCCAGTTTTTTCAATTTCTTTTCAATATTATTTTCTACTTCATCTCGCTGCACGGGATAAATTCCAGCAGGCAATCTATTTGCTCCTACCATTTCTGGGGAATATACAGCCGATTTAGCACCAACATTTGATTTCTCTAAACTTTTTAGAATTTCTTTAGCACGACTAATCACTTTTTTAGGCAATCCTGCCAGTCTGGCGACCTCAATTCCATAACTGCGATCTATTCCACCGCGCGCAATCTTATATAAAAAGATAACTCCTTCTTCTTCATTTTCTTTCACCATCACACTGAAATTGGCGGCGCGCGGTAATTTTTCAGCAAGTTTAATCAATTCATGATAATGGCTGGCAAATAAAGTTTTAGCTTTAATTTGATTATGCAGATATTCCATTATTGACCAGGCAATTGAAACCCCGTCATAAGTAGAAGTTCCACGTCCGATTTCATCCAGAATTAATAAACTTTTTTCTGTCGCTTTCTGTAAAATCAAAGAAGTTTCTTCCATCTCTACCCAAAAAGTACTTTGCCCTTTAACTAAATTATCCGATGCCCCAACTCTGGTGAATATTCTATCCACCAAACCAATAGTAGCTTGCTTCGCCGGCACAAAAGACCCCAATTGTGCCATCAATACGATTAGTGCATTTTGTCTTAAATAAGTCGATTTCCCTCCCATATTCGGTCCAGTAATCAGTATTATTTTTTCTTTTTCATTCAAAATCAAATCATTTCCTACAAATCGATCGTACGGATTTAATTTTTCAATTACCGGATGTCTACCTTCTTTAATTTCCAAAACATCATTATTAACAATTTGCGGACGACAATATTTATTTTCCCATGCAACCAAAGCCAAAGAACTCATAATATCAAGCCATGCAATAATTCGGGCATTCTTTTTTAAAATATTTGCCAGCCTTAAAACCTCTGCTCTCAATTGCTCAAAGATTTTTAATTCAATTTCAAAAATCTTTTCATCCGCATTCAATATTTTTTCTTCATATTCTTTTAGTTCTGGAGTCGAAAACCTTTCTGCATTTGCCAAAGTTTGTTTACGAGTATAATCAACAGGCACTTGGGCTAGATTAGAATTAGAAACTTCAATATAATAACCAAAAATTCGATTGTATTTTACTTTTAAAGAATTAATTCCAGTACGGGCGATTTCACGTGCCTGCAAAGAAAGAATATAGCCTTTACCTTCTTTAGAAATATTTTTATAAGAATCCAATTCTATATCAAAACCTTCTTTAATCATGCCACCTTCTTTTATTAAGATTGGTGGATTTTCTTCCACAGCATTTTCTAATTTTTGATAAAACTGCATTAATGGATTTAAAGTATTTCCAAAATTTTGTAGAGATTTATCAGTTTGTTTACTAATTAAAATTTTAACATGTTCAATTCCTCTCAAAGCTTTTTCTAGCATTTTTAAATCTCTGGCATTCCCAGAATTTAAAGAAAGTCTTCCCACAATTCTTTCCAGATCTGGAATTCCTTTCAGAACCAATCTTAAATCTAAAATTAAACCTTGTTTGGAAATAAAATATTCAATTAAATTTAGTCTTTTCTCAATTTCCACGCTATCAATTAATGGCTGCACAATGACCTGTTTCAGCAACCGTCCACCAGATGCCGTCATTGTTTTATCTAAAACTCCCAGTAGTGATCCCTCCACCTTTCCACTATGAGCATCTTCATATGAAGCAGGCATCAAAATTTCCAGATTTTTAATAGTTGCTTCATCTAAATTCATTAAATTATTTTCTTCTACCAATTCAATTTCCTTCAAATGTTCTAAAACATTTTTTTGTGTTTTTTGTAGATAATTAAGCAACAATCCCGCAGCTTCCAATAAAATTCTTTCTCCTTTCAAACAGGTTTTAGAAATTTCCATTAATCCAAAATGATTTTGGCTAATTTCACTTAAATTTTCTTCAATCTCTACAAAAAAGAAATAAATTTTTGAAAAATATTTTATTATTACCTGAAATTCAGCATTTATTTTTAGATTCTTTTCAATAATAATTTCTGTTGGTCTGATTTTCCCAATCTGATCAATGACTTCCTGTAAACCAAATAATTTAATAACTTTAAATTCTCCTGTACTAAGATCACTAAAAGAAAAACCAAAGTTTTTGCCATCACTTACTAAAGCACCTAAAAAGTTAGCATTTTTTGCTTCCAGAATATTCTCATCAATTGTTGTTCCTGGAGTTATTACACGAATAACATCTCTTTTCACAATCCCTAATGCACTTGGATTAGAAAGTTGCTCACAAATCGCCACTTTTTTACCAGCCCGCGTCAACTTGGCAATGTAAGTTCCAGCAGAATGATATGGAATCCCACACATTGGCACTTTATTTTCCCCTTTATTGCGGGCTGTTAAAGCGATCCCAAGAATTTCACTTCCAATCAAAGCATCATCTGCAAACATTTCATAAAAATCTCCAAGTCTGAAGAATAATATTTCATCCTTATATTTCGCTTTTAACTGTAGATATTGCCTCATCATCGGAGTTAAGGCTGTCTTTGATTCCATTCTATTTACCAAATTACCTGTCTAGTGCCAGAATCTTATCTAAAATATACTTAAAATAATACTTAAATATCTATAAAATCACTTGAGCAAAAGCGGCAGTGTGACAAAATCACCTTTTTAGATTGTTATTATACACATTTTACACTTCAGTTTTTTATTTAAATGTTAATATAACTTTTTAATAAATTCGATAAATTTTTCGTATAAACGGTTCAGATTTCAAATTCCATAACTGTCGATGAAATGCTTGCGCTTTTGCTCTTCTAATTCTAGGCAGAGGCATGCGGTCAAACAGCTTTTGATCTACTAATTTTGTTATAGTGATTTTAATCATTGTTATTTTATTAAATTATAAATTTTAAATAAAGTTAATAAGCCATCAGAAAATAGTTTTTGAAAGTCTTGGCTTCTCGGTTCTAATTTCTCTTCTCTACTACGGTAATTCTATCTCTTAAAATACCTGATAAGTCCGGTTACCACTCCTTGCAAACAGAGTTCATTCGCAGGGTAAATATTTTCATAATTGGCATTTTCAGGTTTTAAATAGACATGTCCATCTTCTACCATATATCGCTTAACTGTATTTTGATTATCAATCAGTGCAACTACAATATCCCCAACTTTAGCTTCAAGATTACGACAAACAACTACAATATCTCCTTCAAAAATTCCAGCATCAATCATGCTATTTCCAGTAATTCTCAGTAAAAAAGATTCTTTATTTCGGTAAATCATATCCTCACCAATTGTTAGCCAATCTTCAATATATTCTTCTTCATCAACTGGAGTCCCGGCTGGCACAGTTCCCATTATCGGCAATTTAAAATCAGGTTTATTCAATTTTTCCTTAATATTAGAAAGCAATTTAATACCTCGATGTTTTTCATCTTTAAAAATCCGTCCTTTTTCTTCCAAGGCTTTTAATAATTTTAAAATGGAATTATCAGAATTAACGCCAAAATATGTCTTCATTTCTTTAATGGTTGGAGACCCTCCATTGGCCATTTGATATTGTTCAATAAAGTTTAAAAGTGCCTCTTGTTTTTCTGTTAAAATTTCATTCATAATTTTTCCTTATTTTCGATCCCAGTATAGGTGAGAAAACACTCACCGTCAAGTGAT
Source organism: uncultured Candidatus Peribacteria bacterium (assembly GCA_964526005.1). GTDB lineage: Bacteria > Patescibacteriota > Gracilibacteria > UBA1369 > UBA1369 > CAZGKO01. The sequence continues at coordinate 23,297 of CAZGKO010000001.1, forward strand.
GAGGTAAAATAAAGAAACAACGCAGTACTAAGCTAAAAAATTCAATTCAGGGAGGGGCTTGACATCACTTAGAAAGTGCAGTGGAATCATTAAAAATGAGGAAGATAATTTATTATATATTTGAATTTTTTTATTAAAACTTTTTAATTTTCGATTTAGAATTTTTGTAAAATCTTTTAATTCCTTGGCTTGATTGTCCAGCACTGCATCTTTCTTTAAATTCACATGTTTTTCAACAGTAGTAATAAAACTGGCGATTAAATTATTTAATTTTCCTTCTTGAAGATTTTTTTCCGCTGACAATTCCGATGTTTTTTCACTATCCCAACGCATCGCCAATATTTTATCTTCATCAAATTCCACTTTTAATTCTTTCATTTTTGCAATAAGAAGTGGCAGCATATCTTCTCTTTGTCTAATTGAAAGTAATAAAAAATTCCATTCAGATAACAGGTTTTTTCTTACTTTTATTAAATAAGATCCTATCACTACATAAAAGAATATGATTAAAAGCAAGAGTCCGATGATAATATTTGAAGCAGTAGTTAATTCCATTAATAATTAATTTTTTTATATTATATTACTTCTTGAAAAACTTCCCAAGTATTTTTTGCTGTGTTTTCCCAACTGAATTTATTTTTATAACTTTGCATTTTCTGTCTTTGCTCAGAATAATTTTTATGATTACAAAGTACAGATATAATCTGCTGCGCAATTTCCTTATCAGACTGTTTTAAATTAATAAAAAATGGGTATTCTTTACCAACTTCATTATTTACTGCAATATTCGAGACAATTGATACACACCCTGCGGTAAGGGCTTCTGCCAAAGGTAAATTAAATCCTTCATAGCGGCTCAAATTAATAAATGCAACTGATTCCTGCAAGAAAGTTGGCAAATCTTCTTCAGCAATAAAACCGCTTAAAATAATACCTTTTCCTTCAAGTTTCATCATATTTTCAAATAAATGATTATCGAGGATTTTTCCTCCTCCAAGCAATAAATTCAAATCAATTTCTTTTTTTAAATAATTATTATAAATTCTAACTAGTCTTGAAACATTTTTTCTTTTATCAAAGCCTCCATAATAAAATAAAAATCCTTTTTCGGAAGGAACTCCATATTTTTTCAATATAGCTTTTGGATTTTGAATTTGCTGACTAAAAACATCATCAATTCCATTATAAGTTACGCTAATTTTAGCTTTTAACTCTGGAGCGATTTTTTCAATTTGTTTTTTAGAAAAATTGGAAACAGTTAAAATTCGGTCTACTGTTTTAAAATATTTTAAAGTAATTTTATTGTATATAGATCCTAAAAAACTAGCTGAATGATATTGTGAATCTAGCCATGGAATAACATCATGGACTGTAACCACCATTGGGATTTTTTTTCTTTTTAAAGCAGAAGGATAAGGACAAAAAATCATATCTACCTTATTTTTGCGAGCTATTTTATAAAAAGTACAAGCTTCCCAGCAAGTCTTGGCAAAACCTTTGTTAATTAGGTAAAAAAAACGATTTTCAATTTTAACTACAATTTGAATATTACGAAACCGTTTCAATACTTCGCTCCAAGGCTTCATTATTTGTGCCTCACAAATAACAATCAATTCCACCTGTGTCCCACAAATTTTAGATAATTCTTTAATTAATTCAAAAGAATATCGTCCGATTCCCGTATAAGGTTTATTTAAAAATCGCCCATTAATCGCAATTTTAAGTTTTTTTTGCATATTGGACAATTAATTCACAAATACGTTCATTGGCAGTTTGTTTTTTCTGAGATTCTCCCTCATTTGATAATAACGTTCTTGATAATAACTTAATTGACCGTTCAGCCCAAATTTTTATTTGCATATCACCGATCTCCTTTTCAGTAAAAATTAAAGTCGGATGATTTTTAGCAAATTCTTCAGCATTACCAATTTGATCACCTCTACTCCCTTTATTAAGAGGAATCAGAATAGCTGGAATATCTAAAAATGCTAATTCAAATAATGTATTTGCCCCTGCACGGCTCAAAACCAAATCTGCTGCTTGATAAAAATCTTTTAATTCTTCATCGGCAAATTCTTGCTGAAAATAACCATCTTTTTTAAAATTATCACTTACTTTTCCTATTCCACACAGATGAATTACTTCAAAATATCTTAATATCTCTGATAAATTATTGCGAATTAATTGATTTATAAAATTTGCCCCCTGACTTCCGCCCATTATTAGCAATATCGGCTTATGAACATTTAAATTAGTAATTTCCAATGCTCTAGCTTTATTTCCATCTGCTAACTCCTCTCGCACCATACTCCCCGTATAAAGAGCTTTTCCAGATTTAAAATCTTTAACTGTTTTTTTAAAAGATGTTAAGACCAATTTAGAAAATGGCGCATTTAATTTATTTGCCATACCCGGAACCAAATCTGATTCATGTGTTAATATTGGTATTTGATTAATCCATCCCGCAACTACAACAGGAAAAGTAACATAACCTCCTTTGCAGAAAATTATTGCAGGTTTAAATTTTTTAATAATCCAGAAGCTTTGCCAAATACCTGCAATTGTCTTAAAAGGGTCTAAAAAATTTTCCCAACTAAAATAACGGCGTAATTTACCACAAGAAATACCTTTAAAATCAATTCCTACTTGTGGAATCATCTCACTTTCCATACCTTTTTTTGAACCAATATAAAGAATTTCCAGATGGTGAATTCTTTTTTTTAAAGTTTGAATTAATGCTATATTAGGCAATATATGCCCCCCCGTTCCTCCTCCAGAAAGAATAATTTTCATAATTGGAATATTTGGAAAGTTGTAATAATACCCCTACTGCAATTAAAATTGAAATTAACGATGATCCTCCATAACTAATAAAGGGAAGAGTGATTCCAGTTACCGGCATTAATCCTAAATTTACCGATATATTCACAAAAGCCTGAAACACTATCCATGCGGTTATTCCTGTTGCTGTGAGCATTACAAATCTATTTTCCGCACCACGAGCAATCAAATAACCTCGATAACCAATTACCACAAAAGCCAGAATAACTAAACTCATTCTCCAAAACCCTAATTCTTCAGCGGAAGCGGCAAAAATAAAATCATCTGTTGCTTGTGGCAACCAATATGATTTTTGTACCCCCTGAGTTAATCCTTTTCCAAAAAAACCACCAGATCCAATTGCAATTTTTGCCTGTTCAGATTGCCAACAAAAGTCTTCTTTACAATTTGCCGTATTAGATAAAAAAGCTGTAAACCTTTCATTAACATGACCGATATTTGCTACCAAAAGTCCACTCAAAGCCACCACAATCACTAACCCAAAAGCTAAATCTTTCAATCTGGCTCCACCTACAAAATAAATACTTGTGGCTATCGCTGCCATCACTAAAACACCTCCTAAATCTGGCTGCAACAGAATAGGCAAAAGTATCGCCCCAGTAATCACACTAAATGGAAGAAATCCATTTTGAAAGGACTGTATTTGTTCTTTCTTATTTGCCATCCAGCTCGCCAAATAAAAAATCAAAGCCAATTTAGCAAATTCCGTCGGTTGAATAGAAGTATTAAATAAAATCAGCCAACTCTTGGCAAAAGTTGTATATTTTGATCCTAAAAAGAGTACAAGAATCAGAACAATCACCATTGATACAAACCAAAACCCTGCGGTTTTTTTCCAAAAACGATAAGGGATTTTAGCTGCCACAATCATTAATACAACACCTATCAACAGCCTAACTATATGATTTTTAAACAGCAAATAACAGTCTACTCCTTTATCCCCACAATTTGGATAAAGCACATTTGGTGCCGATAATTGAATAGATTTTGGAACACCAATTGAAGCAATCATTATCAATCCGAAAATTAATAAACCGATTACTGTCCAAAGCAACACTTTATCTGCTTTTTTAATATTACGCTGAACCTTCCTTCGACGATTTTTCCACAAGGCTAATTTTGCCATTAACAGCTTATTATAAGCCAAACGATACTAACAAAGCAGCGCTTGAAATGCAAGCTGGTACTTTGTTATTCTAAGGTCATGAAAACATATAAAAACAAAACTTTCCTTAAAAACAAAACTTCCCTTAAAAACAAAACTTCCCTAATTTTTTTATCATTATTATTTACTATTTTTTTTAGTATTGATCTATTTAGCAAATATTTGATTGTAAATTCATCTAAATTACCTTTTAAAATCACCTCTTTTTTTCAATTAGTATTTGAGAAAAACACTGGAATAGCGTTTAGTATTCAGCTTCCAGTTAATTCTTTATTATTAGTAAATTTCATTCTGATACTCGTAATTGTTGTATTCATATTACTAAAAATTAATTTTAAAAAACCTTTAAGCTTATTGATTATTTCTCTTTTATTGGCTGGGGCATGTGGAAATTTTTATGATCGTTTATTTTATGGATATGTTATAGATTTTATTTCTATAGGCAATTTTCCTATATTTAATTTTGCTGATGCCTTTATTAGTGTAAGCATCTTTATTCTTATAATTTTTTATGATAGAATAAAAAAGGACATTTGAACCAATAATGCAACAACAAGAAAACCAAAATTACCAAAATCAAAATCTACCCATTCAGCAATATCAGGAACAAGTAGCTGAATATCAAGGACCACGACGTCTTAGTTTGTTTATTTTAATTGCAAAAACTTTTTTAGGTTTTGTTGGTGGTACAATCGGATCTTTAGTTTTATTAATAATTCTATTATTATCCGCTTCTGTGCTTCAACCTGTTTTAAGTCCGGCTCAAGCCACAACCGGACAAGTTGGACCAATTTTTATTGTGATAATAATGGCGATGGTTTTTGTAACTTCATTACTCTCCAGTATTATCACTCCCATGCTGCTCTCATACACTGAAAAAGAGCGTTATCCAAAGTTAATTTCCACTCTATATCAGATTTTTATTTTTAATCTTGTTATTTTTGCTTTTACAGCTCCGATATATCTTACAACCAATACTGCAAATCTTACTGTTACTGCATACGCAGCAGGTCTTCAGATTGTTTTTGTAGCCACTGCATCTAGCCTCATCATGGAAATTATGAATGATGCTAATTATCCACTCCTTGGCGTTTATACCACTTTAATTGGGATTTTGGTTGGAACTGCGATTAATCTAATGATTTATCAATTAATGAGTTCAGCAGTAGTGTTGCTTTTTGCCGCTCTTCCAGTAATTTGGGCATCAATCGGATTTTTTCAGGCGGCATTAGCTATGATTTACAGCTGGTTTTATACTAATTGGGGTATTGATTTTCTTTCTTCTGGCACCAGTTTTGGAGCTGATTATGCGGGACAGGCTGAAGAAGAAGAAGAGGAAGAAGTGAAAGAAGATAAAGAAGGTGGTGATTTCCTCAAAGGTTAATCTTCCTTAATTAATTTATTATAGAAATCTTAATCTTCCTTTTAGTAATTTTATTTTAGATAAACATATAGCGCCCCATATCCTCCATCACTGGGTTTAGCAATTTTAAAATCCCTTACTAAATGATTGTTTTTCAAATTATTTAAAATCCGCATTGCTTCTGGTCGTAATTTAGATTTACCATCTTTTGAATGTTGCCCCTGCCCAACTACAATTAAAACAAAAGATAAATTTCTTTGTCGACATTCTTTAATATATTGAATTATTTCATCCTCAATTTCATTAACAAATCTCCCATGTAAATCTAATTTATCCTGCAATTTTCCAACATAAAGAGTTTTTTCCTTTTTATCCAAAGATTTATCTGGATTTCCAAAATCTTTTTCTCCTTTATCATATTTTGGTCCTTTGTTCGCTTCAAATAACTCTGCAAAACTCACTTTATCTTCCCAATTTTCTGGTTTTGAATTTGTCATATTATTTTAATTCATCTTCCCCGCCTTTAGAAAAAGGATTACATCTTAATATTCTCCAGATCGCTAAAACACTACCAATAAAAACACCATATTTTTCAATAGCAGAAAAACCATATACCGAACAGGTAGGATGAAATTTGCAATAACCATACGGAAAAAGACTTTTAAACCAGCCATGATCCGGTGAAAATATTTTTTGATAAACAACTATTAAAACAAGCAAAGGTAGACGTGGTAAATAAAATAATTTCCATAACCAATTCTTTTTTTGCCAATTAGAAATAATTACCTGGATTAACTTTAACTCCATTTTTATGTACTTCAAAATGCAAATGAATTCCTGTTGGACCTCTAACATTTCCTGTTCTTCCCATTTTACCAATAACTTGTCCTTGTTTCACATGTTCACCAACTTTAACTGAAACATATTTCATATGAGCATAAAGAGTTTGCAAACCATGTCCATGGTCAATAACCACATGATTTCCATATCCTCCACCCCATGTTCCTGTTGACACTTTAACAACTGTTCCATCCATTGCCGCCCAAATTGGTGGTCTGGAACGATTACCAATATCATAAGCATAATGTCCACGATGGAAGCCTTGAGTTATAATACCGTGAGTAGGTTTAATCATAATTTTACCTACTGCAGGAATACTACTACTATTTGCTCCAACTTTAATTCCTGGCACAACTGCTGTACTATAAATGACTGCTCCACGTGCTCTTAATCTTGTGGTAGAAGCAATCCTTGAAGGATTAATACGAGCTGCGATTCCAGAAGAAGGCTTAATATGATTTATAATTCCCGGAAGAGGTTTGCCATCTGGAATAAAAATTGTTTGTCCAGCTTTTACACTACCGTCATTATTTAATTTATTTAATTGAATAATTTTCTCTTCATTTACTCCATAAAGCGAGGCAATTTTTTTAATGGTCTGACCTTTGGTTACCGTGTGACTAACTCCATTAACAGCTGGAATCACAAGGTTTCGCCCAATTTTTAAAGTGGAATTGGCGCTTAATCCATTTGCCCATAATACAGTATTAGTCTTCAGTCCATAACTATTGGCAATAGTAGAAACAGTGTCTCCTAATTCAACTTGATGAATCAATGTTCCATTTATTTTAGCCCGATCAGAAGATTGAGTTTGAGGATTTATTTTAGTGATATAACCTTCTTGATCTGCCAGCATTGCTACATTATTATTATAATATACAGCACCGCCATTTCCACCTTCACTGCTATCATAAAAAGTATTTTTAGCATAACTCGGTGAAATCATTCCAATTAAAAAAACTACTCCTATCGCAATTATATATGAACGGAATAATTTATTAGTCGGTGAAAGATAATTTTCTTTTTTAATATTTTTAGAACCAAATTTCAGAGTTAAACCAGCAAAAGGATTGCGTAAAACCGCGACACCTGCACTTAAAACCTGTTTACTCAAAACCCCAGCTTCTGTAAAAACCTTTTTATGTCTTTCTTTTCTGGCTTGAATATTAGCTTCGAGTTGATGCTCGAAATTTTCATCGTTTTGTGGAATGTATTCGTAGTTGATAGCTGTGTTCTTAAGTATTAATTACCATTTGGTCTTCTTAACTTCCATTTACCTCCTAACATATTTATATAAGGAGTAACTTTATGGTTTAAAACTGATTTAGTTTTATTTTTAACACATCACTTTCGTATTTTATCAAATTTCTTAAAAATATCAATAGAATTAAGCTTAATTTGATGTTTATAACTCTACAAAATTTTTAACGTACAAATCTTAAAAGCCCCATATGACGAGCTCTTTTTATCGCATTGGCAAGCATTTTCTGGTGTCTCAAGCTTACACCAGTATAATAGCGGGGAACAATTTTTCCATATTTTGAAACATATTTTTTTAACAATTCAACATCCTTATAATCAATATATTTGATTTCCGTTTTAGTAAAAGGACAACGTTTATGATATTTATTCTTAGCCATAATTTTAACTTTAATTTAAAGAATATTAAGATTTTTTTACTACTCTTTTCTTTTCCATTTCTTCTTCTTTTTCTGCATCAACCTTTGCTTTTATTTCTTGATAATACATAAAAGATTTTGGTTCATATTTAAGAGGCAATTTCACAATTAAATGCCGTATTACTTCATTATCTAATTGCAAATCATTTTCCAGCTCTTTAACTTCCGCAGGTGCAAAATAAAAATCAAAAACAGCATAATAACCTTTGGTTTTCCCATTCATTGAATATCCTAAATCACGCTCTCCCCAAAAATCTTCAAAGAAAATTTCACCATGTTCTTCTAATCGTTTTTTTATATCTGAAAGTTGTTTTTTAATAGCATCTTGTCCGATTTCTGAATTGATAATTATCATCAATTCATATTGAGTTAGTCCTTCTTTCATTCTTTGTATGGTTAAAAATTAATACTTCAGCTTTTTAGAATTTTCTAAAAAGCACAAAGAAAGTGTTAATAGGTTAGCAAATGCAATTGTTTAGGACAAGTGATTTTGCAAATAATTTATTTAAATATTGCATAACACTCATAGAAAAAGTCAAGACGAGTGTGGTGAATCCCCACCTTCTATATTCAAGAAAAGCCATTTCTATGCTAGAATAATAAGATTTGTTAAAAGCCCCAATACGTCAAAATCATGATTAAAAAAATCACTTCAAAAATAAAACACAAACTACAGAGCCGCCATGCTAATTCTCGTAATTATACTTTAGAGAGCAAACACCCTGATAATCCTTCAAAAATAATTCCAGAACATCTTTTGCACTCTTCTGTTTTTGAGCCTAATCATCCACATGATGCGCCCCCTCAATATTCTTTTGAAAAAGCGGTTTTTTCATGGATTGCTCCTGAATTTTACCAACATCCCAAAAATACTCGTTGGTGGACAATCTTTGGTATTATAGCTATTTTATCAATGATTATAGAAGGATTTACAGGTAATTGGACAATGTTAATCGCTACAGTCGCTTTCGCTGTAGTTTATTGGATATTATATGAGTTTTATCCACCTAAACATTTAAAAATTGTAATTTCTGAATATGGTCTAAAAATTGGATATCGTAAAATCCCTTACAGTCAAATTGAAAGATTTTGTATTTTTTATCATCCTCCTCATTTGCAGCAAATCGTTTTTAGAGTAAAGGGAGCTATATTTAGCGATTTAATTATTGAACTGGAAGAAGAAGATCCCATTGCCATTCGCAACTTTTTAAAAAAATATCTTAAGGAAGTTGAGGATCCACATGAAAAAATTACCGATTCTATTCTTAGATTACTAAAATTATAATTATGAATCCTAAACCTACCCACAGACCAGATCAGAAGCATGTAACAAAACAACCAATTCTTCGTAAAGCTACTCCTGCGGAGAAGAAAGCGGCTGAAATTCATGCCAAAAATTATGCTGTGGAATTAAAAAAGAAAAAAGATAAATATCAAGAAAAAGTTCGCAAAGCATTCAATGTTATTGAATCTAAAGGTTCAATAGGAGAAGCAGAAGCACAAAATTTAGCCGCAGTACAAACTCAACGTATTGAACAGGTTGCCCAAAATAAACTGGCTGAATATAATAAATTACTTTGGAATCAGCGTCAAGCACGCCGCGATATCTTAATTGGAAATGCCCAAAAAGAATTTGAACAAATCTATCATCCAGTAGAATTAATCATCGAACATGTTCGCGGCGTATCTTATATTAATGATAAAGAGCTGATTCATTTAAAAGCTTTTTTGGAAGCCGAATCTAAAATGGAAGTGAATCCGAATAGTGAAAAACTATTTTTAAGAATTCTCTCCAATAAAAAAATCAATACTACCGATTTTGATTATATTTTTGCTCATTGTCAGACTTTATCATCTCAAGATATAGAAAAACAACCTCAAAAAGTTTTTGAATCTTCTCAAGTTGGTGCCTTGATTGGAGCTATGAGTGATGCCCAAAAAATGGCATTTTCTCGTTATTTGATTAAATCTAAATATGCTTCAAAACCCAATAAAACAAAGGGATTAATAGAAAGTTTTTATATACATGATATATTGTCAACCGCCCAAATTGAAAATCTCTATTCCGATATGCCAGTTAATTTAAGTACTTATTTTAAAGCCATGATTTCCAATCCAAAATTTTTCAAACAAAAACATGAATATGAACAATTTCTCGAACGTAAAAACATTGTTTCACAGGGGCGAGGGGCTGAAAATCCGCTCAACAAACTTTTTGGAATGCCAGGACTTTATTTGTTGGCTACTCTATGGGGATCTGCCACTGCACTTGTAAATTTGGGTGCCAATTTTAATTATAAAGACATTCCTGGAAGTTTAGAACATTTTTTTAGTGGTTGGGGAGGTGTTGGATTGCTCACCGCTCTTGGTGGTGGGCTGGGTGTTGCCAATATTCTTTCACCAAAGAATAAAATCGGTAGCACCCTACATAGATGGTTACATCCTTCTTCTTTTGACATTGCTAAAGGGGATGAAAGAAAAGAAAAATTAGACCAGCTCAAACAGTCTATTTATAAACAATTTGGACAAAATCCAGAATTACCGCATTGGTTACAAAAGAAAACTTCTAGGAAGAAAACTATTTTTGAAACTTTACTTCTCTCATATAACAAACAGCTCAAAAACGATCCTAAATCAGAAAGAATAAATCTTAAACCTACTGTCATTAAAATTAAAAATTCTCTATCTCCCGAATTACAGACAAGTACAAATAAAACTCTTTCTTATGGGAACAAACAAGGAAGCTTTTTCCTGATTTTAAAGGGTATATTTGATAAATTTAGAATTCTCAAAGTAGGAAATGACACAGCTTTTGAAACTTTTTACACTGAATATAAAAAATCACAAGGATTAACTTAAACAAATGCAAGAACAAGCTAATACAATTGTATTATTAAATACTCAAAAACTAATTAAATCGGTTTTACAAAACTGTGAGCGAGTTTATAGCTCTCAATTTAATTCTTCCATTCAGGTTTCTGCCTTAGATAAAGCAATACTTAACCGTAATTTATCTGGTGGAATTGAAAGTGCACCGAATTATCGACCAGTCTGGTTAGCCGAATATTTTGGACAGAATTTAGAAAAACTTTCCGAACGAGTACCTTTTGTTGGATTAAATCGTCGTGACGATCAATTATTTTTTCTAAACCAGATCCGCAATATAATTCGTTCATCCAGCTATAATTACAAACATCTGGAATTAATTCTTCCGATAAATAAATCTGAAGAAATTGAAGGCAAACAAAAAAATAATTTTGAATTTACTCAATCTCAGAATTTACATATTTATCTTGGAATGGTTCGACCTGCGTTATCAGCTATGGAACAACGTGAAATAGAAAAGACAAAAAGTGCTCAGTCAGGAGAAGTTCCCACCGCACAAAGTAATGTTCAAAATTCTTATCATAATGCGGGGGAAAACATGTTGGTCAAAGGCATTGATGGAAAATTTGATCAAGTTTTAACATATTCTGAAATTAAAGAGTTATCTGAACAGATTAGAACCCTTCGTGCTCAAGGGCAAAGTCCCGCGCAAATCAATGCTTTTATAAAACAATCATTTGCTGGGGTAAATATTTTTGTAAATGAACAAGGACAATTAGAAATATTTTTAGCCAGCAATCTCCATCCCGGTGAAAAGGTTAGAACCCTTTTTTCTATTGGTGAATTAAACCGACTTTTTAATATCAGATTGGGGCATGATTTGCGCGGGAGAATTCTCCAGAATGGAGTCGGGAATTTATCTTATAGTGCTGAACCAGTTGGCATGCAAACTTCAGCAACAGAAACAGCAAATTTCAATAATGGAGAAGTATATTTAGATGAATCTGGTGGTGGAAATAATATTTTCTTCTTTACTACCGATCATGAGCACTCCACAGGTTTAGTTTCTGCTTCAGTATCTGATTTACGCAGTAATCCTGCTGCAAATACCAATTTTCAAATTTCTCCAACTCATAATCAAATCCCTTTTAAAACCAGTCCGGTCAGAATCCCTGTCGATACTTTCCCTTCAATTATACCCAAGAAAACTTTAATGCAAATTCTAATTACTGCCAGAAAAGCCGGCAAATTTCGCCCTCTTGCTGAGACAAAACTAAATCAGTCTCGAACTCTTGGTTCTGCTCATCCACCAGATTCATCAGTTATGTCGCAACATAAAATACCGAGACCAATGTCACAATTACCAGATAATGTGAAAATCAAGCTACCGACACCAGCAGCCCCTGTAATCAATACATTAATTAAACAAAAACAGGCCGTCACTCAACAAACTAAATCTCAAATAAACTCACAATCTAGAATTCCACAACCCCTTTCACACCCACCTATTCACGCAACCCACGAATCCGTCCAAGATGAAAAAAACACTGAAGACACTTTAGATACTGCCTCCCAAACTAATCATCGAACAAATCATCATACTGCAATTGCGACTACCATTACTGTTTTAGCAACAGGAAGTGCAGTTAGTGGAAGTCTAATTTTAAATTGGTTGACCAGCAGATAAATTATGAAAATAAAAAAACAAAATATCATAAAACAAATAAAAAGGTTTTTACCTTATATATTTGTAGCATTGATTTTATTGACACTTCCAACTATTGTGTTAGCAGCGACTACTGCCCCAGCAGCTGGAGCAGCGACTGGAGCCGCCGGAGCAGCCTCAACAACCCCTAACGTGTCAGCCTCAATAGCCAGTTTTGGGACAACTTTAGCCAAACAATTACCTAGACTTTTCAATTTACTGGGTATTGTATTATTGGTAATACAATCTGTTCTTTGGCCAATTTTACTTTTAATTGGAGGTTTACTCACCAATGATTTTCTTTTTGCTGGTGGCATGCAGACCATGCTACTTAATGTTTGGTCTGCAGTTCGAGATTTTGTGAACGTATTTTTTGTTTTAGTAATTTTAGCAGTTGCGATAGCTAATATCGTTGGAGTCGACGCACATGATTTCCAAATAAAAACTGTCCTTCCTAAAATTATTATAGGTTTAATCTTAGTTAATTTTTCTTTCTTCGGTGCCAAAGTAATCATTGATTTTTCCAATGTATTAGCTACTTCAATTATAACTATACCTTCCAATTCTAATTTAGTGGGAAATGATTATAAAAATTTAGGTGTAAACCCTGAGTTTGTTAATAAACTATGTAATACAGTATTTTCAAAAGTTCCTTACTCAACCGTTCTCGCATTGAACAAGACTGTTAATCAAGTTTGTGCTAAGAATGCCAAACTGGAAGGTGCAGGGAAAAGCAAATCTTATCAACAAACTCTAACCAATTATGGAAAGAAAATGTTTTCTAATTTAAATGCTCGAAATGTTAGTTTAGTGATGGCTACTGAAATGATGCAAATAACACAGATTGATAAAGTTGATGGTATTGCTGTCACAGATTTAAAAACTTTAACAATCAATAGTTTATTTTCTATTATTTTCTTTCTTATTTATGCAGTTGCTTTTATTGCTTTATTTGTAGCTCTATTAGTTCGTACTGTGGTTTTATGGATCACAACCGCTTTATTGCCAGTCGCTGTTTTAGGAGAAACTTTTGCTCCAATCGGCAAGCATGTGAAAGAAGGTAAAAACTCTATTATGGGGAATTTCTTAAAAGCTGCATTTTTACCAGTTCCAATTTCAGTGGTTCTTGCAATCGGTATTATTATGATTACTCAATTAAAACAAATTGGACCTAATGTTATTAATTCAACTAATATTGCTTCTTTAGGATTAGTAGTTGCAGGTCCCTCTTCTTTACAAGATTTGTTAGCAGGGCTGGCTACCGCTGCATTCATTTGGATTGCAGTCTTTCAGGCAATTGGTGAAGGTCCTTGGAGCAAATTTACAAATTCTATTCGTACCCATGTGGGCGGATTTGCTACAAGTCTTGCAAAAGCACCTTTTTATGCGCCAATTATTCCTGTTGGTGGACATATGATCGGATTGGCCAATCTTGCAAGTGTTATAAATTTAAGGGGACCAGCCGCATATATTCGTCACTCAAGAAGTGAAATAATAGGGGAATTTAGTCAAGCAGCTGATCCTCAACGCGCACTAACACAGTTAAGCACTGCCAAAGGACAAATAGCAAATCTTAAAGCAATGCAGGATCTACCCTACGCTCCTACTTTATCACCTCCAATAATAAGCAAAATGGCTGATGCCACGATGAAAAAAGCAAAAGCTAATAACATAAAATTTCGCCCTACTGCTGGGATTAGCACATGGAAAGAGCTAAGCGATAAAATGAAGCATGGCTTGTCATCAAAAATCTTTCATAAGGTCATGGCCAATCAACGTCCAACAAATGTCGCAGGTACCGCAGCGGGCACTAGTGGTACACCTAGTAGTGGTGCAACTAACCACGACACAGCGAAAGCTACTAATAAAAGCAAAATGTTTAATTTGAGAAAAAAGATTGATCAGCAAACAGGCAAACCGGATAAAATGAACGAAGTGATTAGTCAGATCAAGGAGCTCGCCCAGAAGCTTAAAAAAGGCGTTTCAGCATCAGGTGTCCCTAATAATACAGACATACCCAAGGGAATACAAAGTGCTTATCAAACACTTAAAGGATTAGGATTAGACAGCCGGCAGGCTCTTTCTGATTTAAAAAGTGCATTAGAAAAAGATGGCACTAAAGTGAACCAAGAACTTTGGGACAAAATTACGAAATCCGTTGCTACTCATAACGGCAGTGGTGATTACATTGCTGAGGACATAAAAAAATCTAACTCTAAATAAATGACTACCACTAACAATAACAATCAGAAATCTTCAGATCAATATGGATATGGAAATAATCCAGAATTTTCAGATCAATATAATGGGCAAGCACCCACCAATAATAAACTGAAAATTAATCTTAAAGAATATATTACTGATGAAATCAATAATCGGGTTAATGCCGTTATGCAAGGGCAAATATATCTCGGAGAATTGTTTGGCAATATCAATCTTACGGATTTTGATCAGAACAATTTTAAGGAAAAATTAGAAAATATTTTTAATGATATTTCAGTGAATTATCATCAACTAGATCAGACATTCAGCACTTTAAATGCTTTTGAAACAAAATTAGTTCAAGATGGGGTTATCAAATCTTATGAATTAAAATTAATAAAAGATCAACCACTTGATGAAGAATTACACGCTTTAATTAAAAAACACACTACTAAGCAGAACAATCAATCTGCTTTATTCACAGAAAATGAAGGAGATCAACTACTCCAATCAAATGATCCAGAAGAATTTAAAAAATTAGTAAATAAACTACCCCTATCATCAAGACAAAAAACTAATTTACTATGCCTTGGTCCTAAAACTCCAGAAGAATTACAATTAGAAAAAGAAAGAATCAAAAATAAATTTTCAAAAGAATCTAAAAAATATCGTCAATTTACACAACTATATGGTTCTATAAATCAATCAAAAATATATTTATATAAAATAATAGAGGTTTATAATCAAGAATTAAAAACAATTAATGAATCAATTACTGATATTTATCAGTCTGTTCAATTAAAAATTGAGAGAGATGATAAACAAAAACAGATGTACAAAAAACTTGGCATTTCCTTATGTGCCGGCAAAATTCTTTATGCTGATGATTGGAGCTGGGATCCTGAAAATCCCAATCAAACAGAGCCACGCAAACAAGCTATTGAAATAATAATTGAAAAAATCGATTTTGAGAATGCTGATATTCCATTTTTAAACAATTATCCTTCAATAGAGCCAGTAGTTCATTTCAAATATAAAGATCCTCTCACTAACGAAGAAGTAACTGAACATCTTAGTAGTAGCGCTTTTATCAGATATGCTACTTCAATAAATTTATCAGAAAAAATCGATCGACTCGATCAATTGGAAGAATCTTTACAAATACCTAATAAAATTCACACAGGTCAAATTTTTGAAACTATTGCCATTGAAAAAGACGATCAAGGAATTTCTAAAGAAATTCCTATCAAAGTTAAAATTATCAACATTGATGAAGATCAAGGAACCATTACTCTTGATCAAGAAGTTGATATAGAACCAGCTCGTCCGTATGCCGGTGAATATAAACCCAATAGTAATAATAAAATGACTTTTAGTCAATTTGCCAAATGGATTCGTAGTACTGAAACTATTCCAGAAATAAAAAATATTAATGAAATTAATGAGGAACTTCAGAAATTTCAAAAACAAGTTTGTGAGGAAAACAATATAGATCAAGATCAATTCCCCGTAATTAATCTTAATGATCCTCTGCCAATAGTCATTCAATCCAATAATACTGATAATCCTGAATTATATATAATCACCTCGGTGACACCACAGCAAATCACATTTAATGATGGAAGCATATCCACCCCTAGCATTTTTCTTCGCGATGTTAAAAAAAATTATTTATGTGGGGTACCAGAATCTGAACGGGCGGAAGCTATTGAAAAAATTAAAAAAACCAGTGGAAAAGAACCCGTTTCTGAAGCAATAATTCAAGATGAAATTATAGAGACTGCTTATAAGAAAGAAAAAGAAAGATTAGAAAAATCTCATATTACTCCCGATCAAAAAGCCAGCATAGATTATCTTGGTCCCGCTCGCTTTCTTTATAATAGGTTTTTTAAAGATATTCATTTCATTAATTTAATACAACTCTGGAAGATATTTTCCAGCGGTACCAAACATATTGTTGAGAGAATTAAAGAAAGAGGTGAGACTACCATGAATAAAGTTGGAGCTAATTTTTATCATGGAAAGCCTTTTATGGGACGTCTTGCTGATGAATATTTAGCAAAAGTTACCTCTAAAACTTTGGAAAGAATCAAAAATCGTGTTGAATGGATGAAAGATAATATGAAAGAAAGAGAAGTTTTCCAACAACTTTATGAGAATTGTGATGATATGATCGAAATGAGGGCATGTTTAGAATATTTAGCAGCAAAAGGCTTATTACGTGAAGATGATGAAAAATTACACAAAGTATTAAATCGTTTAATTAAACCGACAAATTATCCTGAAACCGCTCAAATCCCTAAAGAATTATGGGGTCAACGTATTCAAATTGATAAAAATTTAGAAAGCAAAATTCCAGTAGTCGAACAAATTAAATTATTGATGAATCAAGGTATGTTTGAAACCGCATTTAATACTTATTTCGGTACCAGTGAAAGTCAATATCGTGAAATTGAAAACCGCACTAACAGTAATCTTCATTCTTATGAATTTTTGGGGGAGGGAATAGGAAAAGAAATTCAAAAGCGTTTAATTGCTTTTGAAAATGGAGACCCGGTTGATTCTGCTGAATTTGATGGTCTTTTACATGGTGCTATTGATCAAGATGAAGTCTCAGAGGAACAGGGTTTATTAATGTTTTTAGCAGCATGGGGTGCTCGTAGCAAAAATGACCCATACACCTCACTTTTACCTTATTCTAAAATGTACCCATATATTGGGATGCTTCGGGAAAACGCCCCTTATCTATTTTTTGCACTTAAACATCCTTTGCACGATGTTAATGGAAATCTAATTTTAGAACCTGATGGTAGCCCCAAAAAAGGTCATCTTACTATTCATGATTTTGCTTATTTATATAAAAAATTTGCTATGCCAGATATTACAGCAAATCGGAGAGAAATCGCCAGTACAGGCGGTGACCCCTTTGATCCAAAAATTTTTACCGCTGGCGCTTCAATGATTCATTGGTTACAAAAAGATGTGCTTACAAATTCTGATGTAATTCAAAAAGTTCAGGATAAATCTGGTGTTCAGCCAGCGATGATCTTTCATCATCTTGGACCATTACTTACCGATCCAAATGATATTGATACTATATTAAGGCGTGGAGTAGGTGGACGCGATCAGGCTAATATCGTTAAAACATGGTATGAAGGTTATAGTACTCATATGATGGCACGTACACAGAAAATGCGCGATGCTCTTAATTATCCTGATACTAATGAAGGGAAACTGGAAAAAGAGAGAGTTATCAAACTTTTTTCTGATACTCTTAAATCATTCTCATATTTTGACTCAATTTTAAATAGTCGTATTAAACTTAATGAACATTATACTAGGTTTCAACCAAGTGATCTTGATATTAAATTACGTGCCGATAAGAAAAGAAAAGTAAGTGAATTTGCTGATGAAGCAAGAAATTACACACATCAATTTGCTTGTCAATTAGCAGCCCGTAGTGGTGACTTGCGCTTAGCACAACTTGCTAATTTAATTTTTGGACATAAAGTAAGCCGTGATTTGGTTAATGAGGAAAATGAATTTAGAAATCTATTAGTAAAAAACATTAAAGATTTCGGTCAAAAAAATTTACTTGGTTTAATTGAAATATCCGAGCAGGTAATTCACAGCACTGGAGTACAAGGTCTTAGCGGTGTTCAAGCCTCTAAAGAAGAAGCGAAACAATTAGATTACAGTGCCGAATCTTATACATAGCCTCACAAAAGTAAATTCATCATTGACGTATTTCAAATAAGTGTGTATTATATCTTTCGTATTCTGTCTTTTGACAAGAAAGGAGCGAGTTTTGAGTATAAGTACCACCGCAAGAAGGGTAGAAAACAGGGGGATCAGATCGCAAGGAATTGCGATTGCCGCTCATGTTTTGAGCGTAAGTGTAGGGGGGGAAGAGATCAAGGAGATCATTCGTGATCTACTTCATCTTCGACACCAAACTCCGCGCGAATTGACACTCGCGCAAATCGTGGAAGAGCAGCCGTGGCTGCTCTTCCACGTAGGGCTGAAATCCCCCTCCAATCTCATCCTTGCAGTATGGGGTTGGGAGCTTACTTCTTTCTTTCTCACACCACCCCAAACAGAAGGGGAAGACCATCATCGACGTATGGTGGTGATGTGTTACTTCCATCTTCTCGTTCATCGGGGGATAGATCAGAGATCTATCAACAAGGTGAGGAGATTAAACGGACATGTTCTTTCCGCCTCCCCCTCATCCCGATTGGCAGATAGCGATCTGCCCGCCGTATGGCTTAACCATAGCACAGGGAATATCACCCCAGCCGTGGTTGTGTCATGAACCGCAACTGAGCTGGTTCATGACCAAAAATCTCGTCTGACACGATAACCGCGAGGTTATCGTGTCAGACGTAAACATTTTTTAATGTAATATTATAATTTCCTAGTTTTAATCTCTTCAATCAATTCCTTAATAAAATCCTTTTTAGAAATTTCTTTTTGTTCCTTGGTTTTATAACTTCTTACTGCTAGATTTCCCCCTTCAATTTCTTTATCACCGATCACAAGCATATAAGGTATTTTCATCATTTCCGCATTACGGATTTTTTTACCTAGGCTTTCATTTGATTGATCTGCTTTCACCCTAATATCTGCTTCCATTAGTTCATTTTTCAATTTTTCTACATAATCAAAATGAGGCTCTGCCACGGGCAAAAGAATCACTTGAGTAGGCGCAATCCATGTCGGGAATGCCCCGGCAAAATGTTCAATTATAATTCCCATAAATCGTTCTAAAGAACCAGAAATAGCTCTATGAATTACCACTGGTCTTTCTTTCTCACTTTTTTCATTGGTATATTCCAATTCAAAACGCATTGGTAAGTTAAAATCACATTGAATTGTAGCCAATTGCCATTGTCTGCCCAAACAATCCTTAAATATAAAATCTAATTTTGGACCATAAAAAGCCGCTTCACCTTCCACCCGTTTATAAGGAAGATTATTTGCTTTTGCAGCATCTTCCAAAGCGCTTTCCGCACTATTCCAGATTTCATCAGAACCAAGAAACTTTTCTTTATCTTCACCCCGTACTGACAAACTCACCCAATAATCTTTATCTAATCCCATTGTTTGATAAAATTCTCTGATAATTCCACAAATTGTAGTCACTTCTGTTGTAATTTGTGAAACTCTACAAAATAAATGTCCATCATCCTGAGTAATTGCACGCACACGAGTTAATCCACCTAATTGACCAGATTTTTCATCACGATAAACGGTCGCTGGCTCAAAAAACCTAATCGGCAAATCCCGATATGAATATTGATTATCAGCAAAAATTTGCATGTGATGAGGGCAATTCATCGGTTTCATAATAAATTCATCTTCTTTACCTTTTACTCTAAAAAGTTCATCACCAAATTTAGCAGCGTGACCTGATTGTATATATAATTCTTCTTTTGCAATATGCGGAGTCCAAACTCTCATATACCCTTTATTTTTATGTAAAGACCATAAGTATTCTTCCAGTTCTCGACGAATAATTGCACCATTGGGTTGCAATAACGGCAGACCTGCTCCAACCAAAGGGGAAGTTGTAAATATTTTTAATTTGGGACCTAAGACTTTATGATCTCGTTTTTTAGCTTCCTCTTGTAATCTTAAGTATTCTTTTAATTCTTCCTTATTATCAAAACAGACCCCATAAATTCTCTGTAACATCGGTCTTTTTTCATCACCACGCCAATAAGCACCAGCAATTTTAGTTAACTTAAATGGTCCGATTTGATTGGTTTTCTCGACATGTGGACCTTCGCACAAATCCCAAAATTTTAAATTACCGTTTTTATCTTTATTCTCATAGAAAGATACTACCGTTAATCCTTTATTTTTCATTAAATCCGCAATTAATTCAGCTTTAAAAGGCTGATTTTTTGAAAGTAAAAATTCTTTAGATTTCTCAGCCGGTTCTTTAATGTAATCAAAAGTTTGTTTTTCCTTAATAATATTTTTCATTTTCTTCTCCAGAATTCCTAGATCTTCTGGAATTAAAGTTCGTGGTAAATCAAAATCATAATAAAAACCATTTTCAATTGTCGGACCAATTCCCAATTTTGCTTCAGGGAACATTTCCTTAACTGCTTGCGCCAGCACATGAGAGCAGGAATGTCGCATTCTATCCAACTTTTCCGTTTTGGAAAGCTTATCAAATTCAACAGCAGAAGACATAACTATAAATTTAAATTCTAAACTAGCCAAATATATACAATCTTCAAATAAAAAACCAGAAAATCAATTTGCCAAAGTGAAAAAATCCCGCCCCTCATTTTAGAAAAACACTATTACATATAAATCCCGCCCTTCATTTTAAAATTCTCATTAAATATGAAAAACCCTTCCATTGTGAACTTCCCAAAAGTCACCTGGAATCAATTTTTCCTGATTGATTGTTGCTGAATCTTTAGTGGTCGTAATAATTGTCTGAAAATCTTTTACCCTTTGAAGTAACATCAATTGCCTTTGATGATCTAATTCTGAAAGGACATCATCCAAAAGAAGCAGAGGAGTCTCATCAGAACCAGCCTTTTGCAAATCCATTTCCAAAAACTTTAAAGCTAACATCATTGTTCTTATTTCTCCTCTTGAAGCATGTAAATTCACATTTACACCTTTTATTTCAATAGAAAAATCATCACGCTGTGGACCAATCAAGCTATATTCAACAATAATTTCTGTTTCTTTTCTTTCTTCCAATCTCATACGAAAGAAATCTGTCAAATTCTTATTTTCCATAATTTCTTCTAAATCCAAACCTAAATTACTGTGATAATTAAAACTTATTTTTTGTTTTTCCTTAGCTATTGAATTATATAAATCTTCAATTTTTTGATTAATTCCATTAAGTAATTGTGCCCGTATTTTAGTTATTTTAGAACCTTCTACAGCGATTAACTCATTCCATACCTCTAAATCATTTCGTTTTGCTTCACCATTTTTAATTCTTTTTAACAAGGCATTTTTTTGTTTAATAACTTTATTATATTGTCTAAGACTAGCCAAATAACCTTTTTGAGTTTGAGAATTAATATCATCTAAAAAATCCCTTCGAGCAGATGGTCCCAAATACATCATATTTAAATCCATCGGATGGAATAAAACCACTCTTCCAATTCCAACATAATCATTTAAAGCTATTTTCACATCATTAATTTTAGTTGCTCGTCTGGGATTAGGGGATAATCCTAAAAATAATTCCAAATTCACCTGTTCTCCAGATTTTTCCAATTTACCTTTAACTCTCGCAAAATCCTGTCCCCATTGAATTAAGTCTTGATTTTGCACTTTTAAAAAAGATTTCCCAAGAAATAAAGCATAAATAGCTTCTAATAAATTGGTTTTCCCTTGAGCATTATCACCAATTAAATAAACCAAACCTTTATTGCTTTCTAAATTTAGCTCACTAGAGCCATAATTTCGGAAATTTTCTAATTTTAGACTACTTAAAATCATTTGTCCTATTATTGAGTAATTTCACTCTATTTTACCAATTTCACTCATTTCCTTCTCGCTAATTTTGTGTTATAATATATCAAATATATAAATAAAATAACTTGGCTACAGAAAATTTTATTAGATTAGCACTAGCGGGACTGTTGGCTGTAATTCCAGCATTATTCTGGGGCTATATTTTTTATAAAAAACAGCCAGAAAATAAACGTTTGATTTTTAACCTTTTTCTAAGCGGAATGCTTGCCGTTGCCCCACTACTTCTTTATAAATATCTCTGGCAATTTTTCCCTTGGATTAACGCTTTTGTTTATACCAACTCCTTTGCTGATGATTTTGTTGGTTTTAGTAATTTAGCGACAATTCCAGTGAATGTATTATTAACATTTATGGTTGTTGGTTTAATTGAAGAAACTGCTAAATTTTTAGCTGTCAAAACCGTACCCAATAAAAAAATATGTTCCGTTACCGATTCCATTGAATTTTTTATTATTGTTGCTTTGGGATTTGCTTTTGCTGAAAACATCATCTATTTCTATAATATTATGAATATTCATGGTACAGGCGAAATTCTAATGCCATTTGTTTTTCGTTCTCTATTTTCCACTTTTGCTCATGTATTATTTTCAGGAGTTCTCGGATATTTTTATGGAGAAGCTGTTCTTGCCAAACCAATCCTTAATGAAACATATAATCGTCGCCGTTGGACAGTATTACGGGTTTTTAGTAAATTAATTGGTTACAAAAAAGAAATCCTTTTTCATCATGAAATGTTGGTTGAAGGATTTTTCTGGGCTATCGTTTTGCATTCCAGTTTTAATATTTTCCTTGAAATGAACTGGACATTTATGATTGTACCAATACTTGCCATTGGGTTCATGGGACTTTCTTATTCTTTTGAAAATAAACGTATAGATAAAAGTTATTGTATGGTTGAGAGCTAATTTATTGCCAATTCAAAATTTTTCTGCTAAACTCTTTTAGCCAAATTCTATTTAGGCTATATTTTTATATTTTCCGCAATTTTCGGTGTCCAACGATTATATTATTGTTAAAGGGGCTAAGTTACATAATCTCAAGAATATCAATGTCCATATTCCCAAGAATAAATTGACTGTAATTACGGGTCTTTCTGGCTCTGGGAAGTCTACTTTAGCTTTTGATACCATTTATGCGGAAGGACAAAGACGCTATGTGGAAAGCTTATCCACGTATGCGCGTCAATTCTTACAATTAATGGAAAAACCAGATGTGGAATCTATTGAAGGACTATCTCCCGCCATTTCCATTGATCAAAAATCCGCTCCCCGCAATCCTCGTTCCACAATTGGAACCGTTACTGAAATTTATGATTATTTAAGACTTTTATATGCTAAAGTGGGAATTCCTTATGACCCTATTACCGGCAAGCCTTTAAGCCGCCAAACCATCTCAGAAATTGTAGAAATCATCTCTAATATGCCAGAAGGTAAAAAAATACTTTTACTTGCTCCTCAGGTTAAAAATCGCAAAGGGTCACACACCAAACTTTTAGAAAAATTAAAAAAAGAAGGTTTTGTCCGTGTTCGTGTAGATGGTGAGGTTTTAAGTATTATTGATGTTCCCCCTCTCGAAGAAAACAAAAAACATACCATTGAAATAGTAGTTGATCGTTTGATAATTAAAAATTTACAAAAAATTTACCAGACCATGTCTAATGGCGATCAAATTGAAATGCCAAATCCAGATCATAGTCGCTTAGCAGATTCAGTTGAAATTTCTATTACAAAAGGTAATGGAGTAATGCTGGTTGTTGACCATGATACCCATGAAGAAGAAGTTTTTTCTGAGCAATATTCTTCAGAAAGTGGGTTCAGTCTACCGGAAATCACTCCTTCATTATTCTCTTTTAATTCTCCGCAAGGGGCATGTCCCCATTGTCATGGGCTTGGAACAAAACTAGAGATTGATCCTAAATTAATTATTCCAAACACTAAGTTAACTATGTCTGAAGGCGCAATTATGCCATGGTCTGCAACAACTTCCCATCTGGCATGGTATAATCGCATTTTGGAAGCGGTTGCTAAAGAAAATGGTTTTTCCATGAATGTACCTGTTAAAAAACTTACTAAAGATCAAATGCAAATTGTGCTTTATGGCACTGGAGATAGAAAATATCACGTTACAATGGGATCATATCGTCATCCTGATGAAGAAAATTCTGGGAATACATATAATACGAAATTTGAAGGTGTAATTCCAAACCTCGAAAGACGTTATCACGAAACCGATTCTGATTATATTCGTAAAAAAATTGAAAAATATATGCAGATATTACTATGTCCAGCTTGCCATGGTAATCGTCTTAAACTAGAGGTTTTAGCTATCAAAATCGGTGGGATGTCAATTATTGAAATTACCCAACTTTCTATAATAAAAGTTAAAAGCTTTTTTAGTAATTTAAAATTAAGCTCTTATCATCAGGAAATTGCCAAACTAATAATTAAGGAAATAGATAACCGTTTAACATTTTTAGAAAATGTTGGTCTTTCATATTTAACACTCAATCGCACCGCAAACACACTTTCTGGTGGTGAAGCCCAACGTATTCGTTTAGCCACTCAAATTGGTTCTAAACTTTCAGGAGTCATTTATGTATTAGATGAACCTTCTATTGGATTACATCAAAATGATAATGCCAAACTTATTGCCACTCTGATGTCCTTACGTGATTTAGGAAATACTGTAATCGTTGTTGAGCATGATACCGACACCATGCTTTCTTCGGACTATATTTTAGATATTGGTCCGGGAGCAGGGAAAGAAGGTGGAAAAGTTATTGCGAGTGGGACTCCTTCTGAAATTATGAAAAATAAAAATTCCATAACTGGAAAATATTTATCTGGAGAGTTGAAAATCATAATTCCTAAAGAAAGACGTAAAGGAAATGGCAAAACTCTTAAAATAATTAAAGCTTCTGAGCACAATTTAAAAGATATATCAGTAAAATTTCCATTAGGAACTTTTATAGCTATCACAGGGGTTTCAGGTTCCGGTAAGTCCACTTTAATTAATGACATTCTTGTTAAAGAGGTTAGTAAAGCGGTTTATGGAAGCAAAGCCCATTCTGGTGCTCATGAACGTATTGAAGGAATTGATAATCTTGATAAAATCATTAATATTGATCAATCTCCTATTGGTCGCACCCCACGTTCCAATCCTGCCACTTATACTGGCGTTTTCACTGAGATTCGTGAGCTTTTTGCAGCTACTTCCGAATCAAAAATGCGTGGTTATAAATCTGGACGATTCAGCTTTAATGTCAAAGGAGGGCGCTGTGAAGCTTGTCAGGGTGATGGTATTAAGAAAATAGAAATGCATTTTTTACCAGATATTTATATTCAATGTGAAATTTGCAAAGGTAAACGTTATAATGCCGAAACATTAGAGGTAATCTATCGGGGACGTAATATTTCTGATGTATTGGAAATGTCTGTTGCAGAAGCTCTGAAATTTTTTGAATCCATCCCCAATATTCAAATCAAATTGGAAACTTTATTTCAAGTAGGTATTTCTTATATTAAATTAGGACAATCCGCTACCACATTATCAGGAGGTGAAGCTCAGCGTATTAAATTAGCTACAGAGCTTTCTCGCAGGTCTACAGGTAAAACATTATATGTATTGGATGAGCCAACTACAGGGCTTCATTTTGATGATGTTAAAAAGCTTTTAGATGTTCTTCAAAAACTGGTTGATAAAGGAAATACCGTTTTAACAATTGAACATAACCTCGATGTAATTAAATCTGTAGATTATGTCATTGATTTAGGTCCAGAAGGAGGCGATCAAGGTGGCGAAGTCATTGCAACGGGCACTCCTGAACAAATTACTAAAGTAAAAGCCTCTTATACCGCAATTTGGTTAAAGAAAATCCTTCAAACTCAAAAATAATCTATTTTTAAGAACAACATTTAATAAAATTAAATGTTGTTCAATATTATCTATAATATAATATTAAACTATACTTAGATTTAATAAAGTTTAATAAAAATCATATTATTTAGCTTAAAACAGCTATAAATATGTTTAATTCAGTTAAATCAATTACCTTTTAAATATGTTCAAAAGATGTGTGAAAGTTGTTTAAAGTTTAATAAAATATAGTAAAGTTTAAAATACTCTTGAAAAGTTGTTAATACTATGATAAATATGATTACAGTAAATAAAAAGTAGTGTAAAGATTGAAGATTCTTTGAAAAATTGATATAATTAAGCTAAGTAGGTATAATTTAATAAATTAGAGTATATTTAGCTAAAATGGATGAAAGATTACTAACTCCCGAACAAGTAGCCAAAATTCTGCAAATACATCAGTTCACTGTTTTAAAATTCATAAAACAGGGGAGGCTTAAAGCAAGCAAAATTGGGCGTGCATATCGAATTCGACAATCAGATTTAGAATTATTTCTTGATCAGACCTCAGAACGTCCAGTTAAACAAACCAAAACACAAACACAGTCTCAATCAGTCAGTAATCAAAATACAGAAACAAAAACTAATTTCTTTGAAAATACAAATTCTCCGTCTAAAAACGCCCTAGAAAAGCAAACTCAAAAAACCACTGAAATAAAAATTGAAACAGTCGATAACCCTGGGAAAAAAGTGGCACCAGAGAATAAAAGGGGAGAAGATCACTTTTATATCCTCGATTAACCATTCACTTATGTTATTCAACTGTTTCAACTGTGGAGTATCGGTCTCCACTAAACTTGGGAATTGCCCACATTGTAAAATTAATAATATTAATGCCATTCAAATAATGAAATCCCGCACACAAAAAAATCCAATTTCCACATCTCTCTGGATTGAAAAAACTAAGGGAACTATTCTATCCTTAGTCATTCGTTAAAAAAAATCACCTAATAAATTTTTAAACAAATACAAAAACTAAGCCCCAAAAAGCTTAAAAGACCTCATTCCAAATTTTGGGATGAGGTCTTTTAAGCTTTTTTTTCATCTAAATTTAGAGAGAAATCACTTTTCAAATCACCCTCCACATTGTTTATTTATAATACTAGCGGTACAGGTTTTTAAATCAGCTAAATCAGGAAATGTTCCTTTAATGATACTTTCCAAATTATTTAATAATCTATAATCTTGTTCCAACCCAACCCCACTCACCTGGCGATATTTTATATTTAACTCTGTATAATAAATCGCTTCTAAATTGCTGTCTGCATCACGTGCTTGAGAAGATAAAACATCTTGTGCCATTGAGCTTAAAGTGCTGGTCGGAGTTTTAGCGACAGCTCCAATTTTATTTCCAACAGGATTAGATCCAGGTAAATTTTGATTTAAATTTTGTGCAACTCCTTCAATTAACTGGTCATAAGCATTTGGTTCAGTAATATTGCTACCATTTACTCTGAAATCTAATGCTCTTTTAAAAAAATCACTAGCACTGCTAGAGCTGAAAACCGTCAAAAGTCCCGGATTGGCATCAATCCTTTGTTGAGATTTTTTAGCTGTTCTAGCGGTAGTATAAGCAAATCTTTGTCCAAGTTTTTTAACTGTATTAAATGTATTACCCAATTCTTTTAGTTTTAATTTTAAAATACCCAAATTTGGATCACTACAATTTTTATAAACTTCAATTTCTGGAGCATATTTTGTTTCAAATCTATTGAATAGTGATAAAGCATAATCCAAAGATAAATGCTGCTTTAGCATTTTTTGAATAAACTGAGTCCTAAAACTTGGTCTTTTAAAAACATCATCATTTTTTACATTAGATTTAGAATTACTACTCGTAAAGGGGGTGGTATCAATAAAATGACGTAAATAATAAAGTTCCGCAGATAGTTCCGTGTATTGCGCTGTTAATCTGGTTGTACTCACCTCATCACAAACATAAAAAGCTCTACGTAATTGTTGACGTAATTTATCAATTCGATTCAATAAACTTTGAATATCAAAAAATTGACAATAATTAGAACTATATCTACTCCAGCCCGC
>CAZGKO010000001.1:51406-77178 GCA_964526005.1 uncultured Candidatus Peribacteria bacterium
CACCAGGTATATCTAAAATATCTTTCCAATAATCCCAAAATCCTTCTCCTTCAAAATTCATTCCAATTACCAGAAAATTACCAAAATCCCTTGGACAAAAAGCCTGTTGTCCAGTTGATGCATTGCTACTTAATCCTTGTGCTTGAGCCGCATTGATTCCCATCAACCCAATTATACTGGCTGCCATAATTATTCCTAATTTCAGATATTTATTATTCATTATGTACAAGCTTTTTTATTTTTTAATTTTTGACAGGCTAATGATGAATTCATTCCCGGGACAATTGAAGACAAACTGCGAATAACATTTCTCATATTTCTAAAATAGCCATTCATAGTTTTCATTTCTGTAGCTAAATCATTTTGTGTTTCTGCTTCCTGATATACCGAAGATCCAACCTTGCCTAGTAGCGCAGTGACACGTTGTTGCTGGTTAATTTGATTAGCAGTGGTGGCAATGCGGGTTGCAATAAAAGAAAGGGAAGCATTATCAGGATCTGAATTTAAAATCTGTTGTGTAATATTTTCACTCAAAGAAGATGTCTGATAATTCATATTATTAAAATCTGCATCTAATCTTTTCCTTTCTGTTTCAGTATAATTCCAAAAAGCATTATTAGCCCAAAATTTATTCCATTCTTCAGTAGTGGAGGATAAAGTCATTAAATCATTTTTAACTGGAGTAATCATCGGAACAGGCTGAAATGCCACATTTAATCCTATATTTCCAAGGGCGATACCAGCAGCACGTTTACATGTTGATGTTTCCCCGAAATTGCCAGAAACTTTGGCCGGTGTTAAATCATGAGAGAGGGTTTTTTGTAATTTATCATTTATATATTCAATATGACACTCAATACAATTATCTATTTCATCGAAAGCTGGTTTCACAGGTGCGCTAACAAAATCTACTGTTAAACAGAAGATCTTTCCACATAGAGGATTTGTTTGATAATTTCCAGTTGGAGCAGGTTGAACTTCTTTAATGTGACTTCCTGTAAGTTTATTAGATTGTTTAGACTTAGCGATTTGACCTACACCTACATCGCTATTTACACCAGAGCCAGAACTTGAGCCGGAATTTACACCAGAGCCAGAACCAGAGCCAGAGCCAGAATTTGATGAAGTAATTATCCCTTGTTGTATTTTATTTACACCAGAACCAGATTTATTTTGTTTTTTACTTTGTTCCAAATCATATAAAGCTTTTTTTAAATCATCCCCAACAAAACAAATATTTGGATTTATTCCTCCTATATTTGAACCATTAATAGAATTGAAAGGATTTGAAATCCCTAAATCCGAACCTGAATTTAGACCCGAACCTGAATTTGCACCAGAACCACTTGAATTTGCACCAGAATTTGAAATACCTCCGTTTTCACCAATAATACCTCCAGGTATTTTATTTCCACTAGTATTTAGCTTTAAATTTGGCATTGTAGGAGTGGAAGAAGCCCCACCCGTACTGATACCCGAAGGTGAATAAGGGTGTCCAAAACTCACCAGATCATTTTGTTTAAATAAAATGATTTCGATATTATTTAGATCATTGATTAGATCAAAACCGGAATCATTAATATTTCCATCAGCAAAAATTTCCGCAGGTTCCGTTTCAATTTTTAAATCAGCCACTAAATCTGCATCTCTCTTATTTCTAATATAAGATGCCTGCATAGTTTGAAATATATTTTGTGCGCTTTCAATTGTAATATATGGTTTTTGATTTAGAATTGGAGAAATATCTCCAGATAAAATTACAGACATTGTTTCAGGAACAAGCCCATATTGAGCGGCGGTAGCATTAATTGCTTTGTCTAAAGGTTTATATTTCATTTTATAATAAATGGT
Organism: uncultured Candidatus Peribacteria bacterium; assembly: GCA_964526005.1. GTDB lineage: Bacteria > Patescibacteriota > Gracilibacteria > UBA1369 > UBA1369 > CAZGKO01. The sequence continues at coordinate 53,258 of CAZGKO010000001.1, forward strand.
ATCATATAGATTTTGCCCGACTTTAGCTGGATTGGTTGCTCCAAAACTTTGTCCCCAGTCCAAACCCTTAATTGATTTTCTTAAACAATTAGAATCGGTTAGGGCATCACAAGAATCACTGCTAGGAGCAGCCACGGAAGTGGCTGATACCGCAGCCACTCCCGTGGCTGCGGTATCAATTAATGGTTTAATCAATCCTGAAAAAATCATCAAAATTCCAATTATATAAATTAATTTTTTCATTATGTACAACGGGTTGTTGAGGCATCAATAAATCGTAATGGGAATTGATCGGTTTGTTTCCTAACTTTCACTAGGGCATCCCGATATTTCACCAGAGCATTATAAATATCAATATATTTCACATGTAATTTCCACGCCATTTGTAATTGTGAATAAGCCGACAATGTCACATCTAAAACCTGTTTAGACCTTTTTATTTCTGTAGTGATAGCATTCGACCTCTCCACAATTGAAGTATCGATACCTGTAATATTTTTACTATAACCATAATTCTGAAGCATCAAATTTAAAGATGCCTGAGCTTTTTGTTTATTATTAATATTGGTAGCTTGATCAACTTTTTGTTTTAATGTACAAATATCATTATTTTTATATGGAGAATCTGGCCAATTACATTTTGCCAAAATTCTTTGTCCAGTTTCTTCTTGCACATCATTTGCTTTTGCTTCTAGCACTGCCTTATAGCAGAAATAACTATATTGTAAATTTTTTATTTTCTGTAATTCATCATACTTATATTTATATAAATTTCGACCATCAAAACCAAGAGTATTTACTCCTACACAATAAGCGGAAGCATTATCTTGACAAACAGCAATGGTTCGACAGGTAGTATCTGTTGGATCCGCACAAAGTGTTAATTTATTTTTATTATAATCATCAAGTGTCGGAATAGGATCCATTTTTTCAGGATTTTTCATAATCTTAGTAATATTTTTATTAAAAAAATTATTGGTTTGCTTTAAATATTCTTTTATTACATCGCTGGTATCCATGTGATTAAATTGACCACCAAAACAAAAGTTCTTAACATAATAATTTAAATTAACATTAGTATTAGTAGCCGTAGGCGTAGCACCACTAGCAAAATTAATAATAATCAGAGCCAATCCCGTAATCCCCAAAATTGAAATGTAAAATAATATTTTTTTCATTTAACACATTGGCTTAAATAACAAGGAAGTTTTTGATTAAAACTTTGTAAATTTACAGAGAGTTTTAAAACATCTAAATTCAGTGCTCTTAATTTTGAATTAATTTCTTTATATTTTTCAACAAATATCAAAGTCCTTTTTATTGCCGAAGTACTTTTTACACGTAATTTTAAAAGATCTGCCGCTTGAGCTATATAATCATTAACTTTATTTTGACATGCTATAAAAGCCTGTCCTTGATCTACTACACTAACATTTGATGTCCCAATTTGAATTTTTAAAATAGATTGATATTTTTTTTGTAAAGTATCAGCAAATTCTCTGTAACGCTGTTGTCCCAAACCTAATAAGCTAGATGTTGAACTTTTATTACTAAAATTTTGTTCCATCCAGATTTTATATTTATCAAATTCTTTCGTGGCAAAAACATCAATATCACTGCTACAAGTGCTTAAACCAACCGGGGCTGAATTAACGTTTGGCTTGGAAGGCGGGGCTGAATTACTAGTATCAGCTTTCACAGACCACAAATAACTATTACCAACTATTACTAAAATTGCGAGCATTATGCTCAATATCACATTTTTGATACTACTATAACTTAATTTATCAGATTTTATTTTTGTTTTACGCCTCATTAAGCCGTTTTTTAAAGTTTTTAAATCTCTATATTATATCATAAATTGTAGTTTTTAGCTATTGTCCGGGAACACTTTTAATAGTTACTTCATTACTTTCTGCAAATACTGTTTTATTATCATCGGATGAAATCACCGCTTTAATTTTATCTTCAGGAATAATATCGGCAGTATGAGCAATTGCCGAGTCACAAGGGCATTGTGTACAGGAATTTTGAATTATATATAAACCTTCAGCTAAATTTTTTCTTAAATCAATTTTACTATTGGCAATTTGTAGTAATCTTCTATCAAAAGCATTTTTACCTGGAATATCATCAGAGGCAATTAAAGGATTTGTATTATATTTATGAACCTCATCTCCATCATTGACACCTCCTCCATCAGTATCAGCTTTATGCGGGTCAGTTCCATATTTATATTCATCCAGATTAATTAAACCATCTTTATCGGGATCCAAATTTGCATCTTTGGGATCATTTGGATTTAATCCATTTTGTAATTCCCAATAATTCGGCATACCATCACCATCTGAGTCAATTGCTTGGCAATCATAAGCGGTTAGCACACGATGCGCTAAACTAATTAATTGTCCTTTACTTAAAATTCGATTAGGTTCTTGAGCCTCCTGTGCTGTCAAAATAAAATCATTTTTCAAAACTTTCCCCTTAACTTTAATACTATTTAAGTTTTGAGCAGCGATTAAATAATTCTGATACCAGATTTGAGTTTTTGGAATTTTTGATAAATCAATTAAACCTTCTTTTTGTAATCCTTGTAGAATTACTTTTACGCCTTCGGCAAGTGTTATTCCAGCTTGTGGTACAAATGGAGAATGTCCCGTTAAAGGATTAATTCGTCCAAGATAACCTGTCACAAAACCCTGAAAATAAGCTTCTTTGACAGGTGCATAATACCAAGGCAAATGATTTGGATTATAGATAATATCTGTAAACACAGATGGAGCCTGATATGCGGACGGTCTTGGAATAATACAGAATGTATCCAACATTACTTTTGCAAATTCCGCTCTTGTAATTGACTTGTCAAACCCAAAAGTATGATTTTTACCAGTCGGTAATCCTTCTAAAATTCCACGTTGATAAAAATTTAAAATATTATTGTAAAAAGGACTATTTTTAGGTACATCAGTGTAAGGCAATATAGTTGTTTTTCGTAAGGTTGGTAATTGTTCTGCTTTAGGAATTTTCCCTACTATTGTAAAATCATTTAATTTATTTGATGTTATTATCTTAATATTATTCTGTTTACCAAAAGCTACATAGAATTCACCAAGAATTTTAGATTGATTATTTTCCGTCCATAAATATTCAATAATTAACGGATCAGAAATATTTGTACTTGGTTTTAGTTTTAAAGATAGACGATTATCATAGATATAAAAATTACCGCTACTATCCAAAACCGCTAAGCGGTTTTGGGTCTTGTTATCAATTAATATTACACCTCCAGGGAATTTATCAACATTTCCCGGAACATGTTGCAATTTCAATAGTTTATCATTTTTATGATTCAATTTTATATGCACTCCTTTTAGATTTTTCACCGAATTAGCACTATAAACAAATATCGCAGGATCAATTACCACATCGGTATTGGAATCCGCCACAGGAAATAAAGCTACAATAGTTTTATTATATGGACCATAAATCACAATTCTTGTGGGTAATTTAAGTGATTCATCAGCCGGTAAAACACCCAATCGATATGTCAGGTTTTTCAAAATTATTCTTCCTGTTTTAGGATCAATTTTAGCAATTATATTTCCATTCTTATCTTTAATTACCATTGTATCTTTCAAATTCAAATTATTAATTTTATATTTTCCATTATTATTCGTATAATATTTCTTATTTATATCTGCAGTTACTGTCTTAATAAGAGTCATAACACCATCGCGATCACGCACTAAACCGATAGGAATATCAGATACCACAGGATTAACTTCTCCGCTAATTACACCACTGGTTGCCGTGGAATTATCCAAATTAATTTTTGGTACAAAAACATTTATATCAATTCTCTGCTGTCCGAGATTGCCAGATTGATCGACCACATTCAGCATCACTTTTCTAATACCTGGGGTTTTATATGGACCTAAAATCAGTGCAGGATTATCTAAATCATTATTCGGAATTCCATCCCCATTACTATCTTTATTAGGATTAATATCACTACCAATATTTTTATCATCAGTTTTATTACCATTTTTATCTGTATCTATTTGCAAATCGGTATCAATATAATAACTAACAATTTTTCCTTCTCCATCAAAAGATTTTCCAGCATCAATTTCTAATTGTTTAAAAATTGAAATCTTCCTTTTCAATGGTCCGCCAACAGCTTGCGGATCTCCTTTATCAGAACAAATATTCGGTCCCATCATTAAAATCTCACTCCAATTACTGCGAAATCCATTCTGATCAAAAAATCTTATTGAACTATAATAAAATCCATTATTCAATGTTAAAGACGCTGTTGGCGCATCGGGATTATCTAAAACTAAAATTTCTAATTCCTGATTTTCTCGCATATTAATATACCCATTATTACCAAAATTTATAACAGCTTCACCATCAGCCCCAGCCTGATATTTCCTATCAATATCAATTTTAAATCCATTTTGTAATTTTTGTTCTTTTTTCAGAGTATGATTAACCATTACCGCATTTCCACTTTGCAAAGTTACTATTCTTCCCGGACCAACTTTAATCATTTCCCCCGCTTTTAAATCAACATTTTGTTTATCGCTTCCAATAGCCACAGTCAATTTAGAATCAGCACTGGCTAAAATATCGCTATTACCAGTGGTATTTAGTTTATCATTTGGGGTCAATAATGTTTGTTTAGGACCAGTAAATTTAATTGTCCCTTTTATATTTTTCACATACAGAGGATATTTGAAAATATTTATTTGACTGGCTTGTTTCCCGCTGGTTTCAGCTTGTTCAGGATTATTAATCAGAAATATTTTTCTAAATTGTGCCGTGAATTCTAATTGATCTGGACTGGAAGGATCATGTTTAGAAATAAATAATTCATACCCGCCTAAATTATTTAAATCAGTTGGTAACCAACTGATTTCAGTATTTTTAACAGAATTACTTTCCAGTTTAAATCCGTTTACCATCCCATATTTCGGAGCAATATCATCCAGATTAACCAATTTAGGCATACCACCATAAATTTTCCCCAGACTACCGGTTTTAGTATAATTTTCTTTTAAATATAAATTTCCACCGAATGCTACAAGTAATTCTTGGTCACCATCATTATTGGTGTCCACAAAATGTAAGCTGGTAGGTTGAGAAAGTTCATCTTCATAATCCATTACTTTTGCATTTTCATTTTTCTTTTTATCATATACAAATACTCCTTTTACAACAGGTTTATTCGCTTGAACATTACCCAATCCTGAAGATGCGATTATATCATCCAAACTTGGTATTTTAGCATAGAGTTTTGGTGCGGCGACACTATCTTTAATAGCGATTCCAGAATTTTCAATTGCAACTTTGATATTTGGCAAATTACTTGAAGCAATCGCAAATTGTTTAAGATCTCCAATTTGCAGACTAGCATCAAGTCTTTGATTAGCCTGTGCATAAGCCACCAAATTATTTCGCAAATACGCTAGCTTTTGTGTTGAATTAAATTCACTTCCTAAACTTGCCACTTTTGTACTTAAATCTGATAGTGCCAAATTAGACAGATTTTTACCCACTGAAGCTTGAGTTGCAGTAATAGTTTGAGTACCAGCTTTAAGATGAATATCTTGAAAATTGTCCGCAATTAATTTCATCTGTTTCTGTCTATCAATTTTTAGGGACTTGGTTAAAGAATTTAAATTAGCCAAATTATTCATCAAATCTGGATAGGATTGTTGGAGAGTTTTTTGAACTTCAGCCTTACTCGGTAAATAAGAGGTTTGTTTCCCTCCAATAGTAACAGAGTGGTTTTGAGATGTAATATTATTAATGGGTGAAACGGCAGCATCAGCTGCATTTTGTGCTGCTCTAATCTGGTCATTTAATTTATGTACTAAATTTGAATCAATCATATTCCAGTTATCAGCAACATGTTTCACAAATTTATAAATTTGATCAAAATTCAATTGCAAATCTACTTTCGCAGTAATTTGAACTCTTCTCACAAAATTATATTTTATTGTCGGTCCTTGCACAGCTAATCCTAAATCAATCGGTAAGAGTGGAGACAAACCACGTTCAGTCCTATGTTCAATTTCTGTTTTCAAAGCAAATTCTGGTACAGGTATCAAACCTCTCTTTAGAAGACATAAAATTTTATATATTTTTTCTAAAATATTAATTGTTGCTGTTAATGAAACAGGGAAATTTGGGATTTTTGGCGGTGGCGGTAAATTCGGCAATACGGGTAAATTCAATGGAGGTAAATCTGGTAATTCTGGTAAATGCAATCTCAAATCTGGTAATAAAGCAAAAGCAGGCAAGACTATTTTCAGAGTTGGAACATCTGGCAAAAGCACTCTTGGTAATTGTGGTAAAATTATTTTTTCAGGTCTAAATTCAATATCAGGCCAGAGAATTTTCATACCAGATTGAATTTGTGAAAGATCAATATATAAGTCTGGTAATTTTGGAATCGGAATTACTGGTGGAGAAGGAATAAAAGCAAATAATTTTAACAATAATTCCAAAAGTGTAAATCGTGCCGTGCTACAAGTGTCACAAGAAGTTTGATAATTTAATACCAAACTAAATAATGGCCGCCAGGATTTGATTAATTCACGAGCTCTAATTGCCGCATCCACCCAGTCCTGAGCTTGATCAAGCCATTTATTAACATTACCAACAAAAAAATTAATAATAGTATCAATATAACAAACAATTTGAATTACATATTTGGTAAGCATATCTCTCCAAGCCAAAAGTTCCCGAGGGATTTTTTTATAGCCTTGAATAATCTCAATATTTTTTTCAACTGAGGCGGTCATTTTATTAAAATTCACAATAATTGAATCACATATCTTTTTATAAGGTCTTTCTCCATAAACTATTTGCCCACTTTGTTCATCTTTATATCCTGGAACCATTTTTGGAGTTCCATTTGGATTTTTTGCTCCTGAAGGATCAGGCACCATTTCCTTAAAAGGTCCACATTTCCAAATTTTTTCCGCACGATTCAATTCTGTTTTTTCATCTTTAACCCACTGTTTGGCATTATTCAAAAACCGATCAATTTCCGCCGGTGTTAAAGCCGGAATTTTAATTAATACTGTTTTTGGTTGAATTTGAATAAATGGAATTTTATTTAATTGCACAAGAATATCTCGTAATCCTTTTGGTGTTGCAGGTTCTGTTTGAATTGTCTTTTTTCCCTTAATAGTATTTAAAATAGTTTGTCCGACATTGCTTGCCGCTGATCCTGTCTGATTTAAAAAACTAACAACATCTGGATATTCCACATAAATATCGGGCATATCAGAAAGTTTATTTGTAATTTCTGAAATCTGTTTATCAAACCAATTCGTCAATACGGACGGAAAACCTGGAATTCTAACATTCGATCTGGCATCAACTTTAAATCCATAATTACCCAGACTCGACGAGGCCTGAAATCCTCCTGTATAATTATTCCCAGAGAAAGTTGGAGTAGTAGCTAAAGAGCCATCATTAGACAGAGCTGTAGCACCTGCCGCATTATGAACAACTGCTTGAGCCCCAGCAACAGCATCTTGAATTGCACCAGCTATTTTATTACATATACTCGCAAGACCGGGGATTGGTAATATAATTGTATTACATGCTCCAACAGGATAAGGTCCGAGACAAATCGCTAAAGCGAGTTTTCCTGTTAAAGTTGGTGAAATATAAATTCGACCGCCCAAAGAAGCATAACAATAAGGACCGCTACAAATAGGAACAATACTCGGCACTCCCCAACCAAATATCGGGAATCCGGGATCAAAACCTCCAGGGATTCCCGCTACATTAATTGTTCCAGTTGCTAAAAAGGCATAATTAATTGGTGTGGGAATACAACCTCCAGAGCAAGTTAAAGCATTAATAGCTCCCTGCACTCCACCAGCTACATTGTCTAAAGCCTTTCCAAGACCAGCATAAGAATGACCAATTCCCGGCAAATTAGAAATAGTATCAGCATCGGCATTAGATGGCATTGGTCTTCCAGTATTGAAAACCCCCGGCGGAAATCGACCATATTTAGCTAAATATGCAAAAGCTTTCGGCACACCGTTAGCATTAGTATCTTTAAATATTGTTTTAAAATCCATTCCCAATACTTTCCCCGTGGACGGATCAATTACTGGATGATAACCAGAAGACCCAGAATGCCCTGCAGTAACATACTGTCCATAAGTCACTACACCCGTTTTTGCATTTACTCCAGTAGAATAAAAATAAACTACTTTTCCAGAACTATTTTGTTCTGGAGTAGCAATAATATCCGGTAAATTATCTTTAATTGGAATAAAATTATCGGTTACCGTGGTAATACTGAATTTTATTTTAGGTAAATTTTGAATTACACCAGTATAAGTAATAATTACAGTTTGTTTTGGAGCGAGATTTATACCGCTAACAATATAAGGTCTCAGACTTTTTCCACTATCACTTACCGTAATCGGATTTTTACAATTCATACATTTAATATCATCAGCATTTACTTTTAAATATGCTGTAACAATATCGGCAAATGCCAGATTTTTTAAAGTATTATTTGAGCTATTTGTTAATTTAATGATATATTGAACCTTATCACCATCGGCGATGGAATTAGTTGGAGGAGTTAAATCTTTAGCTCTCTTTTCTGAACTAATCTTTAAATTACTATCAATACTCACACTCTTAAATTCCCGATTATGATCCATTGTTTCAAAATATCGGTTATCAAGAGATGTAGGCTGATTCCCCTTCATTCCATCATAATAAACATATACTTCATCGATAAAATTCTTCTTTTCATTAATTGATGAAGCCAAACTTCCAATTAAAATCCCTTTTTTATCCAGTACCCCATTTTTAGTGAGATAAGCCCGAATTTCTCCACGATCATTAGCAGTCACCAAATCTTTAAATCCATCTCCATTTAAATCTGCCGATCTAATTTCAGTAATTCTATTTTTAGGTCCCAATCCTTCCAGTGGCAAATTCACTCTTTCAAAAGATCCATGATTATTCAAATAAGCACTAACACATACTTCTCCTTTCACACAGGAATCGCGTGTTGCCACTACCAAATCATCCCAACCATCATTATTAAGATCAATAGTAGTTAAACTATTTAGTCCATTTGAAAAATTTAAAAATATCCCTTTATCTTCAAATCTCTGTCCTTGATTTTCATTTTCCAAAAGCCTAACATTCCCATTTTTATAACTTAATAAAATATCCGGATCACCATCATTATCATAATCAATTGTAGTCAAATCTTTAATTGGAGAATTCCCGCTATAGAGCAATTTTCCAACATCTTTAGTATAACCTGTAGCACCATAAAGTATATTTGCCCCAAGAGGTTTATCAGGATCAAATCTATTATCTAATCTAACTGTTGGATCTCCGAGAACAATCCCAATATCAGAGCTGCCAGGCAAATTTGCTTCACCAATACTATTGCCAGAAGCAAATAACAACACATCTTTATTAGTACCAGTAAATCCAATACTTGGATCCTGTTCAGCTTTTTCCAATGAAGCATAATCTAATCCCGGAGCCTGATTGTCAGGCATATTTTGAGTGCTATCAATAAGCGCCACACCATGCGGATCATTCGTAGATCTTCCAGTATAAGTATCATTAATTTTCAGATCTCCCAAATCACCAATCGCTCTGATATAAACCCCTGTCATCAATTTATCAATATTCACATTTTGACCAATAGTTGTCACATCAGTCGGATTACTGATTATCATTGAAATTTTTCCGATTTTAAGCCCATTATCCGTTAAAATAAATTCCAATCTTGTTGCGGTATCATCTAAATTTAATTTTGCATCAGCAGTAGCTAAAATAATTTCTCCTGTTGGTAAAATTTTAGCGAATAAATTTCCATTTTTAGTAATATATCCAGTTTTTTGATTTACTTTGAATCGATAATTTGTCTGCTTGGGTACAAGATTTTCCAGTCTGACATAATCTTTATTTGGTAAAACATCATCATCATTATTTTGAACAACCACCTCGCTTTGAGGTTTCATTTTGATAAATATTTCTGCCAAATCTTTTTTAGTATTCAAATTAGTAAGCACCACTCTGTTTACTTTGCCATTTTCCTGATTTGCTGGCCACACATTGGCAATTATAGGACTGCTTTTCACAATTTCAATTTTACCAGAAGGAAACACTTCAGCTAATTTTAATTTGGGAGTCGGATTAGAAACAAGTGAAACCGCACTTTCCACTTTTCCACTAAATACAAACCACCCTCCTAAATAATTTTTCTGTTCAACATTTCCATAATCACTTCCAAGCAATGAAGCTGCTAAAACTTTTGGCTGTATTTGTTCAAAGTCGGCTCCAACAAATTTTCTTTTCAAATGTAATTCGATATATCCATCAATTAATCCGACACCTTTAACATAAAATCTAACAGTTCCTGATTTTCCAATAGGATTAATTAAGAAAGTTGCTTCCCCATTATTGGCAACCACCGTCGCTTTTCCAACTATCTTAGCTATGCTAGCGGTTTCCGGTGCAACACTGATGGTTAATTTTATTCCACTGGAATTTTTTACCAGATTATCATTTAAATCATATAATTTTGCTATAATTTTATAGTTCTGGTTAGAGTTCGCCAGCCAATTATTATCAGGTGTATTTAAAATAATTTGAGCAGGTTTATAAGCCATGTTCTCTACCTTAATTGATTCTGAATCAAAACCATCAATACCAACTTCTATATTTTCTATACCGGACATTTTGGTAGATCGGATTTTAAAATGTCCCTCTCCATTCTGAATTGTAATTTTCACTGAATCGCCCTGCACAACATTCCCTCCAGAAATAATTTGCGCAATTGCCGTATTACTCATTTTAACAAAAGCTTTACCATTGAATGCGGTTAAAATATTTCCTTGCGCATTCAACACATCAACTTTAATTGAACTTTCATCTTTTTTATCATTTTTAATTTGAGTTTTATCAGCATGTAAACCAATTTTTAAATCATTTCTAGTATTTAAATTTAATGTCTGAGTGACTTTTATAGGTTTAAATTGCTGCTGATTAATCCCTACAATTTGATCAATAAAATTATTTGGATTTTGCGGAATTTTTTCTACTGTACCTTGATAATTAGCTGTGATTTTAATTTTTTCAGGATTTTTTCCAGAAATTAATTTTAAATTATATTCACCAGTCACTGAAGTAATTTGAATACCATCGGTTTTAGGATCTTCATCTACACTTGGATCTAAATATGCTCGATTATCAGATTTAACATTTCCCGTTAAATCACTTTGTATATTGAAAGTCACCTGATAAGAACCATAGTTTGCAAGATTATCATTTTTATCTAACATTTTTAGGTGAATCATCGTAGAAGAACGTCCGCCAGAAGGCAAGATCTGGCTATCGGCACTAAGTATCATTTTAGCAGGAGCCAGTGCATGCACTTCAATTGGCTCTTCTTCACTCGGAATATCTTTGCCATCAACACTGGCGATTACTGTCGGCAAACCTGCTTTGGTTTTACTAACAATTTTGGTTTCCGCATAACCTGTTTTCACTTGCACTTTAATTTCCTTGATTGTCGCATATTGATAATCATTAGGATTTTTCAAAGCAAATTTTACAATACTAGAATTATCATTAATCTTAATATTTCCATTTGAATCATAAATTGTTGCTCCAATATAAAGATTTGAGATTCCATCAGCCGGAATAGAATCATTACTTTCAGTATTAATTACCGAATTACCCAAAGTAGATTGATCCGGAATAGAATAAACTGTTGTTGGCTCAATTTTATCTCCGATTGCATATGCTCCTTCATTGAATACAGGTTTAGTCTTATCATCCGCTTTTTTAAGCGGATTTGTTTTTTGTATATTCACCTCCACCCCATCATTTACACCGCCGCCATCGGTATCAGCTTTATGTGGATTAGTTCCCAGTTTTGCTTCTTGGGCGTTGGTTAAGCCGTCCCCATCGGGGTCGGCATTCGGATTTACAATGGGCGGCGGATTTAATTTAATTTTATCATCAGCCGGATTCAAAGGATTGGTCCCATTAATAACTTCCTGAAAATCATTCACACCACCTCCATCGGTATCAGCTACAGTTGGGTTTGTTCCATAGATATATTTTTCAAAATTATCTGGCAGGCCATCACCATCACTGTCGGTGGACATACAATTAAATTTATCGGTAAACCTAGCCACCATCATAGCAAATTCCACACGAGAAATTGGCGCATTCAACCATGCGATAAATTTACTATGGGGATTAGTAAGTTCTTTATCAAAGAATTTTTGAAAATCGGTTGGCGATAAATTATCTAATTGAGACCAAATCCCTTTTGGATAAAATTTCTCTTTTTGCGATGTTAAAACATAATTATAATACCATGGTTTCCCATTTTGCGGTTTAGTGGTGAAGTTGGGTAAAGTTTGAATTTGCTGGCGAGCTGTTTGTAGAATTACTTTTGTTGCTTCTGCTCTAGTAATATCATTCTGTGGCATAAAGTAACCTTTATGTTGATAGGCACCATACCCAGAAATTATTCCTCGATTTTTCCCCTCTGCAACACAATATTTATAATCTTTATTAATATCGGTATCTGGAAAAGGGGATTTAGAATATAAATCAAAAATAGATTTTTTAATACTTGCTCTAAATCTATTACAAAGCACACAAATTGATCCCAAATCCAATTTAACAAATTCTTCACGGGTTAAATTTTCATTTGGTCGAACTTGATTTTTTGAATTAGTTACATAAATCCCTCGTTTAAATAATTTCACAATATCGCTATATCCACGATCACCCGGACTCATATCACTAAATAAGGGTTTCCTAACTTTACTAATCGGATTAATTCCCAAATTCAAAGAATCCAGATCATTAATACCATCACCATTGGTATCAGCATTCAAATATGAAGTACCAATAAGTATTTCTTCCAAATCATTTAATCCGTCCCCATCCGTATCGGGAATTGCTTTAGCGGCATGAGCGATTCGGAGTAAATTTAAACGCCAGGTTTTAATATTAAAAGCTAATATATGTTTAGTTACTGAAGTAAGAAATGAAAATAATTGTTCATGACCAGCTTTTGGTAAATTAGTGATTACATTAAATTTACTTCCCAAAAATACTTTCCCAATTTCTTTACCTTTATTATTGTTTATAACCCAAACCACAGGATCGGTTTTATTTCCTATGCTTATATTCAAACTATATCCATCACTTAAAAATATTTGTCCAAATCGGGAAATCATACCTATATTTTTCAAAACATTATGGGCTTTGGTTAAAGTTATCATCACATTTCCATTTAATATTGAACCATCATTTATCGTTTTAAACCCATACGCATCATTTGAATTGCTATCCATAATTTGAACTCCATGCAAAGTGGCATAATTTTTTACAAAATTAAAGTTTGATGGAACAAATTGAATAGCAGATTCCCCACCATTCAGAGGGATAGTATTTCCACTTAACACAAAGAATACGATTGCAATCGCCTTAGCATTTTTTCCATCAGATTTTTTAAATACTCCCTGTCTTGCAGCTTTATTCCCTTCACTTGCCATTGCACGCACTTCATAATGATTATTGGTAATAAAAATTCTTCCGGTTTTTGGATCAATGTCCGCTACTTTTTCATTATTATTAAATATCGTATATCCAGATTTACCTTCCTGAATTGGTACATAACTTTTAAATCTGCTAAATGAAGTTAATTTCAAATTTGCAGAACTAGAAATAAGTTTTAAACTATTACTAATTACCTTATTATTAGCTGTTAAATAAGCCCAAATCCGACTACTTCCGGAATTTACAGTTGTTGTTAAAATAAATGTAGCAATTCCATTTGATAGAGTTTTGGTAGAATTATCCACAAAATCAAAAATCTTTTTATTAGCTGGAACATTAGTAAATTTCAAACTAACTTCACTAAAATTATCAGCAATATTTACTGATCCATCAGCTTTCAATGCCTCTACCACAATTTTAGTTTGATCTTCCTGTCCCGTTCTCAAAACATTCTTTTCGGCATTGTTTAGATCAATCCCCAAAGCAACAGTGTTATTCACACTGTCTGGTATTCCATCCACATTCAAATTAAGCGGAGGAAAAATCGGCGCCAACACAGTTGGCGCATTCGCACTAAAACCACTATCATTTGGTAAATCAGTAAACCCTCCAGCTGGACATGCATTAATATTAGTCTTTAAATTTAAAAGATTTTTAGTTTTCTTTTCCCAAGCTTTTAATTTCTGAAACCAATTTGCAATAAAAACTGGTGACATACTGGTGCCGCCACCAGAAGCACTACCGCCACCAGAAGTGCCATTTACAGAATTTGGCGTTTGTCCAGAACCACCACCAGAACCACTTCCAGAACCACCACCATTTGCTGCTTTACAAACAGGCAAATCTTTATAATTTATTGAACCACAGTTAATTGGTCCTGTCGGAGCATTAACATTTGGGATAGGATTATCTTTATTAAATTGAGTAAATAAATCTTCCGCATCACCAGCCGAATTTAAATATAAATATTCATAACCTTTATTTGCCTCAATTTGTTTAGTATATGGATTGGCGGATGAACCAAGATAATGTCGAAGCACATAATCATGTTTGCTATCAATATTCATATTTTTCCAATTGATTGCATCAGCCACTTTAAGCGCATTGGCAGCAACTAGAACTTGTCCATGTCCTCCTGCCGACACATCTTGATTAAATAAAATATTTTCCAGATAATTATCAATTTTTTGACCTTTAAAATGTCCTTTATAAGCGGGATTAACTGGAATAGTTTTTAATTTTACTTCTAAATCAGCTAATTGTTTTTTATAATCAGCAATTGACTTAACCTTATAAATATCCGGATAAACAATTTTTTGATAATTACCATTAATATCCCTGAATGAAACATAACGTGGATTATCAATCGGAAGACTTTGTGCAATTCCAGTTTGTCTATAAGAAACATTTCCTGCCGGATCAGTTTGAGTTTCCCTTTTAAAAATTCCTTTCTTTGCCCAATCCTGAGGTGGATTTAAAATAAATTGACCTTGAGAATCTCGTGCCAATTTATAAAGTTGTCCCAGAATCGTCTCTGCTGTTGGCTCTTTATGAAATACGATTGATGGAACAGCTTTACCCGCAATTGGCATGATTCTTAAAACCAACTCTTTTACTCCGGGAATTAAATTTTCAAATTTATAAGGTTTATCTTTATTTATACTTGCATTTTCATCAATACGTTTATTTTGCAACATCTGTTCACCAACCTGAAACCAATTTGGTTGACCATTTGCATCCAGAGCAAAGAAAGAAATTTTTGCCTCTGCTGGTTCATCAATTTGACCATTACCATTATTATCCACCCTATCACCTCCTAAATAATTCTTTAAAACCTCTTCAAAATTCACACTAAAATTCTTTAGAGAAGAAGTAGATATTTTTTTTAAAACCATCGGGCTAATAAACGTATCATTACCTTGAGTCATCTCAAATTTTGTTGGAGGTTTATTGGCAAAATCCAGTAATTTTATATTTTTTGGAGTTCGATAAGCAGAAGCTGGATCAGGCATCTCATTTTCAAATTTCGACTTTTCAGCTTGAGTAGAAGAATTTCCAATATCTTTCAAATATTCGTAAACTTTCAAAGAATAAGCATCAAAACCGTTTTTTTCCTTCATATCAAAACAAGCCTGATGAGTTGTGGCATTATTTGGCACATTTTTAACTTCTCGCATCCCTCCGTATGAGAAAAGATACCTATAAGCCAAATAACTAAAGCAACGTTCTGGATGAGCGGCATTAACTCCAAAACATCCGGCAAACGGTTTATTTAACTTCAAACTATCTTGATTCCAGTCATACCTATCATAAATCCCAGATATATGTGAATGCCCCCATTTATAAAAAAGCCCTTTATACTTATTACCTTTTGTCCCAACAGTAATATTTGTGGACAAACTATTCCATGACTTTGGCATTTTAGGGGCAGGTTTTGGAACTAAAGTGGATGTAGGATCATTAAGTGTATTTCCTTCCACCATTTGACTGTTATCTCCACCATTTGAACCTCTATATAAAGTACAATCTTGAATTGAATTAACATTATCAAAAGGGAGTCCGTTTATATAAACTGGAGTTGAAGCTGTCACAGGTCCTTGAACTTGTTTCAATAATTTCTCTTTTAGTTTTTGTATTTTAACTGGATCATTAATAATTCCAGCAACTTTCGCCAAAGTAGCATCAACTTGAGCATAGAAAATGTTATTTTTATATCCAAAATTAATAAATGAAACTGGATTAATCACAATTTTTTGTCCATTGGCAAATACTCCATTATTATTATTCAAAATAGCATAACCGGTAATTTGAGAACCTTTCACTAAATTAATATTCTGCTGTAAAGTTTCGGCATAATTATCAATTCTTTTTTCTACAGCATCATTAACGGCTTTTAAATATATTCTGGTATATTCATCTTTATCGGCAATTAAACCCGGCAAAGTTACCAAATCAGAAGTAGGGTGACCATTTGCATCAACAGTATTGGTATTCCATCGTCCAGTCGCTTGAACCCAACCATTAATTTGACCAAAAAATTTTCCAAATAATTCATTATATTTACTGAAATAACTTTCAATTATCTGTTTAGTCCTAATATCGGGGAGCCCGTTTTCAAGCGCTTTCCCTTTTCCTTTTTGTTGTTGTGGTCCAATTTTAATATAATGTCTTTCTTTATCAATTTTTCCCGCCAAATTTCCATCTGCAGCATCTTGCTGGCTAAGCCAGTCTGAAGCATGAGGTTGAGGGAAAATCCTGGGAATTGAAATTGGTATTGGTAAAGGTGTTAAAATTATGAATTTTATTCGTGGTGAATCCTCATAATTTTTCGGATCAGTCGGAGTCATTGTCCAAAGAGGCCCTTTTACAAAACTTTTCCATGCTTTTAATTTATTAATTGGAGAATCATTGGCATGTTTCATGCTAAAAGCAATTACTACAAGTAAGAATAGGGGAGAATGTATATTTAAAGTTCCATAATCTTCCTCATAACCATCTGGGTATCCATCTCCATCACTATCCAATGCCCCATAAGGAACTTTTGTCCCACAATCCCCAGGACAGGTGTGGTTAATCATTTTTTTAACAGCATCAGAAACAGTAGTATCGTTTGTTGTATTACTAGCCTTTTCAAGGGTTTGTAACCAGTGCTTATTATAACGAACATAAGAAATATCGTCCCAATATTTTAAATAATTAAAATATTTTCCAAGTCCACTTGGAGCCATTAAATTAAATTCTGTCGTCAGGTCAGAATAGAAGAATTTTTTATTGAAATCGGCATATTTTTTATCACCAATCTTGTAAAGATGATTTTTATCAAAATATTTCGCTAATAATTTATTTCCAGCATCACCAGATATAGGAGGTTTAATCACTCCATGCCAAACCTCCACAGCGGGATTTTGTACTTTAGGATTAATTATAAATTCTCCGCTTTTTTCATCAAAAATATAATAAGGATCAACAAAATCCGTATAAGGAAACATTGAAATAAAATGATTCCCATTTTTATTCACAACCGGCAATGGAATATCTCCAACTAAAACTATACCTTTTAAAGAATTTTTTTCACCCGGAGTTCCATCACCATTAAAATATAATTTTTCCAGAGTTGCCCGGATTTTTTCAGGATCTTCATTCTTTTTCACCTTAATAATAAGGGTTTTAGTATACATTTTCCCTTTCGTACCTTCCGAAATTCCTTGAATATCTTTAGCATAACGTTCAATTCTATCCATTAAAGTATTCGCTGTCAGCAAACGATATTTTTGTTTGGCATCATTAATCATATCCTGCAGGACACCTGGATTATGTTGTGATTTTAGTCCATCATAAATGGTTTTATTATTTGCAATATCATCACTAACTAAAATCGCCACCAAATCCCAGTTTGTTTTATTTTTATTTATTTGTTTCTCCTTTTGAGCTTGTGCCTTGATATCAAATTGTTTAAAACTTTGCCCATCTTTGCCGAAAGTATTTAAAGATGAAGTATCAGCAGCTTTTGCGGTTTCAACACCATAAACTTGCACATGAGCGGTAAATGGAAAACTAATTAGATTTATTACAAAAACTCCGAGAAGCAGCAATGCTTTCCATTTCATTCCAAATAACATAATATTCATCCCAGATTTTAGTTTGGGATGAATGCTTTTTTGCAATTGTGAAAATTTTTTAATTTTGCCTATTTTTCTCAACACTGTGCCTTTATTTTTATATTTGTTTATAACATTGCCGATTATATCAGAAATATTACTAATAATGCTTATTAATGAGCCTGAAAATGGCTTTTTTAACTGGACAAAATGTTAAAAAGCACCTCATATAAGAATATGAGCTAGTATAAGCCAAAAATGACTAGTCAGCTCCTTTTGTATAATCAAAAAAATTGTATTTTCAAAATTTACCATCCAAAAGACCAAAACCACCTATTTCATTCACTTCATCTTGATTATTCCACTCACTTCTTTATCTCAAATTTGATTCAAGCTCAAATTATCATTGAATTATTATTCCTTCTTCATTCAGCTAAATATCTTTAACAAAAAAAGCCAAGCTCCGCCGTTCGGCGGAGCTTGGCTTAATAATTTATTATTATTTATTGAACCATATAATACCACATATTCGTTGTGTCTTTTGTTGGGGCTGTATAATCACTACTACTAATTAAATCAGTACACTTTGTACTTGCAGCCATTCCATTTGCTCCGAGTTGAGGTTGTTCCATTCTTATAGCAACAACATAAGAATAACCTTGTTTATTAGTTGATAATTTACAATATGCAATTTTAGCTGGAACACCTGCTGCATTAGAACATCCTAAAGGGGCTTCCGAACCAGTACCCGTAACATTAGCACCTATTGGCACTTTATCTCCCTTAAAATAACTTTTTATTCCAGAAACACCATCCAGACAACCACTAGTAGCAGGATAATCTCCACTGGCAGCTTTATATTGTTCCAAAGCGGCTAATACACTATTAATGGTAGTTTTCCTTCCCGCATCTCTGGCAGTTGCCGGAGCACTAACAATACTTGGCAAAAGCACCACAGCCAAAATACCAATAATTGAGATAACAATTAAAAGTTCAATTAAGGTAAAACCTTTTTTATTCGACACTTTTTGCATATTTGTTTTTATTTAAAGAATGATTTCATATATATTATAGCTTAATTATTCGCCTTGATCAAATAGAATTTTCCCTTCGTCTTGTCCTGAACTTGTTTCAGGATCACACCAAATGAGGATTAGTGACCAACCAAACTGGTTAATTGAATAATTGGCAGCATAATTGCAGTTACCAATCCTCCAACCACCAAACCCACTATCACAATTACTGCAGGTTCCATCACTTTAGTGAGAGCAGTCACACTATTATTAACTTCTTCATCATAAAAATTAGCAACTTTTTGAGTTACCGTTTCTAATTGTGCTGTTTGTTCACCCACTTCCACCATATTTACCAAAAGTTTCGGAAATAATTTACTATTAGAAAGATTTTCCGCCATTGGAATACCACTTTTCATATCTTCAGCGGTTAATAAAAAACGTTTTTTATATACTTCATTTCCCACTCCATTGGCTACAATTTTCATTGCTTGAATAATTGGTACTCCGGCCCCCAACAAATTTCCAAATGAATGAGCAAATTTACTTAAAGCAGTTTTTTTTACTAAATCACCGAAAATTGGCAAATTAATCAGCATTAAATCCCAATAATATCTTCCGCTTTTACTTTTCTTCCATGTTAACATTCCAAAAACTACTGCGGCAATTCCTCCAAATACAATATACCAATAGGCAATCATAAAATTTGAACTTTCAATTAAAATTCTTGTCGGTACCGGCAACTTTTTCCCAACCTGACTATATAATCCAGAAATTTGCGGAACCACAAAAATCATCATCACAAATATTACCGCCGTCATTATAACCAGAATTGCCACCGGATATATTAATGCTCCTTTAACTTTCCCCTGAATAAAAGTTACTTTTTCTAATTCCTCAGCCTGACTTCTCAAAGCTTTGTTTAATTGACCTGAGGCTTCACCTGCGGCAATCGCTCCAATTTGTCCTTCGGTAAAAGTATCGGGGAAAGTCTCCATTGAAGTGGAAAGACTTTTACCAGATTCAATTTTATTGGCTAAATCGAATAAAATTCTAGCTAATTTAGGATTCTTATTATTTTGTATTCCCAAAGTATTGAGAGATTTAATTAACGGTAATCCGGCATTCAGCATTACTGAAAGCAATCGAAAAGTTGTTGCCATATCTTTTATCTTAATTCTGGTATGTTCTATTAAATAATCATTCAAACGAATAAAAATATCTTTCCAAACAATACCTGTTAATCGAGAATAGGTTTTTTGTTTTGCCAAATAGATTTTATCAGGCGCAGAAAGTGTTTTCTCAGCGCCGATTTCTAAAAGCATCTCATCTTTAAACGAATCATCCGTTGATGTTTTTATTTTTTTCTTTTGTTCTGGTTTTACTTCAAAGACTTCTTGTTCCTCCAAATTTGTTAAGAAGCCTTTTGTTTGTCTTTCAGGCATTTTTATTAATTAAATTCCATTTTTTTAGCAACTTGATAAACTTCCTCCAGAGATGTTTCTCCTGCCAAAGCTTTCAAAATACCATCTTGTTCCAAAGTAATCATACCGTTCATCATCGCTATCTTTTCAATTTCAATTGCAGTTTCTTTTTGCATCACTTTTTTACGGATTTCATTATTCATTTTTAAAATTTCATAAAGACCAACCCTTCCATGATACCCGATATTATCACATTCATTACATCCCTTAGAATGGGCTTTATAGAATTTTAAATTAGTTTTTATTTTTGAAATATCTATCTCTTCAACATTCAAATTATCCAGAGCCAATTTTACCCGATCTAAAAATAAAGGATTATCATCAGATATACGACAATGTAGACAAAGTCGGCGCACTAACCTTTGAGAGATAATCATTTCAATGGTTGCCGCCATTAAAAATGGAGGAATACCTAAATTATCAATACGAGTTAATGTTTCCACTGCACTATTAGTATGAATTGTAGAAAGCACCAAATGACCGGTTAAAGAAGCTTCAATTGCAATTTGCATAGTTTCTTGATCTCGAATTTCACCCACCATAATAATATCCGGATCTTGACGTAAAGCGGTACGAAGACCATTTGCAAAAGTGTAATCAATATCTGCATGAACCTGTGATTGATTTAATCCATCCATTTGAATTTCCACTGGATCTTCAATTGTTAAAATATTCACATCAATTGTATTTAATCTATTCAGACAAGAATATAGAGTTGTTGTTTTACCTGAACCGGTCGGACCGGTAGTCAATATAATCCCGTTTGGTAAAGCCAAAGCTTCTTGGAGTAATCGCAAATTATGAGGGTCCAAACCCAATTCTGGTAGATCCGGAATTTTTCGTGATTTATCCTGAATACGCATTACAATTTTTTCTCCATTTACAGTTGGTAAAGTAGAAACACGCAGATCCATTTCCCGATTATCCTTTGTGGTTACATCAGCGCGTCCATCTTGCGGAATACGTTGTTCATCAATTTTCAAATTAGACATAATTTTAATTCTTGAAACCACAGCTGGATGTAAATTAGTTGGATATTCAACAATTGCTCGTAATACACCATCAATTCTATAACGTAATCTTATGGTATAAGTCTCTGGTTCAATATGAATATCGGAAGATCTCAAATCTAGCGCATAACTAATTATATTTAATACCATCTGAGGGATATTGCCGGACAAAATAGCCTCCTGTAATTGCTGAAGTTTATTTGGTGTAGCTTCAACTGATGGTTCTAAAGTAGCCGTTGCAGTCGGCGCACTACTCATAGCAGTTGCGGTCGACGTATTATTTGCAGTTTTTACACCATTTGCAGTTACTTGAGTACCCTTTTGTGTAGTCGTCTGGTTATCCATTTATTTATTACTTTGTGTCTGTTTTTTAAAATAAGCATTTAAGTCTACAGAAGCGGAAACATCTTTATTTGATAAAGCATCTGTAGTTATTAAAGAAGC
This sequence comes from uncultured Candidatus Peribacteria bacterium, assembly GCA_964526005.1. Classification (GTDB taxonomy): domain Bacteria; phylum Patescibacteriota; class Gracilibacteria; order UBA1369; family UBA1369; genus CAZGKO01. The sequence continues at coordinate 75,409 of CAZGKO010000001.1, forward strand.
TGTTTGCGAACCCTGTTGATTAGTCGGTTTAGTAAGCGACAAATTAATCATATTAAAGTCCATTAATCTAGTTTGATTATTTAAATCACCAGAAGCTTGAATATATTGTAAAAAACTTTGGAAAGAATGATAACTACCTGTAATAGTCATAGTAAAAGGCAAGATACTATAGTCTTTATTTTTAGGATGTTTAGAAATATTAAATGTTAAGTCACTCAAAAATAATGAGTTTTTACTATTGGTATTATCCAAAAAATATTTATCTAAAGTTCTGGCAAGACTGGTAAAGTCTTCATTCAAAGGTAAAACACTATCCAAAGCAATATAAATATTCTTATTTTGTTTCTCAAAATCTTTTTTTATTTGATTATAATTACTAGAATCCTTATTTGCTTTTTTCTGAAGAGTAATTACTTTTTGCTGAGAAGAAAGCTGTCTTGAAGTGATTTTAGAGAAATTATTATAATTTTGATAAGCAAAATATGCGCCTATAATTAATATCAATATTAATAAAATTGTATATTGTGTAATTGATTGCTCTAATTTTTTAGCTGTGGCTGCTTTGATTTTCATAGTAATTATTTATTGCTTTTTACTTTATTAATTATATTTTGAACGAATGAAATCAGCGGAGTATTATTGGTATCAAAACCATTACTTTCCAATTCCATATCAATCCTAAAATTCATACTATATGTTTTTTTACCAGTTACTGGATTCATATCCTTACTCAAAGGGAAAGTTCTATTATTCACATGCTTAAATTGTGGTGAAGCCTCAAGAGCTTCAATTAAAAATGTAACCACCTCACGATTAGTTCCATCACTTGTCTTATTAAGTCCACTAAAACTCACTTTTTTATCAGTACCATTTAAATCAAAAGAACTAAAAGTTATGCTACTATTTGAATTTGTTCCGCTGTTATGTTCGGCATTTATTTTCTTTGCAATTAAATCAATAGCACTAATTTTATTAGTCCAATTTATTTTAGTAGATTTTAAATTAGAAATTGTTGCCAAAGGATTTTTAGTTGAACCAATAATATTCATGATTTGAGTTTTAAATCGTTGTTTCTGTGCAGGATCAGTTGAATTCTGATAATCATTCATATTTTTAATTAAATTATCTGGAGAAATTGCATTCAAAGCATTTATTACCTTTCTATTACCCACTAAAGCATTTGTATTATTCAAAAAATTAATTTCTCTTTGTAAAGATTCAGTCATTCCACTATTTTGAGAAGTTGTTAGGAGCTGTCCCTTTTCTTGAAAAATTGCTCTTCTCAAATCTTTTTGAAATTGTAATTGAGGATTTAAATTCACATCATTTTGATTCTTGGGAACATCAATTAGAGGGGTTGTAATATTTTGAGTTAAATTAGTTTTGGCACTCGCTAAAAGTTTAGGAGCTTCATTTTTTAAAGTTGTTAATTGGTTTTCAATAACACCGCGAGTATCAATAGTTGCAGGATCACTTAACTGTCCAACTCCATCAAAAAATCTAACCATATCAAAGGAAAACTGATTTAAATATAATTCTCCGCTCAAAAATCGATATTTATTAATATTTGTCTGTACTGCGGATAAATTAGAATTGGTCTGATTTGCGGAAGCAAGCAGATTATTATCAAAATTAAAAAGATTAATTCCGAATATTGATAATGAAGGGCTTAATTGATAGAAAAAATACCCGTTTGCCCCTAATGCAACAATCAACAATAACAGAGTAATCACTTTTCTACCACGTAATTTCTTTTTTAATTTATTTAAT
>CAZGKO010000001.1:77188-95002 GCA_964526005.1 uncultured Candidatus Peribacteria bacterium
GTTCCAATATCGCTGATCCAGCTTTACCCAATAAATTTTCTACCTTGGGTTGTTCCAGTTTTGCTTTTTGGGTAGCAATATTTTTTAAAATCTGTGAAGAAGAGGCTTTATCATTTGTTTTAGTTTCCATAAAAAAACTTGCATCCTCTAGTTTAGGAGGATTTTCTTTAACTATTTCTGGTTTTTTAATTTCCAGATTATTTTTTTTATCTTGATTTACTGTGACGGGTGGAGTCACTACTGGTGCCGATTTAACTTTCTTTTTGCCGAACATTCCAAATAATTCTGTTTTTTTTGTATCCAATCCTTGTTGAGGTTTTTTAGAATTTTTTGGAGAGGGAATTGTAGGTGTAGTTAATTTTGTTATCGAAGGTAATGGTTTTTTAGAATCATTTGGAGAGGGGATTTGTGGATTAAAATTTATTTTTATTCCAGAATCATCATCATTATTTGGAGTAGGCTGATTATTTGTATTATTTTTGGGATTTTCCATATTTGTTTTTAAATCTAAATATTATACCAAAAAATTGGCAAAATAAAAAGCCTTAACACTAAAACAGCCTGCTTCGCCTTGGCGAAGCAGGCTGTTGAATTGATTATGAGAAAATATTATTTCAGTTCGACGGTTGCACCAGCAGCTTCTAATTTCCCTTTTATTTCTTCACCTTCTGTTCTTGGAATACCTTCCTTAACTGCTTTTGGAGCTCCATCTACTAAACCTTTGGCTTCTGCAAGACCTAGTCCTGTAATTTCACGAACCGTCTTAATAGCATTGATCTTTTGATCACCAGCCGCCAACAAAACTACATCCACCATGCTGGATTGTTCAGCATCATCACTGGCATCTCCAGCGGGTGTAGCACCGGCCATCATAACAGGGGCAGCAGCAGCCGAAACTCCAAATTTTTCTTCCATAGCCTTAACCAAATTGGCCATATCCAATACTGATAAAGATTCCACCATTTCCAGAATCTTTTCAGCATCTTTGCTTAAAGTTACATCTGACATTTTTTATAAGATTAAAAAATAATTTTAAATATTTAAGATAATGCGTTGAACTAAGCTTTTTTTGTCCGTATCGCATCAATTGTACGTACAAATTTTCCAAGTAAACCATGAAGAGTTCCATGAAAACCGGAAATCGGTGATTTCATGCTATTAATTAATTGAGCCAATAATTGTTCTTTTGAAGGCAAACTGGCAATTTGGATTGCTTTATCGGCAGACAAAATCTCCCCTTCCAAAATCCCACCAATTAATTTAATTTTATCTTTTGCGCTGGTAGTGGCAAAATCTTTCACTATTTTAGAAGGTAAAACAATATCTCCATATCCAAATACCGTGGCAACAGGACCGGTCAGCATTTCTTCAGAAATCTCAGGGAGATTTTGATTTTTCGCTGCCAATAATATAAGTGTTTTTTTTGCTACAACATAATCCACATCAGCCTCTCGAAGTTTTTCACGTAATTTTGTAGCGTCTTTTACACTTAGTCCGCGATATTCTGCAAAATAAATTGCTTTCGCCTTAGAAAATTTATCTTCTAGGTTTTTTAGAATCAAGCTTTTTTTTTCTTTAGTGATAGCCATTTGATTCAATTTAAAAAATGCTCACTTTGTCGAAAACAGTGTGAACACAAGAATTTATTTTACCAGCTTGAGGTCTGATAGAAAACTGACTGTGTCTCGGTGGGATTTACAGTTCGCCTAGGCGAATCAACCAACTGTCTTTAACAAAAGTTAGTTTACCTATTGTTAATTTGAAGTCAATAGGGATTTAATAATTTTTATTTTGCTTTTTATTTATCTATTTTTTATAATTTATGTGCCATTCAAAAAGTTCATGGAACAAAACACTCTTGATCAACAAATTAACAATTTAAGAATATCTGCAATTAAACTAAAAAAGATTCCATTAATTGTAATCATTGGACCAACCGCTTCTGGTAAAACCACTTTAAGTATTCCTTTAGCTAAAAGATTTTCAGGTGAAATAGTTTCTGCTGATTCCAGACAAATTTATCGTCAAATGGATATTGGCACTGCTAAACCAACTCACAAGCAACTTCGTAAAATTCCACATCATTTAATTGATATAGCCGAACCAGATCAAACCATTACTTTGTCGGATTATAAAAAACTAGCGGAACAAGCGATAATTAATATTAATTCCCGAAATAAATTACCATTTTTAGTTGGTGGTACAGGACTTTATATTTCCGCCATTACTCAAAATTATAATCTTCCCAATTCCAAACCAAATCCAAGTTTGCGCGCCGATCTTGAAAAAATCGCTCATAATGAAGGCACCGAGAAACTTCATCGAATATTGCAGGAACTTGATCCGAAGTCGGCGCGCACAATTCATCCAAATAATATTCGTTATATTATTCGAAGTATTGAAATTGCAAAAGATCTTCAATCTCCTAAAACAAATCTAAAATCCGACTCACCATACATAACTTTATTTATAGCAATCAACTGGCCTCGTGAAGAACTTTATCAAAGAATAAATCAGCGTATTGATGAGCAACTAGAAATGGGTTTAATTAATGAAACTAAAACCTTATTATCTAAATATTCCAAAAATTTACCAGCCATTTCTTCACTCGGCTACCGAGAAATCGCTAATTCATTGGAAGGAGTAATTTCTTTGGAAGAGTCTATTCATTTATTTAAACAACATACTCGTAATTTTGCCAAGCGACAATTAACTTGGTTTCAAAAATTTAAAAATGTATACTTGATTTCCGGTAATCAACTCTCTCATTTTCTTGCCTGATAATTGTGCCCATGGAGTCAAAAGTTAAATCAGCAGGTCAAAAATCAGTTTTAAATCAAAATTGGCAATTAAAAGAATATCACAATAATCTCAATCTTTTTCACAATTTATTAAAAACCCGCAATATTGTCAGTCAGGAACAAATTAAAACTTATTTAAATCCAAATTATAAAAAAGGTCTTCATAATCCCTTTTTGTTAAAGGATATGGATAAAACCATAGAGCGCTTGGGAAAAGCAATTGACCGACGGGAGAGGATTATTGTTTTTGGGGATTATGATGTTGATGGAATTAGTGGAACTGCTATTTTAGTTAAAACTCTCACCATACTTGGTGCTAATATTTCTTATCGTTTACCACATCGTCTCAATGATGGTTATGGTATTAGTAACAAATATATTGAAGAATTTAGAGAGAAAAAGGTAGCTTTAATAATTACTGTAGATTGTGGGATTTCTTGTGCTGAACAAATCACTTTGGCAAAATCTTATGGAATTGATGTTATTATTACCGACCATCACAATTTACCTGAAAATTTTCCTAATGATGCTTATACGATTTTACATCCCAGGCAGCCTGGTTGTAATTATCCTTTCAAAGGTTTAACAGGTTCCGGAGTGGCTTATAAACTGGCTTCAGCTTTGATTACAACTTATTTGAAACCGGCACAAAGAGATAAACTTTTATATAATTTACTTGATTTTACTAGTTTAGGAACTGTGGCTGATCTCGGTCCATTAACTGGAGAAAATCGTATTATTGTTAAATATGGTTTAGAAGCAATGCAATCATCCAATTGGGAGGGGTTAATCCATCTTATGAATTCGGCCGGAGTCGATCGTTCTCAAAAATTATCTATTTCTGATATCGGTTTTAAAATTGGTCCCAGAATTAATGCGGCAGGTCGTATTGCCCATCCTCATTTTGCTTTGCAATTACTATTGAATGAAGGAAATCAAAATAAAGCAATAAATCTTGCGAAACACCTAGAAAAACTTAATCAGGAACGCCAAATCATGGTCGTTAAAGCTCTTGATGAAGCTATTGCCCAACTGGAGATTAATTTATCCGGAAAGAAAATTTTAATAGCATGGAGCCCTGATTGGCATGTTGGAATTTTAGGATTAATAGCTTCAAGAATGGTTGAAAAATATCATTTACCAGCCATTATATTACAGGAATTTGACGATCATCTCATAGCTTCTTTTCGTTCTGATAAAATTTTAAATGCACATGATTCCTTAATTGAAGTTAAAGATCTTTTAATGCAGTTCGGTGGGCATGCCCAAGCTGCTGGATTTTCAATTAAAAAAGAAAATCTCCCTCAATTCATCGATCGCATGAATCAATATGCGGGAATCTCCCTAGCAGGACATCAAGCTGGCAATATCCTCCTCATTGATGCCGAAATCGAATTTAATAATATTAATGATCAATTTGTTAAATTAATTCACCAGATGGAACCTTTTGGAGTTAATAATGAAAAACCGGTTTTTGTGTTGAAGGGGGTGACACCTTGGGGATTTAAAAAAGTAGGTAAAGATAAAAATCATATTCATTTTTTGGTTGGTAACCAAAAAATTAATAAACTTTCTTGTATTGGTTTTCGTTTAGGAGAGCACTTTGAAACAATTGTCCAGTCTACAAAAATTGATTTGGCTTTTCACATTAATCGCAATATTTGGAATGGTTTAGAGTCAATTCAACTTCAAATTTTAGATTTTAGAATTTCTAATGTGTAATTCTATTCTACATTTATTATATATAAAATAAGTGAAAACTTACTTATATGAAAAATAAAACATCTGTAATCATCACGGCATACAAAGAATCTAAGACTATTGGAGCAGTTATAAAATCAGCAGAGACAGATTTACCTCATGCTGAAATCATAATTATTGCACCTGATCGGGAAACTTTAAGTGTAGCAGAAAAATTTGCTCAGAAAAACCATCGCATTGTACTTATAAAAGATGAAAACAAAGGGAAACCGGCAGCATTAAACATGGCAATTGCAAAAGCTCAGGGACAAATTTTACTATTTACCGATGGTGATATTATTCCTCAGCATCATGCTTTTAAAATTTTAGCCGATAAACTCAAACCACAAATGGTAGGAACTGGGAGACCTATTATTATTGGGGATGATAAAAATATGCTCAATTGGTGGGGTGAAATTTTATTTGATATTGCTAATAGCATCAGAAAAGAGTCGTATCAATTAAAGAAAAATTTCTTGATTAGCGGATATTTATGGGGGATTAATGATAACAATTCTAAAAAGATACATTTTAATGAAAATTTACTTACAGAAGATGAATTCCTCTCTTATTATTGTGCCAAGAAAAAATTTGATTTTATATATGCAGAAAAAGCAGAAATTGGAGTTAAATATCCACAATCCATTTCTGATTGGTTAAAACAAAAAATTAGAACACTTGGTGGTAGTTATCAGATAAAAAAAATTTTAAATGTTAATACTAGATCTTTTTCTCAAGAGGCAGGTCAGGGTATTAAATTAATATTAAAATATCCTACAAATTGTAAACAATGGGTTTGGTTATTTTTATTATTAGTTTTAAGGGCTTATGCTTGGGCTAAAGCTTATTTATTAATTGTAATTTTAAAAAAGAATAAAGGGATTTGGAAACGGATTGAAACTACAAAATAGACTTTATATATTGGGGCTTTATAATAGGTAAATTCGCTTGACGTGATAATAATATATATTATACGATACCCTACTATATTTACAAATAAACACCGTGAGAGTTATCAATAGAAATCCAGACTTAATATCTATTTTTAATGAATGTATTGAAGATAAGGCGTATTTTATTAAAAGTTTAATTAAAAATAAACAGAATACTCATGGAACTGAAATTGTATTTTCTAGTTGGCAAATACTTTATAAACAATATAAAAATTTATCATTAAATTTTGAACAATCTTCAGAAGTGGAGAACAGTAAATTACTGCAAACCAGTTTAATAGATATGTGCGATGCATTTCAAATTGCAATTAATCTGTTTCAGAGAGATAAGCACTCCATGAATTCAATTCAATCTAAAGATATTTTTGCCCGCAATCTTTATCAGGCATTTTCTGGTGCTTATTTTATTTTTAGATCTTTTGGTTTGACTAAAGAGTTTATGGAAATCCTAAAGCAAAATTTACATTTTCAAACAAGTACATTTCAAGAAAATGATTTTCTTCATGCCATTATAGATCAATTACAATCACAATCATCAGTTCCAGAGACAGTCATAGATGGCATATTGGAAAAAATCAAAACTCAGCTTACCGATACACCCGCCGATACTGATAATTCAATAGATACGGTTCCTACGACAGAACATGATTATGCCCATACAATTGAATCAACAATTTTTGGTAATTTAGGAATTGCCACAATGTCGCTTCCTGCCACACTTGATTCTCATTTCCAACATCATTGGTTTAATGTCCCCTTTCACACAAAATATGTTGGAACAAATATTCAAGATATTTGGAGGGAAAAGACAAGAGCATATTCACAAAAATTTGAAATTAATTTAAAACTGAAAACTAAAGTTCCTAAAAGATCTAAAGTTCAGCAGGATCATGATTTAATTAATACATCTCCAAGAGCTTATATCAAAACGAATGTTTTAAATACTTTATATGAAAAAATAGATCAAGATTTAGAAAAATTTAGAATTTATTGTCAACCAAAAGCTCAAAACATTCGTAATTTTTTCGATAATATAGTTAAAAGGGCAGGTCTATATCTTAAGGAGAAATTCACTTCCACATTACATATTATTAAGAATCACAATATTAGGTCTAAAAAAACACCTATTTCCAAACCAACAACTAAAATACCATTTTTTCGTCTTCCCAAACTTCCTTCTCGTCTTAAAAAAGGTATCGGTATTGCTTTAATTAGCTTGATGGGTGGAGGTGCAATCGCCGCTTCTTATAACATGTGTGCTAACAGTACTTCTACTCTTAAAGATACTACTGCCACATCAAATGGTTTAAAATCTCATTCTCAAAAACCTACTCAAAAACCCACTCAAAAACCCACTCAAAAACCCACTCAAAAACCCACTCAAAAACCCAATAATGTGAATGTAAAAATAGGTGAAACTGAAACAATTAAAGATAATGGTCCCGCTACCTATAGAGTGGATATTTTTAATTCTCATTTTAATAAATATATTAAACAGCTCGGTCCAGCAGCAGGAATCATTCAAATGTTACATTATGTTTCAAGTCAGGTTTCTGTGCCTGAAATTAAGAATCCATCAAAAATTGCCACATATAAAAAACAGGGCAAATTATTTTTAACTGGACGAGAAAATATTGAAAAAAAACGTATTATTATAACTTTAGCTTTTTTGGAACAGGCTGAACAAGTGCATTATCAAAATCATGCCATTCAGCATTATATTGCAATACATAAGCATAATCTTCAAAAATATTTAGCAACTAATCATTGGCAAAAAGGGAATTGGCATGAAACAAAATTACTTTTAAATGCCTTTCAAAATCCACTTCGCCTAACCACTCCTCAGGGAATTATCGGTTATGCTCCTGATATTAATCCAAAAACCAATCCTGCAGTTATCAGAATATCTCAAGCTGCTCCAACATTTGATCGTTTTTTCAAAACAGCTACTAAAGAACTACAAGAACATCCGACAGCTAAATTTTCTGATCCTCAAAGTATCGGAGTTGAAACATGTAATAAATTGAGAGAAATGTTTAAACATGTAAGAGATAATGTTACACGTGATGGATTGCAATATGTAAATCGGGCATGGTGCGGAAAACATAATGAGAAAATCAATCGACCATCTCCATTAAGTTATGCTTTGCGCCAACCAGTAGCTGTTTATTCAGATGGCAGTATTATAAATGTATCAACACTGGCAAAAAACATAAGGCAAAAACTTCTTCGTAATGCAATTCAACGAAATTTACACCCTTAATATTTTAACAAACCATTCTTAACCTTTTGACAAATCTTCAGAAATATTGTAAAGTATATAGATTAAATTATTTTAAGCAATGAAACAAATTATTTCTCAAATTATCACTACCATTACCAATCATGAAAATATTTTGGTAATGCCTTCCAGCCCCCCAGATGGTGATTCATTGGGAAGTGCGATGGCTTTATATTTAGCTCTCAAGAAATTAAATAAGGCGGTTACAGTTGTTTGTGCCGCTCCCATCCCCAATGTTTATGAGTTTTTACCTCATATCAATAATATTGATAATGAATTTAGCCCTTCCCCTGATTTTATTGTTACTATTGATACAAAAAATGCTGAAATAGCATCTTTACAAAGTCAGGTAGAAGAAAATAAATTTAATATCATTCTTACTCCTAAAAAAGGACAGTTTAGTGCCAAAAATATTAGTTTTGGTCATGGTCCCCATCGTTATAATCTAATTATAACAGTAGATACTGCCGCACTCCATCAACTTGGACGTTTCTATGAAGATAATGTACCAATATTCTCTGAAATTCCAGTTATAAATATTGACCATCATGCTTCCAATGAGAGTTTTGGTCGCATTAATTTTCTTGATATCATGAGTTCTTCTACAGCCGAATTGGTTTTAGAAATACTAGAAGCTTTAGAACAGCAATCCGGTTCAGAATTGATTGATGCGGATGTTGCTACAGCCCTTTTATCTGGAATTATTACTGACACTGGATCTTTTCAACATACAAATACAACACCCCGTTCTTTTTCTAATTCCGCTAAATTAATTCGTCACGGAGCAAGACAACAGGAGATTATTCAACATGTTTATAAAACCAAACAGCTTTCCACATTACGTTTATGGGGAAAAATTCTCACTTCTATTGTGGTTGATGATCGTCACCGTTTACTTTGGTCAAAAATTACCAAAAAAGATTTTCGAGAAACAGATAGTAAATCTGATGAATCGGGAGCAATTATTGATGAATTAATGTCCAATGCACCTGATGTTGATATTGTTATTCTACTTAAAGAAAAGGAAGGAATATTATCAGGATCGGTGCGTACCCTTAGTGATGCCGTTGATGCATCTGAAATTGCTGCCATTTTTAATGGAGGAGGACATTCCCGAGCAGCTGGATTTAAAATTAAAACTGATGATTTTTCAAAATCTGCTAATGAAGTAATAGAGAAAATAACTGAATATCAGAGTAAAAGATTAGGTAATTTACATCAAATTTATCAACCGAACGAACCGAACGAACCGAATGAACCGAACGAACCGAATGAACCGGTGAATTTAGAAACTGAAACTAAACAAATATCTATTCCTGAAGAAGAAACATCAATTAAATCCAAACCAATTCTTCCAAGAGCAGAAATGACCATTTCTCAAAAAGATTCTAAACCTAAAAAATTAAAACTAGGAACTCGCTATCAGTTTGAAGAATAAATTTTTTTAACTATTCTGTAGTGGCAAAGTTAATTTAATATTTTCATTATTAGTAACAGCTTGTGGTTGATTTTGATTAATTGCAGAGTTTGGTGGGGGAGCCGTTGGACCTTTTATATTTGGTGGTCCAGAAGGACCTTTACTATAAGGAATATTAACTTCAGTAGGTTGATTCTTAATTGGTGCGGGGGTGGATGATTTCTGGCAACCATATAGTGCTAATACACTTAACACAATAAAAATTAAAGCTATTTTTTTCATATTTTAAAATGATGAGGTTTTACCGATTTTTTCTGCCAAAATCGTATCTGAATTTCTTTCATATTTGGCAGTTAAATTATATAGTTTACTATAATAATAATCAATTGGACCTGTTCCAATACCAATAGTATCAGTTGAAAGAATAATCGTATTACTTAATAAATCTAGTGCTGTTTTCCCCTTTCCCTTCACTAAAATATCTTTATTAAATTGGGTCAAAATATTATTTGAAGTATTATTAGTGTTTGAAGGAATATTGGTACAATCTGGTAAATTACTATCCTTTGATTGACTATATTCCTCGATACTACCAATCACATAACGCATTTCAGTTGTTAAGTATTTTGCTAAAGTGCCACTACCAACTTGTCCATATAAAATTAAAATCGTACCATTTTTAAATCTAAAATAACTATCTTGAATCCCACTGCTTTTCACATAAACAGTACTATAATCAATCCCATTTAATGGTTGTGATACCTTGCTTGCCCCAGATCCATAATCAATTAATTTCAAATATTGGTTAAGGGTATATTTTTTATCATTTGGGTCTTTAGCAATTACTATTACAGCTGAATTCGGATAAACTCTAGCAAAACTTACTTGTCCACCGATCACATCTTGATGCCATAAAATTAATTGATTCCCTGCGGGAATTTTTTGCCAATCAAAAGGATATTTAATTACATATCCATTCTTAGTATTTTTGCAGACAGGCCAATTTTGATTAAGTGGAAATACTGCTAATTTATTTTCTTTAATAAAAATCAGTCGATAAATTATTTCAGTAAAATCACCTCTATTAATTGATTGTGATGGATTGAATTTTCCAGTTTGATCAGGAGCAATAATTTGCCTATCTTTGGAAAATGAGACATAAGCACTAAACCAATCGCCAACTTTCACATCACTATATGGATCATTGATAACTATTGGAGCTTGATAATTCCCAACTAAACTTAAAATAATAATTTTTAAACTTTCAGCTTTATTGATTTGATTGGCAGGCTTGAACTTGCCATCTGAATACCCTTCAATAATTTTTAATGAAAAAGCTTGTTGCACATATTTATAAAACCAATCAGTAGATTTCACATCAGGAAAAGAGATTTTTTTCAAAGTCACACTACTATTACCCAAATATTTTCTTGCTAATAACAAAATTTTTACAGCTTCTGCACGATTAATAGTTTGATTTGGTTTAAAAGTGCCATCACTATATCCCTTAACAATCCCTTTGCTTTTCAAAAATTCAATTGCCGTGAAATGTGAGTTATCAGGTTTTACATCACTAAATGATGCCGAAGCGGATTGCGCAAAAACCAGACTCATTTGTCCCAATAGAATTAGAACAACAATAATTGTAAACTTTAGTTTATTTTTCATTATTAATTAGTCTTCTTGGCTAATTCATTTTGAATTTTTTGATCCATAGCGGCTTCATTGATATAGCCTCCAATATATTCATTTCCAATGAAGAATGTTGGTGTACCAATTACTCCAAAGTCAATACCTTCTTTAGTTTGTTTTTTTACAATATCCGCATATTTATTAGTATTAATACATTCAAACATTCTACGAGAATTAACTTTGGCACTTCGAGCAATCGTACGTAATTCATCCTCTAATGCTCTGGGATTTTTCTTCATATTTTGCAAAGCGGTAAATATTTTGTCTTGATTGCTATATAGAGCTTTGCTCATTTTTTCAAATCGTCCTTGTTCATTAGCACAGAGAGCACTTTGTGCTAATAATAAATCAGGTCCCCCACGATCAAACATTTTAATTACAAAAGCAACATTTTTCTTATATTTCTCAACTAATTTATCTACAACTGGAGAAGCTTTTTTACAAAATTCACAGCTAAAACTTAAATATTCCATTACAGTCACTTTCGCTTTATTTAGCGGAGCACCAATATCAACACCATCTTTTGCATCAGGTAAAGTGAGATATTCTAATCCTTCCGTTTTAAATACATAAAGATCTCCAATTTGATCAAGTGCACTGGAAAATTTAGCATATTGAGGGTGATTGAGTACTGATTTATCAGTAATAAACTGCGGTACAAATTTAGCATTAATCTGTTTTAATAAAGCTTTTCCTTTAGGATCATGCATATCAATCATTGTCACGTTTGCTTTGGTATTAGATAAATTAAATTCAAGATTTTGAATATAACGATCAATTAATTCCTTTTGATTAGCGCTATTTTTATCATAAATAATTGTAATTGGTAATTCGAAAATCTTCGGTTGTGCTATCTGTTTTGTTTGTTGCGTATTTCCATTAATGGAAGAAATTAAAGCATTAGCATTCTTTTTAAATGTTCCACTTACCTGATAAAGGACCAGTAACAATACAATAAGTAAAAGGGTTATAAAAAGAACTGGCCACCATGGAAAATTTTTCCAAATATTTTTACCTGTTTTCTTCTTTTTTGTTTTGACCGTTTTATCTGATTGTTCAGAAAGCATATCATTTAGTTTTTGTTCAACTACATTAGTAGATTTTGAAACACTCTTTTTAGATTTTTTAACTACAGTTTTTTTAGATTTTGGTTTACTTTTCTTTTTGTCTTCTTCCATATTGAATTGTATTATTGATATTTACAGCCACTTATAACTGCCAAATCTTTTAAAGTATACACACCATAGTATTTTTTTCCATCTTTTTCCCAAACTGGATATTTACTTATTCCGTTTTTCTCACACAATTCAGTATTTAATTCACAATCAATATAATTAATATTATGAAATGCCTGTCCAAACAGCCCTTTTTGTTGTTGACAATATGGGCAAGAATTCGCTCCATACATTATCCAATTATTATTTTTTAAGCATGTAGTTAATTGTAAAGTATTATTATTTATCAATAATTGAGGTTTCTTTTTAAAATTTAAAGCGAAAATTAAAACTATAATTAAAATAATTAAAGGCAATAATACCCCAATAAAAAGTTTTCTAAAATTTACTTTTTCTTTTTTATTCAATTTTTAATTTTCAGAAAAGCTTAACAGAATTTTAAACGGGGGATTTTGGATCATAATAATCCAGATCTATTTTCCCGATTCTTTTAATTATCTCTGGTACCACTTTATCAAATGGAACTGTCACTTGAGTACCAACTCGCATATCTCTAATAATCGCTTTTCCTTCTCTCACTTCGGTTAAACCAATTAACACACAATAGGGAACTTTAAATTTATCTGCAATTCTTAATTGATACTTGATTGCACCCTTGCCAAGCGCACCCATTGTTTTAACACCATTTTCACGTAATTGATCAATTAATGGTAGACAGACTTTTTTAGCTTCTTGACCAAGTTGTGCCACAAAAACATGCAAATAATCTTTACTTGGCACTCTAATTTTATTCCTTTTCATTTGAGCAATTACACGATCTAATCCCATCGCAAACCCAATTGCTGGAGTGGGTTGTCCACCCATTAATTCAACCAAACCATCAAATTTCCCACCTCCACCTAAAGAATTTTGTCCCTGTTTTTTTTCATCCCAGAATTCAAATACAGTTTGATTATAATAATCAAAACCTCTAACTAAATTCTTATTTTCTATAAATTCAAGTCCAAGATCGGTTAAATATTCTTTTACTTTTTCGTGATAAGCTACACTTTCTGGTGAAACAAAATCTTTAAATATTGGAGCGGATTGATTTAAAATAATGGTATCCTCATGCTTTGAATCTAAAATCCTTAAAGGATTTTTCTTTAGTCTAATTTTATCTTCTTCGGAAAGATACCTCTCTTTTCCACAAAAATAATCTTTCAAAGCTTGAGCATAAATTTCACGAGAATTTAAATCTCCAATATTATTTAATTGTAATTTTAAAGTATCAGCAATTCCCAAATCTTGAAAAATACGATAAGCAAGCAAAATAGATTGGGCATCTAAAGCCGCATCAGACTCACCCATCAATTCAAATCCAAACTGCCAAAATTGTCGATAGCGACCTGCTTGTGGTCTCTCATAGCGGAAAAATGGTTCTATATAATACAATGCTACAGGTTGAGGCGATTCAGACATGCCATGTTGTATAAATGCCCTTACAACACCAGCTGTTCCTTCCGGTCGCAAAGTAAGTGAACGTCCTTTTTTATCTAAAAAAGTATACATTTCCTTTGTCACCACATCAGTAATTTCCCCAAGATTTCGCTTAAATACCTCGGTATATTCAAATGCGGGAGTTGTGATCCTTCTAAAACCCGCTTGCCTGCAACGATGGCGGATGATTTTTTTTATAAAGGTATAATATTCATGATCTACAGGAAGAATATCATGTACTCCTTTCGGAGTTTGAAAAGGAGGTTGTCTTTCACCTTCAATCAAATCCCCTTCATCTTCTTCAATCTCAGTATTCACATTTTTTTCTTCCTGATTATTCATGACAAACAAATAAAGTTATCTAATAATAACGGGCATCTTTATTGTATCCCAAAATCATTCTCTATCAAGACATATATTTTCAGCCACAAGGATTTGCGTATCTTCTGTTAGAGGAGCCCCATAGTGGGGTGGGATTGACATATCCCCAAAAAGCAGTCTATATTAGTAGACAAAGCTAATAATATATAATCATAAAATAACAAAAATATGTATAAATTTGGAAAAGAAGCGTTTCAAAAAGAAGGACAGAAAGTTGCTAGTGCGAGAGATTCTATAACAGAACAGGAGGGCATAATCTCCGAATTGCAAGAACAGATTACCAAAGCAGAGACGAGCGAACATATAGACCCGCGCGAGATTATTGAACTTACGAAGCAGGTACAAACAGCAACTAACAGAGCTACATACGCACACACGGAATTAACTCATGCGCAAGAAAGATATGACAAATTCTATGGAGATATGCACGAATATGCTTTAAAAGAAAATATGCATCGCGATGCACTTAAAAGTGCATCTGCGGAAGGAGATTCTAATAAGCTAATTGAAGTAACAGAACAATCCAAAGAGCATGATAACCAGAAAGATTCGGAAAAGTACAATGCGCAAGGCACACAAGAACTTTACAAAAAATTTGCACACAAATTCAAGTATATTTACGGACTAATTGAAGGCAAATCACTAGTACGGCTTGAAAACAATAAGTGGGCATTTATAGACCAAGAGGGAAAGAAAATGCCTGGGGAGTATAAATATGCATGGAGCTATTCCGAAGGCAGAGCGCTAGTACAGCTTGAAAACAATAAGTGGGTATTTATAGACCAAGATGGAGAGAGAATATCTGAGGAGTATGAATATCCATGTAGATATCCCGAAGGCAAAGCGCAAATATTGCTTGAAAACCATAAGTATGTATTTAGAGATCAAGAGGGAAAGAAATTGCCTTTGGAGTATGCATATATAGATAGCTATTTCGAAGGCAAAGCGCGAGTACAGTTTGAAAACCATAAGTGGGTATTTATAGATCAAGAGGGAAAGAGAATGCCTGGGGAGTATAAATATGCATATAGCTATTCCGGAGGCAAAGCGCAAATACAGCTTGAAAACTTTAAGTTTGCATTTATAGACCAAGAGGGGAAGAAAATGCCTGGGGAGTATAAAGATGCAAGTGGATATTTCGAAGGCAAAGCGAAAGTACAGCTTGAAAACAATAAGTGGGCATTTATAGATCAAGAGGGAGAGAGAATGCCTGGGGAGTATGAATATGCATATGACTATTCCGAAGGCAAAGCGCGAGTAGAGCTTGAAAACAATAAGTGGGCATTTATAGACCAAGAGGGAAAGAGAATGCCTGGGGAGTATAAATATGTAGATAAATATTCCGAAGGCAGAGCGCTAGTACAGCTTGAAAACAATAAGTATGTATTTATAGACCAAGAGGGAAAGAGAATGCCTGGGGAGTATAAAAATGCATGGAGATATTCCGAAGGCAAAGCGAAAGTAAAGCTTGAAAACAATAAGTATGCATTTATAGATCAAGAGGGAAAGAGAATGCCTGGGGAGTATAAAGATGCACGGAGCTATTCCAAAGGCAAAGCGAAAGTAGAGCTTGAAAACAATAAGCGTGTATTTATAGACCAAGAGGGAGACATCATTCCGTTTATTGAAGAAGTGATTGGCACTCTCTTTAAAGAAGAAGGACTGTTTTGAAAATTATTAAATAAGGAGTTTTAAAAAATACCCCCCCCCCCTCTTTCATTCGGTTTCCAGTGGAATTTTTAAGATAATACCTCATTTAACACTTTATCTTTTATAATCCTTTTTAAATTCTTTTTTCAAAATTTTAAATCCTTTCTGATATCCCCTTATAAATCCTAAAATTACAAATACAAAATCTCTCATTCTTAAAATAAATATAAAAACAAAAGCATTAATATTTACCCCAAGTATAAGAAAAATAGTTGCTGTCCCACTTTCCAAAATCCCCAACCCACCGGGAATAGGCATTAAATAAGCAATATAAGGAATAGTGGAAATTAAGAAAGTTTGTACAAAAGTCAGTCTAACTCCAAGAAAATAAGCAGTAATAAAGTGCTCAAACAACATAAAACTTATCATTAACAAATTCAGAAATAATAATTTTATAACAGTCCAGGGATTTTTTTGATAAAAAGTATTCATTTCCGTTTCAAACGCAAACATTTTATTTTCCAGATTTTCCAGACTTTTAAATCTTTTTAAATGAAGAAGTTTAATAATAGATGTGAAAAAGCCAATTTGTTTTAAAGTGGCATAAAGAAACCATGCAACCAGCAATAACAGCAAAACCATAATGGCAATCATAATTAATTTTGTGTCAAAATTAAATGAAGGGTCAAAAGATGCAATAAAAACCCCTAAAGAAATAAATATTATTAAAGTGGAAATCTCCAGAGCTTTATCAATTATTGTGGAGGAAGTAGCTAGATTTTTTGGTACTCCTTCTTCCTGTAACATCATAATCCTCAGTGGTTCTCCACCTAATTGAGCGGATGGGGTTACATAACTAATTGCATAGCCTGCCAAACGATCTAGAAAAAAAGCAGAGCTAGGAATTTTCTTTTCAGGATAAAGAACCTTAACTATTACTTCCCAACGTTTACTGAATAACCAGAAATTAAAAATTGAAATTGAAACCAAGAAAAAGAATTTCCATAAAGAAAATCGTAAAAGAGTATGTATAATATTACCAATACCAGATTCCCAAATGACACCAGCAAATAATCCAATACCAATAATCAGAAAAATGGCAAAATAAATAGTTTTTTTATTTTTCATTTTAATATTTGATATAGGTTTAGATTAGGATTCGGCAAACTTAGTGTATCAAAATTATTATACCGATTTGAATTGTCTTGAAAATAAAAATATCCTGCCGCTCCAATCATAGCGGAATTATCTGTGCAGTAAATGATTTTATCAGCATATCTCAATTTTATTTTCTGTTTTTCTATTTTAGCAGTTACTTTTTCACGTAAAGATATATTTGCTGAAACCCCACCGGCCAAATGAATCTCAGAAATTTGATATTCTTTTGCTGCCATAATTAATTTAGTACTTAAAATATCGGTAACACATTCCTGAAAACTAGCAGCTAAATCTTTTTTAAATTGTTCATTTAATTCACTGGAATTTTCTAGTTCCGCTTCTATAATATTTAAGACAGCAGTTTTTAAACCTGAAAAACTAAAATTATAATCCTTACTTTTTAACATTGCCCTAGGCAAATTATATGCGGAAGGATTCCCATTTAAAGCCATTTTAGAAATAATTGGACCACCAGGATAACCCAACCTTAACATTCGAGCTACTTTATCAAAAGCTTCTCCCGCTGAATCATCAAGAGTTTCTCCAATTAATTGGAAATTTAAATGGTCTCGCATCAAAACTAAGTCGTTATGACCGCCCGAAACCGTCAATACCATAATCGGAAATTGAATCGTATCATCAGGGGCGAGACCAAGCCAATTTGAATAAATATGTCCAGCTACATGATGCACTGGTATTAAAGGTTTATTCCATAGCCATGCCAAAGTTTGTGCCGCAGCAAACCCAACAATCAATGAACTCAGCAGCCCGGGACCGCGCGTCACCGCAATAGCTTCTATTTCATCTTGATTAGTTCCGGCTTGTTCCAAAGCCTTTTCTATCACTGGCACTATTTTTAAAACATGTTCACGCGCGGCCACTTCCGGCACAACACCACCGGTTTTAGCATGCAAATCAATTTGAGAAAAAATTTCACAAGATAAAACTTTTACCCCATTTTCAACTACGGCAGCAGAGGTCTCGTCACAGGAACTTTCAATTGCTAAAATTTTCATTTACTCGATTTACCAAAAACTTTGCCATATGCTACAATAAAATAGCTTAAAATAAAATTGTAAAATGAGAG
>CAZGKO010000001.1:95012-101988 GCA_964526005.1 uncultured Candidatus Peribacteria bacterium
TAAAACGCTCCAGAAAGCCGGCTTTGAAGGGTATTTTGCCGGAGGGTGTGTTCGTGATATTTTATTAAATATTCAGCCAAAGGATTTTGATATTGTTACATCTGCCAAACCGGAGCAGATTGAAGAAATGTTTGAACACACCGTGCCAATTGGAAAAAAATTCGGCATAATTTTAGTTGTTCAACACGGGCATCATTATGAAGTTGCCACTTTCCGTTCTGACAGCGGATATTCCGATGGTCGCCGTCCTGATTATGTGATTTTTTCCGATGCGGAGAAAGATGCTCTTAGACGTGATTTCACTATCAATGGAATGTTTTATGACCCTATTAAAGATAAGGTATTTGATTATGTTGAAGGTCAGCAGGATTTAAAAGAAAATGTTATCCGTTTTATTGGTGATCCTCATCAAAGAATTTTGGAAGATCATTTACGTTTATTAAGAGCTGTACGTTTTAAAAATCAATTTGATTTTCAATATGAACCAGAAACTTATCAGTCCTTAAAAAAAAATACCCCACTTATTATTCACAAAGTTTCCAATGAAAGGGTTCGTGATGAACTGAATAAAATGATTTTAGATAAAACATCACCCTCAATGTCTTTTGAAGACATGAGTCATTTAGGGATTTTACAAATTATTTTACCTGAATTAGAAGAGATGCGAGGTGTTGCACAACCTCCGCAATATCATCAAGAAGGTGATGTTTGGACTCATGCCATGCGCGCACTGGACAGTTTAAATCCAGAGGCAAATTTAGTTGTACGTTGGGCTACCCTTTTACATGATATCGGTAAACCTGAAACTTATAAAATGGCTGAACGTATCCGTTTTGACAGCCATGCTGAAAAATCCAAAAAAATTGCCGATAAAATTTTAAAAAGATTAAAATTTCCAAATCAACTTCATCAAAATATTTTATGGTGTATTGAATATCATATGATGATGATTCCACTTATAGAAATGAATGATATTCGTAAGATTCATTGGTTTTTAAATCCTGAATTTGGAAACCTTTTGCAAGTGATGGAAGCTGATGCCAGAGGAACTATTCCAACAGATTTAAATCTTTATCAAAAAATTAAAAAAATTTATCTGCATCTAAAAGCCAAAATTAAAAAAATACCAAAGCCGTTTTTAAACGGGAATGAAATAATGGAAATATTGAATTTACCCCCTTCACCCAAATTAAGCGAAATTAAAACTGCTCTAATCGAAGCCCAATTAGAAAAAAAAGTAAAAACCAAAAAGCAGGCGATCGCATGGCTAAAAGTTTATCGGTAATTTTCAAAATCAACTGGCATTCCAATTTTATCTTCTTTTTGCCGAATAAAATTCATTACAGCCTGCAAATCATCTTTATTTTTAGAACTGCAGCGCACTACCAATCCCTGAATAGAGCTTTTTACCTTTGGGAAATTATCTTTAATCATTTTAGAAATGACCTTACATTGTTCCTGCGTCAGAGCTTTCACAAGTTTAACTATTATTTTCTGATTCATCCCCCCGCTCGCCTCCGGCTCGCTCTTATCTAAAATTTTCGGAGAAAGTTTTCGATTGATTATTTTCTGTAATAAAATATCAAAAACAGCTTTCACTTTCATTTCTCCTGCCGCAACAATTTCAATTGATTCATCTTTCAATACTAATTCCCAAAATACATCTTTAAAATCATAGCGATTTGTTAATTCTCTTTTAGTTTGGTCATAGGCATTTCTTACTTCCTGCAAATTAAATGCTGCTACAATGTCAAATGAAAATTCTGATGCCATCTTTTAATAAATTAAATCCTTGCGTACTATAAACCCAGTATCATCTCAAATCAATATGCTAAAAATTTCGGTCATTTTAATTGGTAAAACTAAAGAATCTTGGATTAAAAAAGTAGAACAAGAATATTTAAAACGTCTTTCTCCTTTTGCCCAAATCACAATTCACATTTTGAAATCACAAACACAATTAAATAATGTAGCTAATATTAAAATCAAAGAGGCAAAATTAATTTTAGAAAATATTTTAGATAAAACTTATTTAATTATTCTGGATGAAAAAGGGAAACAATTTACTTCCATTAATTTTGCTCAAAAGATAAATCAAATTATCACACAAGGTGACAGCCATTTAACTTTTGTTGTTGGTGGGACATTTGGGCTTGATTCACGGGTTAAACAAAAAGCGAATTTAATTCTTTCTTTTTCTGAATTTACCTTTACTCATGAAATGATACGTCCATTATTATTTAAACAGCTTTATAGGGCTTTTACCATTATTCAAAATAAAACCTATCATTATTAATGAAAAAAACAATCATCTCTTTCTCGATATTATCTTTTTTATTGGCATTTGCATTAATTAATCATTTTGGTCTTGCACAAAACTCTCTCAGTCAAACATCTATCAATCAAGTTCCACAGTTTTATCAAACCTCCCGCCAAGTCAGATCAGCTATATTAATTTTTAAAGATCAGCAGCCTAGCCCTATACAAGTTAATCTGGCTTTGGACACATTGTTCCAAAATTTAAAAAACAATCAAACTTATAAACAAGTGATTATTCTCAATAATAATCACTTTTTCCCACTCTCACAAACTCAGCTTTCCACCAAATTACAAAAATATTTTCCCAAAACCAAATCTCATATAATTAATTTTAATTCCACCGATTCCGAAGCAACAATCTATACTAAAACTATTAATCAATTTTCTGATAATACATTATTAATTTTACCAACTTCTTTATTATTCAATCATAGCGATCCTGTTTTAGAAAAGCTCCAAACTGAATATTTTAGAATAGCTTTTGATAATTTAACTAAAAAATCCTTATCTAATCTTCCTTTTAATAGTGTGGAATTGATTAAGGCATTTTATCAATTAAATAAAGATCATCATGACTTACGTACACTTCCCGCTTTAAATTCAGAGAATCATCAATTTATCTTAAAATATTTTACAAACGGGGATCGTTTAACCACTCCTCAGGTTTCACTCACATTTATGGGAGATATTATGCTCGGTCGATTAGTTCGTACTTATATGAATCGAAAAAGTTTAGATTATCCTTTTTCCAAAATAGACCCATCTTATCTCAAATTCAATAATCTCTTAATTGCGAATTTAGAAGGTCCCATCACTACCAAAACCGTCTACACAAGCAAATCAATTACTTTTCATTTTCTTCCAGATATTGCTCCTTTATTAAAAAAGTATTCATTTGATTTACTTGGACGAGCCAATAATCACGCTTATGATATGGGACAGAATGGTTTTAATGATACGAAGATTTATTTGAATCAACAGGGAATTAATGTTTTTGGTGATGCTAAAAATATTGATAATTTAACCACATATAAAACTTTAATTAATGGCGAAAAAATTGCTTTTTTAGGGTTAAATGATACTAATTTCAAACTGGATCAATCTAAAAAAAAGGCATTATCAACATTAATTTCAAAATTAATTATCGACGGTTATCAACCAATTGTTTTTATTCATTGGGGAGTTGAATATCAACACACTCCACAAGATTCACAGATTACGTTTGCTCATCAATTGATTGATCAAGGAGTAATTGCAATTATTGGTATGCACTCTAATGTTGTACAAAGTTTTGAGATTTATAAACATCATCCAATATTTTATTCTTTAGGAAATTTTATCTTTGATCAGTATTTTTCCACTGATACTCAAGAAGGATTAACGGTAAATCTTGTTATTCGACCATCTCAAATCAAAGTAAGTTTGTTTCCAGTGAAAATCATTAAATCTCAACCCCAATTAATGAATCAGAATGAGAAAAAAGCTTTTTTGAACAAACTTGTTACTTATTGGCGCTATAACAACAACATCAAACAACAAATACTGCAAGGTCAAATAGTTTTAAATACTTCAGATTCAATTTGAAATCAAGTGGCAATTTAGTTTAACATACAACGGATATTTTATATTTAAATAAGAATGAAAAAATTAATTATTTTAGGATTTACAATTACCGCTCTGTTCCTCGCTGGATGCCAGATCAACACATCATCAAATACTTTACCTAATAAGAATACTAAAGCCCAAAAAACGGCGCAGATAATCGTACCTACTTTAAAATTACAAACTGATACGCTCCAAAAAGATTTTCAGTTACGCAGCCAAACCTCTAATTATTTAAATAAAAATAAATCTAAAATTGAGTTAACTCTAACCGATAATCCTATTTATTCATGTGTAAACCCTGTCACTACCGTTTCCAATACACAAACTATTTATAAGCTGACTATTGAAACCAATAATGGAAAAGCCTTCGCACAAGGTAGTGATTATACAAAATTAGCTTTAACAAAATTAACGGACAAGGGGGAAGAAAAAATCAATTTAAATTCCAACTCTAAAGTAACAATTACTGCAATAAATAGTGCGATATTTCGAGGAAAATTAAACCTTGTAGCAAATCATTTCTTATTACAAGGCGAATTTTTCACTGCACTTTGTAAATAATCATCATTATATAAAGCTATATAATATAGGGTCTCGCTAATCTACTAGAAAAGTAGTATAATAATTAGAAACATAAAAAGAAAAAATGAAAATTACTTTTTGGGGAGCAGCAGGTGAAGTGACTGGTTCACGCCATCTTCTGGAAGTTAACGGGAAAAAGATTTTGCTTGATTGTGGAATGTTTCAAGGAAGACGAAAAGAGACGGAGAAAAAAAATAAAGATTTCGGTTTTGATCCAAAAACTATTGATGCGGTAATTTTATCTCATGCCCATATTGATCATTCGGGAGGTTTGCCTTTATTGGTGAAAAAAGGTTATACAGGACCAATTTATTCAACTTTTGCATCTCGGGATTTATGTAATTATATGTTACTAGATAGTGCATTCATTCAGGAAAAAGATGCTGAATATCTTAATAAAAAAAGAAAACGTAAACATTTACCTGGTACAATACGCCCACTTTATGATTCTGAAGATGCCAAACATGCTCTTTGCCAATTCTATGGTATTGGATATGAAAGGGCATTTGTAGTTACTGATGGTGTTGTTTGCTCATTTTATAATGCGGGACACATTCTTGGTTCAGCAATAATTCATCTCATAATTCAAGATAAAAAAACAAAAAAACGTACGACTTTAGGTTTTACTGGAGACCTTGGACGTAAAGGATTACCTATTTTGAAAGACCCTACATCAATGCCGCCTACCAAAAATTTAATAATGGAATCTACTTATGGAAATCGTTTCCACGAGTCAATGTTTGATGCCAGAGGGAAGTTACGAGAGATTATTAACAGGGTTGCAAATCGGGGAGGAAAAATTATTATTCCTGCTTTTTCGGTAGAGAGAACTCAAGAAATTATCTATCACCTTAACGTTCTTTGGCAAAACGAAGAAATCCCCGATCTGCCGGTTTTTGTGGATAGTCCTCTATCTGTAAATATTTCTGATGTATTTATGAGTCACCCAGAGTGTTTTGATTCTGCTGTATTTAAAGAATTTATTAATAATCGAAAAAATCCTTTTGGTTTTGGACGCCTGCAATATACTCATTCGGTAGACGAGTCCAAAGCTTTAAATAGTTTAAACGGTCCAGCTATTATTATATCTTCTTCCGGAATGTGTGAAAATGGAAGGATTTTACATCATCTTAAAAATAATATTGAGGATCCTCGAAATTTAGTATTAATTGTTGGGTATATGGCTGCGAACACTTTAGGTCGAAAGATTTTAGAGAAACAGCCAGTTATAAAAATTTTTGATGAAGAATATCCTCTTCGTGCCGAAGTGGCAGTGATGAATGCTTTTTCTGGTCATGCAGATAGAAGTGATTTACTTGATTACGTTTCCAATATAAAAAAATTGAAAAGAATTTTTTTAGTTCATGGTGAAAAAACACAAAGTGCAAGTTTAAAAGAATTTCTAGCAGAAAATGGAATCACAGCGGTTGATATTCCACAAGAGCGTGGAACCAGCTATAATATTTAATTAGATTACAAAACCACATTATTGCAAAAATAGAGAAACCATGTTATGATATGTAGGAAGAAAAATAATTAACAAAGATAAAAATGAAAATCAAAAAAGTAGCCATTTTGAGTTTACTTGTAATAAGTATCGTTGGAGTTACCACCGGTGCTTTAGCACAAGATAAAATTACTACTAATAATGTTAGGAAGGGAAACTCAATATTTCAAAACTTATTTCATACAACTAAATTTACCAGAATTGACCCTTATAAAATGATTTGCAATAGAACCATTTCTTCCAGTAATCAAATAAATCCCATTATCCCATTAAATTCTCACCGAACACAGCTATTAAATAAACTTGCAGAAAGTGTGGCTAATTTGAATAAGGTACGTGCAGATAGCATTACCAAACAAATTGCCGCTTTAGTAACAAGATTTGCAAATCATCCAGAACTTTTTAAAATTTATACAAATTTTAATGATACAGTGAAAATAGCGTTAAATAACAGAGTTGACCAAGATAAAGCTTCTTTACAGGATTATCGTAATCAGTTAAACACATTCAATACTAACCGACAAAATGCCACAAATCAGGCACTAAGCACTTATAATAAAATTGTTTGTATCAACTCAAAAATATCTTTAAAACAAGAACAATCTTCTTGGCAAATTTATCAAAAGGCTCTTTCTTCCACTCGTTTAACTCAAAATAATGCTCGTAATCAAGCTAGAACAGATCTTAAAACAGCCTTAGATACTAATCGAAAAGCATTTCAAGTTATTGTAACTAATGCTCTAAATCTCAAAGAGAAAGCTTTAAATGCTTATGCAGCAGCAGCTTTAGCTGCTATGCCTACTACACATGTACAAAATCCAAAACAATCTATTAAAAACAACATAGTTATCGACAAGAGCTCATCAGGCAATGTGACAAGTGGAACAACTGGAACAAGCGGAACAACTGGAACAACTGGAACAACTGGAACAACTGGAACAACTGGAACAACTGGAACAACTG
>CAZGKO010000001.1:102088-113760 GCA_964526005.1 uncultured Candidatus Peribacteria bacterium
GAACTACAAGCTCAGGGGCTTCTACCTCTACATCAAGCTCCTCTATCTAAAACAATTTATTCCTCCCTTTTTTCCTCTTCTTAAATTTCCTCCATTAGATAATTCTAAGCTTGTTTGGTCATTTAAAATGGTTTATTTTCAGAGTAAATTCTATTTAAACCTATGAAAAAATTTTCAATTATCGCTGCTATAGACGAAAAAAATGGAATTGCTAAAAATGGGAAAATTCCTTGGAAACTTCCAAAAGATCTTACACATTTTGTAAAAATCACCTCAAACACTAATAACCCCACCCATCAAAATGCTATCATTATGGGAAGAAAAACATGGAGCGCTTTAACTTCTAATAATCAACCTCTAATTAATAGAATTAATGTGGTTTTAAGTTCAAAAGCCGACCTAGATTTACCAGATGAAGTGCTTCAATTTGAGGATATAGATCAAGCTTTGCAAGCTTTATCAACCAGTTCAAAAATTGAAAAAATTTTTATTATTGGAGGAGGTAAAATTTTTAAAGAAACTGTTTTACACCCGTCACTTGAAAGGATTTATATAACTAAAATAGAGAAAAATTTTAATTGTGATACATTTTTTCCAGATCAAATTCCAGAGGAATTTGAAATTGTCTCAGCAAGCGAAACTCTTTATGAAAATAATATAGATTTTGAATTCTTAATACTTGAATCAACTAAAACCTCCTCATAAATTTATTCACACTATCATCATATATAATACCAGCTTAATCCTCATAGTTTAGGGTTTCCAATACATCTTCACTAAGATATAAACACTCATTATCTCTATCTGGATATAAATTATACCACGCTAAAACCACTAGGTTTTTTGAGTCCAATAATTTTAATGTAAAGCAAAAATCTTTTCTATTACGTGCTAAACTAGATAAATATTTATTTAATTTCTCATAAAATTTATCAGTACTTTTAGAATATAATTCTAAGACTATTTGAGTAAAATTCTGTTTTTTATATTCTTCCAATTTATGGTCATTATGTAAAAGTTGGTTAACAATTACTTGATAACAATCTTCAGCATTTTCTGCAAATGAGGTGCCTTTATATTTAATGTGAATATGCGGCAATTTAATTTTCTTGGT
Organism: uncultured Candidatus Peribacteria bacterium; assembly: GCA_964526005.1. Classification (GTDB taxonomy): domain Bacteria; phylum Patescibacteriota; class Gracilibacteria; order UBA1369; family UBA1369; genus CAZGKO01. Next base: position 103,203 of record CAZGKO010000001.1, read on the forward strand.
TGGTAATTCCAAATCGGGCACACCTGGGACAGGTAAATTTGCTTCTAACGAAGCAGATAGTGCAGCAAAAATATTTCTAATCGGTTTCATTAGATTCGCACTTTGGTTATTACACTTAACTGATTCCTCAGTTTCTTTTTTACATTTAAAATCAGTTAAAATATCCCTTGTTTCATCCGTTAATTCAAAATCACTTCTGATTGAATTGGGGAATAGTTTACTATTTTTACCTTTCAAATATGATAAATCACCATTAAGATTCAATCTTAATGTATAGATTTCGCCACTTTTAATTTTTTTAATAGTTAAAGCCTGAGGTTTTTGTTCATTAATAGGTGACTTTTCCCAATAAACCAGATAATCTTCAGCAATTTCCCAGTCATTTAATCCTACATTTTTAGTTTCTCGCCCTTCTATTTTATGCATTTTTCTATTATATTTATAAGTTATAGATTATATATAACATACATTCTAACATGTGTCTATAGGTAAAATTTGCAAAAAAAACAATACTTGATATAATAACAAGATTTCAGAAGTTTGGAAAAACAAAAAATAAAAATACATCCATTAACTTAATCTCGAAATCAAAAAACAAAAACACATATCGATCTTTACAAATTAGTGCTGATGTCTCAAATAAACAATTTTATTTATTTATACATCTAGTAGAGATTGAGAGGGAGTAAAAATGGTTGCCTTCTATAAAAATTTTTAGGAGTATCAACGCCCTAGAACACTTTTACTTCCTTCAATCTTTGCTCGACAATGGATTTAGCTCTGACCAAGCCAAACTCCGCTTAAAATAATCCGGTAATTTGATTAACTTTTATAGTTTCTACAAGTCACACTCAACGGATGGACCTTGGTCGGTCTGGAAACAATCAACCAAAGTCAGGCAAAGACAAAGGATAGGTCAATCCACTTAGATCTCTTAATGCGTTTAACGCGCCAAAAACAAAAACAAAAACAAGCTGGAGTCTTCAACTAATTTTTTATTCGAAAACTCATCAGCAGGTGAGATTTAGGCCCCTCCGCCTCGGCGGAGGGAGTTTTTTAAACGAGGGTTTTTTTGAAAAAGATGTTTCCAACGATATTTCATTGAATCCATCACATGTTGTCGCATAGTCCACTTCTTAAAAAATGCAAAAAATCCACCAGAACTTACTCTAATTCCATCTGCATAAACTACTACTTCAGGATAATAAACAACTTTTTTGCCTTTATGCCATGCTGCCCAACATAGTTCAGGATCAGACATAAATAAAAAATAATTTTCATTAAATCCATTCACATCATCCCAAAAATCTTTTCTAACAGCTACAAAAGAAGATTGTAACCAGTCCACCTCTTGTATTTCTTCATAATTCAAATGTTGCATTTCGTCATAAATCACCTTTTGCTTTAAAAAAGGTAATTTTCGTAAAAAAGTACGTCGTGCCACCTGAATATAGAATTTAGGAAAAGCACGAACTGTCATCGCGACAGTTCCATCTTCATTTATTTCTTTAGGTCCTAATATAGCAATATCTGAATTTTCCATCAAATATTTATACATTTTTTCTAACACATCAACATCTCTAACTAAAATATCTGGATTCACAATAAAAAGCATTTCTCCTTTTGCCAAAGCTGCTACTTTATTATAAGCTTGCGTATATCCCAGATTCTTCTCATTAAAAATCAGTTGAACATTAGTAAAATGTGTCAGTGTTTCTAGTTTTTTTCGATTAGTCTTATTACAGGAATTATCTACAACGATAATTTCCATATCTTCAAATATATTTTGTTTCTGGAGTAATTTTACATTTTCTACAACTCTTGTACTTTTTAAATAATCCAGAATAAGTACTGAAATTTTTGGATTTTCATTCATAAAATTACGATTTCGCTCACTGATAATTGCGATTTCACCCATTTATATTAGACTTTTTAATTATATTTTTCAAATCTATATACTATCTTATTTTCGCAATTTCTCATTTGGAGCGGTATACGGGAATCGAACCCGTGTCTCTACCATGGCAAGGTGGCGTACTACCATTGTACTAATACCGCATTATTGTTAAAAAAGTCAGTCAAGTATTTAAAAGAACGGTGAAAATATAGCAGTTTTCCTGAAAAATTCAATCACATTTTACATCTAAATAACTCTTATGAACTTATAATAATCCCAGTTCTTCAGCTTTTTGCATTATTTTTTGATCTTATCTCTATTTTGAATAACATCATGTTTTACCCCCATGATAGACTTTTCGTGTTCAGTTTTTTGAATAATATCTTGAGATCCCCTGCGAATATCCCAATCATCTAAATCTTCATCAATATGAACTTTTAAATTAGGTACGGCTTCCCGCAGCGCAAGTCCCATTTTTTGCGCCTGCACCCGCAAAGTTGGATGAACGTTTTTTCCACTTCTTAACTCCGCCACATAAATTGCTGCGGGAAGCTTAAATGTCGCTGTAATTGGAACATTAAATCCCATTGCAAGATAATATTGTTTTTCAAAATCAGAGACCTGCAAATCATTAATTCGTTTGGTCTGTTCCTCAATTAATTCCAAAGCCTTTTCACGCATTTCTTGCGGAAGTTGCTCCAAATACCATTGCTGGAACCCATATTTTGTAGATAACAAAGGCATCAAAATTTCTCCATTACGATGTCTTTGTATATCGCGATAAGAACCAAAATCTAATAAAAATTTAAAAGTAAATTGACCAAACATCCCCAAAAAATTCGGTAAATTTGTTTTAGCAGGACGTTTTGCTAAAATTTCCTGAAATTTTTCCAATCCATCTAAATCAATATTACTTTCTAATTCAAATTCAGGATGATTATCAGGAAGAAAATAAGTAAATTCATCAGACCATAGGCTATTATAAGCTTCTTGATCTGAATAAGTTTTATGAGAAAATGAATGTGGATATTTTCCCATTAATGCCTGAAGAATTTCCAGAGCTATTTTTCTAATTTCTGGAAGGGGATGATGACGTAAAATTGTCAATTTATCATAAGCTTGTCTTAAATTTGTATGCCAAGAAAGAAAAGTAGTTGTTCCTGCCGGCAGAAATCCACGTAAAATATCAAAAGAACGAGCTTGAATTGCCTTTTTATAAACGTTCTCATTTTCTCCTTTTTTAATCGGGTAACGTTTTTTTAAATCTTCTATTAAAGATTCCCCTGCTTGATTATAAAATTCCATCCATTTCTCTTGAATGGCAGCCGCTTCACCACTTTCCTCAGGATTTACTATTTTCTGTTGGGAATAATCTAGATAACGGGTTGAAGCTTCTTGTCCGCTGTAAAGCGGCCAATCTTGAATTGCTTTGGCGGCAAGCATACTCACATTTTCAATAAAAATTGTAGTGGAACCGCAATCTGCAATGGAGTGATGTCCGTAACCAACATAAAATTTTTCCATAAAATTCCCGGACCCCACTTCTTTAACTTTTTCAACATGCTTCATTACAGATTGCGGAGAACGGCTATATAAAGCCTGCAACATAGCATTATCTTCGGGGTGTATATCATCGAAAATGACAATTTTACTCATAGAATTTTATTTAAAGACAAAAATAATCTAAACCGGCAAACCTAAAATTGTCAAATATCTCCCCTTGAATTTTTTAAAAATTCAGTGATTCACACTATCATTCAATGAAATGTATTCCAAATCTTCAAATTGGTTCTCAGACTTTTCTTCATTTCTTCACATATTTTTTTAGTCTGTTTATCATTTCTATCTACCACAGCTTTTGCTCCTTCCGTTGCCATTTGATCAATTTCATCGGCAAATTTCCAAAGATCAATAAGCATTTTACTATATTGATTGGTTCTAATATCTTTACTACCAAATGGTTTAGACAAATTTCCTTTCTTTAATTCATCCACCTGTCTTCTAATCCCATTGAAATAAGGGGTTTTCCCTCCTACTAAATCATCATGCATTATCTGAAAAGACATATATATTTGAGCTGCCGCCGCCATTGAATAAATCTTGATAAATTCCTTAGCTACTTCTTTTTTATCATCAACGGTAGTCGCAGTGGACAATGATTCAATAGTTTTTTTAGCATGTTTAGAAATTCTTTCAGCTAAACTTAAATATGGTTCAAAAAATTGCACTGCATTTGGATTTTCCCGTTCATCGGTCTCAAAATTTGTTGCTACTAATTTTAATTTTTCTATTAATATTTTTACTTCTGGAGGAGTCAAACTCTGTCTATAATTCATTAATTTAAATCGGTCTGATTTATAACTTAATTGCTTAAAAAGCTGATTAAACAAAATTTGTTGATTGGAAATTGATTCTTGTAATTGAATTTTATCAACAGTTAAATAAGGTGCTATCCTTTTAATTTTCCCCAAACGTAGAGCAATATCTTTATCAAAACCCGCCCATTTCGCTCTGGTTGCTCCTGGGTTTAAAACCCGACGTTGTTGTCTTTTCCTAATCACTCCGCGAGTTCCATCTTTTTTTACACCATATTTTTCTTTTAAAGTTGTTAAGGTTGAAAAATCTAAAGCTTTAATAATTTTTTCTTTTAATCTCACTTTATTTTTATCTGAAACAAAACTCAATTTACCAATAATTTCTAATAATTCCTTTTTTAAATCAGGAAGCATTGTTTTTGCCAATTGCCAATTTTTAGAAATTAATTCATCAATATCACTCATAGTTCTTTTAATTTCCATTAGCAATTGAACTTCTTGATTATAATTTTTATCAATTTCATCAATTCTTCTTTTGGCATCATGTATCGTCGAAATATAACAATTTTCTATACCATTATTATTTTGCATCCCTAAAATATATCCCGCCAAATGATTCCTATTTCCAGTTACATTTCCAGTGCCAATCCTCAGTAAACGGGCATTTTTATAATTATGATGTCTTTGATATTTCCCAGTATTAGTATCAATAATTACAAATGGTTCCAAATCTTTTAAAGCCTCCTTCACTTGTGGAATTGCTTTTTCAAAATATTCTAGTTGTTTTTCACGACGGGTTCTTTTTGGAGGAATAAAATCTTCTAATTCCATATTTTCCAGTTTTTTTCTATTTAATTTTACCGTATCAATAATAATTCCCGAATAATCATTGCCCAGTTCCCAGCTTTGCTTATTTGATATTGTTAAACGCTCAGTTTCAGCGGTAAATATTTTTTGTAGGGATTTAAATAAATTAATTGAAGATTCTTGAAATTCTTGATTACCAGCTGCTACTATTACAGGTTCTTTTTTCACTTGACCATCTGCTTTTTGTTCTGCAACCGCTTTCTTAACTTGCCATAATTTACTTTCCTGTAATTGAGGGATTAAAGCTTTAATCCTAGCGATAAAAATCTGACGGGCTTGATTCACCTCAGTATTGTGTTTTTCACTTCCATCCTTATTATAAAAAATCCCAACCAACTCCATTTGCGCTCTAACTGAACGAGGAATTGAAAACTCCGGATTTTGTCTTTGATACTCTTGAAAAATTTTCAACTGTTCCCGATCGAAATTCTCTTCCGAAATTGGTAATCTTAATAATTTTGACATAAGTATTTATTTATATAAACAAAATGTCATTCATTCTATCTTAATAATTTTCATTGGACAAGCTTCTATTGCTTTTTGATTATCTTCAATTTCATGATCCAAAAGGGGAGCGATTATTACCTCTCCTTTTTTAATCCCCTGAATCAGAGATGATTTACCATCAGTTTCATTAATCATCCATGTATAAGGAGCTATTAAAACACAGGCATTACAGCCAATACAATTTTTTCTGTAATGGATGATCTTTTTCCCCTTCATGATAAAATCCGTTCTTTTACAATATAAACTTGATCATTTTCCCTAATTTTTTCTTTCCATGGAATAGTAATAATTTCCCGTTTAGCGGCATTTTTAACAAATTGATTTTCAATTACTATTTGTTTAACCACTCCATGAGTAACTCCTGTTGTTCGACCAGTAATTAATAATTTATCACCAACACTTAAATTACTACTCAAAAGTTTAATTTCAGCAATTCTAGTTTTTGGGAAATAATGTTGTACCACTCCGAGATGTGCTTTCTCTTCGGTTGCCTGACTATTTGGAACACCACTCCAATCTGGAAGAAGTTTACCTAAATAATAACCTTCTGAAAATCCTCGATTATAAACCTTCTTCAACTTTTTCATTCCGTTATCAATGATTTTTTGATTAAAAGTTCCATTGGCAATTGAATCAACCGCTTCTCGATAAACTCGCACAACAGCATCAACATATTCTGGAGATCTTCCTCTACCTTCAATTTTAAAAACATCAATTCCAGCATCTACCAATTTATTTAGAAAAGGAAGTACACATAGATCTTTTGGACTTAGAATATAAGCATCTTCCAATCTGAGTTCAGTTCCAGTTTCTTCATCAATAATTTTATATTGTTTACGACATTCCTGCAGACATGCCCCACGTTGAGCAGAAGTATTATGAGAGATCAAACTCATTTGACACCGCCCGCTTTGTGCTACGCACAAAGCTCCATGAATAAACGTTTCAATTTTAACTAAATCTCCTGATGGACCTGTCAAATTTTTTTCTTTTATTATGCGACAAATATTACTAATCATTTCCAGATCTAATTCTCTTGCCAGAACAATTATATCGGCAAATTGAGAAAAAAATTTGACACTTTCAATATTAGAAATTGAAAGTTGAGTGGAAGCTTGCATTTTCATACCTATTTCTTTTGCATATTGCATTGCCGCAATATCTTGAACAATTATCGCATCAATTCCTGTTTTTTTAGCTTCATCAATGATTTTTTTCATCATATTCATATCATGTTCATAAAGCAGAGTATTAATTGTAATATAAGTTTTAACTCCAGCTTTTTTACATTTTTTCACCACTTCGTTTAAGTCATTTAAATTAAAATTATTTGCTGCACGTGAACGCATATTCAAATGTTGCACTCCAAAATAAACACTGTCACAACCTGCGTTAATTGCTGCCGCTAATGATTCAAATGATCCTGCTGGTGCCATAATTGTAGGTTTTTTCATTTTCTTGAATATAAAAAATTAATTGACATGGTTTTAGCAAAAATACAGCTAAAAGAAAACTGTATTTATCTGATTGATTGATACCCATCTCTGATACCCCCTTTAGATAAAACTACTTGCCAGAGCTGAATATTCCTTGCACGGAATACTCCTGCGCACATCAATAAATAGTAACGAAACATACGATAAAACTTTTGATCAAAATTATCTTTTTGTTGTGCCCACTGTTCTTCAAAATTTTTATGCCAGACCATTAAAGTCTTATCATAATATGGACCAAAACTATGCCAATCTTCTAGAACAAATAAATTTTCAATAGAAGCAGCAATTTGTAGGCATGAAGGCAATAAGGAATTTGGAAAAATATATTTATGTAACCATGGATCTCCGATTTTATTAGTATCATTACTACCAATGGTATGTAGCAAAAACAAGCCACCCTCTTTTAGATTCTTTTGAGTAACATCCATATATTTTCGATAATTTTTATAACCAACATGTTCAAATTGTCCAACAGAAACAATTTTATCAAATTCACCTTTCACATCACGATAATCGGTTTCTAATATCTCAACTGGTAAACCTTTATTCAATTCTTTAGCATATTTAATTTGTTCGGTAGAAATATTAATTCCGACAACTTCGCAACCATATTTAGTTGCCATATAATTTGCCAAACCTCCCCACCCACAGCCAATATCCAAGACTTTATCACCTTTTTGTAATTGCAGTTTTTTACAAATTAATTCAAATTTATTTAATTGTGCCTGATCTAAATTATCCGCATCTTTCCAGTAACCGCATGAATAAGCCATAGTTGAGCCCAAAAAACTAGCATAAAAATCATTTCCCAAATTATAATGTTTATGAGCAACATGCTTTGATCTTTCTCGATTTTGCAGATTAGTTAAACGTGCAAACAAAGCACTTATCATAAAACCAATATCTCCTCCAACCTGTTGATCTAATCGTGCACCCATCAATTTATCAAAAAAACCATCAATACTATCACAATCCCACCAACCATCCATATAAGCCTCTCCAAGTCCTAAAGATCCATGTTTCAAAACACGATCAAAAGTACGAGTATCTTTAATTTGAATATCCCAAGGGCGATTACCATCAATGTGAATATCTGCTTTATTTAAAAGCACCTCAATTTGTTTTCTAAAATTATGATTCATAATAATTTTATTATTTGCGGTAAGGTTAGCAGTTTTAAATCTTAAGTTCAAATTTTTTGTTTTAAGCTTGGAAAATAACCTTTTCTTAATTATATTTTCAGCATGAAAACAGTCAGTAAACAATTAATAACAAATAAATTACCCCGTCTTAAAAAAGAATTTTTTCTAAATCCAACCCTACAGGTAGCGGAAAATTTATTGGGAAAATATTTAGTATTAGAAACAAAAGCAGGCATTATTATTGGAGAAATTAATGAAGTGGAAAGTTATATTGGAAAAGATGATCCTGCTTGCCATGCGGCAATTGGACGGACCAAACGTAATGAAGTAATGTTTTGGGAAGGTGGACATGCCTATGTTTATTTTACTTATGGCATGTATCACTGTCTAAATTGTGTCACTGAAGCAAAAGATTTCCCTGCTGCCGTTTTGATTCGTTCAATCATTCCAGTTGAAGGTGAAAATCTTTTATTAAAAAACCGATTAAAATCTTCTAAAGCAATAAATATTTCCATTAAAAATTTAAGTAATGGTCCAGGCAAAGTTTGTCAATCTCTTAATCTGGATCGTTCTTATAATGGAATTAATTTAATTACTTCCAATCAATTTTATATTCTTGATTCTGGCAAAACACCTAAATTTAAGCGCACTATACGTATTGGTATTAGTAAAGGAAAAAACTTAAAATGGCGATTTTATTATAATTAAGTCTTTATTATTAAACCTTATTAAATTATAAAACTTTAAAAGTTTTTTGACTTAATTTAAATCCAGTTTGTCCAATTAAAGCGATTAATAAAATATAAATAGGTAAAAACACCCAAAATCCAAATCCATTTTTCCAGCCCACAGCAGCTAAAATCGGTAAAAACATCAAATTTAAAAAATTATGATGCCAAAGATAAATTTCATAAGAAGTCTTACTAAAGAAGTTTAGGATTTTTTCTACTAATCTAAATTGGGAAACCCAATTTGCAATATTTAAGGTCAATCCAAAAAATCCTACTCCAATTATACAATCTGAAAAAATCCAACCCCACCTGTAATAATCTGATCCAAAGCCTAAAATTGTCATTAATAAAAATAATCCAAATTGCCAAGTACCAATTATTTTCTTCAATACATCTTTTTTTTGAAATTGCCAGAAAGCCAATCCCATCCCAAAACAAAATTCAAATAATCTCGGCAAAAAGAAAGTAAAACCATAATAACTATTTTGAGCTGTAGAAATCACTCCCATCGGAGCAGTATCTAAGAATGGTAACTTTATCCATGGCAATAACAGTTCATATCCATAACTAGCTAGAAAGCGATAGGCTAAAGTTAAAAGTAGAGTACTCCATAAAAATTTTATTACGCCAATTTTTTTCATTAGCCAAATTAACAATGGGAAAATTAAATATAATTGTAAAATCAAAGGGATATACCAATAATCTCCATTTAATTGTTGTAACCAATGCACATCAAAAAATGGAAAAATCGGAATAATAAATTTCAATAGATCAAATCCTCCATAATCAGGCAACCAATTTAATTGTGGAAAAAAATAATTTCTAAATATTAAAAGTAAAATAGTAATACCAACAGAAATATAAAAAGGAATTAATATTCTTTTAATTTTCTTAAAATAAAAATCCCACCAGATAATTTTTTTAAATTGCTCTTGATTTAAAATCGCCCATGTTAAGACAAAACCACTTAATACGATAAAAATATTTACTGCTGCAAAACCATAAGCAAATAAAATACTAAAAATATTTTTAAAAAAATCTAAAATCCCACCACCTTTAAAGACAATCAGTCTTGATAAATTATTTTGGAATCCATCTGCGGTAATCAAAAAAGTGCTTCCAAAGAAACTTTGTAAATAATGATAAAAAAAAATAAAAATAATTGCCAGACCTCTAACCAAATCAAGTAATAAAAAATGTTTTGCCGGCATCAACTTGGAATCAGCTTTAGTCATTTGAAAAATAAAATTTTTTCTTTGGAGCGGGTGAGGGGAATCGAACCCCTATCCTCAGCTTGGAAGGCTGATATAATGAGCCGTTATACGACACCCGCGTAAAACTTTCGATGGACGCACCGAATTTTAACTTAAAGTTATATCTCTTTCAATATTAATTCAAATGTGTTAACCAAAAAGCCTCGTGGATCTGTCTTTTCCTTGTTTTATCAGTAGAAAAATCCAATGGAAGAGTTTTTTTTGTAATATTTTCTATTTTAAATATATTTTTAAGTTTTCTGGATAAAATAAAGTTCAAAAAATTGGTGGAAAAAAAAATTTTACCTTCTTTATTTAAAAATTTTTTGGCTTCGGTCAGCAATTTAACA
>CAZGKO010000002.1:0-76227 GCA_964526005.1 uncultured Candidatus Peribacteria bacterium
TGCCAGCGCACCTGAACGGCTACTGATGGCCATTGGTGAGCCGGAGATTATGGCACTGATGACATAACACTATTATGTGCAACTAAAGAGGCGCTCTTATTCTATGAAGAAATGGGCGGTATTGATGTTGTCACCAAGATTATCAAGGATTGTGGCAGTGATATAATTAATGTGGCAATGGACAGTCAGTCCAAGAAAAAAATATATTATTTCAGGCTTGAAAACTGTGATTCTGAACTTGTTGTCAACTCCCTTAAAAAGGCAGGACATGAAGTGCTGTCTGTAATGGAGTAAATAATCACGAGTATTTAATTTCAGACGGGCTTTTCAGCTTAGCAGATTTTAGGTCGGGATGTGGCTCAGCCTGGTAGAGCACTTGCTTCGGGAGTAAGGGGTCGGAGGTTCAAATCCTCTCATCCCGACCATTATATTATTTATGAATGGGATTGTTTAAATAAACGGTAAGATAAAATAGGGTGTTCTTCATTGTCTAAATATTTAGCTTGCATTTTAGGAGGTCTGGTGGAAGGGGTGTTTTTAGGGACTATTTTAAATTTTTTAGTAGATTTAAAATGTTTATTAAATTTTTTATGGATTTCGTTATTATTATTTACATCTTTCAATAATTGTGCGGAAGCAATATCATGATTCCAAATTTCAATTAAAGGTTGTTCTATTTCAAGTTCGGAAATCCAATCTGGTGTTCGGAATTGGTCACGTGTGGAATCGCAAATATATTCTTGATAAACACGACGAACATGATTTTGTGTAATTGATCTTAAATGCGGTATTTTCTGATTATCATTAAAAGGAAGGGGAGTATCGGCATCTAAAAATCCGATTCCAGAAATTTCTGGTTTAAATAATTCTACATGACCTTGTGCTTGTGCGACAAAAATTCTGTGAGTTCTTCCTTGATCATAAATATTGGTTAAAAATTGGATTTTATTTATTCGTAATTGTATTTCTTCTTCAACTTCACGAATAGCCGTTTCAACTATTGCTTCATCTATTTTTTGACTTCCACCGGGTAATGAAAATTTACCTTCCCGCGTCATTATTTTTACTAAACTTTTTTTTCTTTCATATTGAGCACGTTGAATGACTCCGTGATATTCTCTTTCATCACGATTGGGCATATATAATAAAGATGTTAATCGATTAACCCGTAAATCAATTTGTTTTCCTAAATTTTCAATTGGTTCCTGATCATCATTATAATTGAAAAAGAATTGTTCTATTTCGCTTTGATAGATATTATTAGAAATGGATGATTCTTGAGGATTTTGAATTTGTGGTAAACGCTCATATAATTGATTAAATATTTTTTGATAATTTTTAAATTTATCAAGATCTTGAAACAATTGAGTAATAATATGAGTGATTTGCTGATGTGATTTTGATTCTAATAATGGCTGTAAATGCTGAAGAGTATATAAACATAAATTAAAAAATTCTAAATTATGAAATTGTTCTGGAAGATCAAATAAAGTCCTTAGAGATTTGGGGTCTCTTTGAGTAAGTTCCTTTTTCCGATCTTTTACAAGCAGGACTCCATAATCGGTTTCGATTATTACTCCCGCTCTTTCTTTTTTATTATCCATATTGGATTACAATCCTCCGACTTTTTAAAAAACTTGTCAAGTATAAAATGATTTGAAAAATTGAGTGATTTGAGAAATGTCCCAAAACAAATTTTTAAAATACCTCTCCTTAGTTCGTCAAAACGGACTGAGGAGAGGAAGAGTGGTTTCATATTTATGATAATAATTAACTTCCCTGACCAGTACCCGCACCGAGGATGGTGTTTACAAAGGCAAATGAGATCAAAATAATTACAATCCCGACGGCGGAGTAAATTAAAACTGTCTTACCTTTACCAGCTTTGCCAGGATCACCAGCAGCAGTGATATAAAGTAGACCTCCCCAAATTATCATTAATACAGAGATCAAACCGAGAAATCCAAGGAAAAAGTTTACAATAGTTAATATCAAACTTCTAGCACTTCCTTGTCCCCCTGTAGCAGCCTGAATTCTGCCAGGATTATCAGTTGGAGAAATAAAGCCGGTGCCCTGAGCAAGAGCAGAAAAGCCATAAAGTGACATACCCATAATAAATGTTAGGGTATTTGCCAGACCTTTTGGAGCTGATTGGATTTTCATGTGTTAATAGTTAAATTTGTTTTACTAAGAAGATTTTAACAAGGAAAAGCTTTAAAATCAATATTTTTGTATTATAAGTTGGTGGATTTAATATTATTAGATATTGCAATATGCAAAATGCATGGTGTTTTAATATTGGAAGAAGCTAAAATTACAGTATACTGAGTGCAATTATTATTGTGATTTGTGGAAGAATTGGAAGTAAAATTTTTAAAAAATGAATTAGAATGGGTTGAGTGGAATAATTTTGTAGAAAACAATCCATTAGGCTCAATCCATCAAATTTCTTTGTGGGGGCAATTTCAATCAAACAGTATATATAGGGATAAATTTTGGATTATTGCTGTTTTTGAGAATGGAAAAATTATTGGAGGAAGTTTGGTAATTCGACAAAAACTTCCTTTTGGAAAATGTTGGTTTTATCTGCCAAGAGGTCCTCTTGTAGATTTGAAAACGGAAAAAAGCCAATCTATTTTAAATAAATTATTTATAAAACTAAAACTATTGGCCAAACAAGAAAAAACAGTATGGATTAGAATTGATCCGGAAATTAGTATGAAAAAAAAATTTCCAGGAATAATTGCTAAAGAAGAAATAAAAATAAATTGGAAGAAATTAGGTTTTAAAAACGCACATGCCCATTATCAGCCCGAGAATACAGTAATGCTTGATTTAACAATGAATGAACAGGAAATATTGGCTCAAATGAAACCTAAGGGGAGATATAATATTAAAGTGGCTGAGAGAAATAATGTGATTATTCATAATATGAATAATCTGAAACAAGATAGTGAAAACTTTTATAAAATTTTAAAAGAAACAACGGTACGGGATAAATTTAATGGACATGAATTGAAATATTATCAAGATATGTTGAAAATTTTAGGACCAGAACATATACAACTTTATCTGGCAGAATATGTTAAAATGGGTGAGCAGCCACAAATTATTGCTGGAATTATTGTGACTTTTTTTAAAGATTTGGCAATATATTATTTTGGAGCTTCTTCTAATCAATATCGTAATGTGATGGCTCCATATTTGTTGCAATGGACGGCGATAAAAGAGGCGCGTGAAAGGGGATTGAAACGCTATGATTTTTTGGGAGTGGCACCTGAAAATAGTGATGCTAATCACCCTTGGGCAGGGGTAACAGGTTTTAAATTGAAATTTGGTGGCAAGAGAGTTGATTTTTATCCGGCACAGGAAATGGTGGTCGCGCCGATATGGATGTGGTTAATTGGAATGGTGAAGATGTTATTTAGAATGAGGATATAAAGAAATTGGACTGGAAATATATGGTTTGACTAAAGAAATCATCGGCATTTGAGTGTAAGAAGTTTTTAAATAATGTGAAGGTTGGCTTTTAATGTTAGCAATTGTATCAAATAACTGCTCCATATTATTAACTGTTCCGAAAGTGCCCATCCGTTTACCATTTTGCCCGGATCCATTATAAATTTTATAGGTAATTGAATTATTATTATTTAAAACGACTTCTAAAGTAGGATTTAACAAACTGCGATGGCGATTCATTAATTTGGGGAGATTGCTCCAATTTAACTGCATTACTGCAATACCACGATTAATGGAAGAACTAAAATTATATTGTGTACCTATTTCATTAATATGAGAAATAAATGTTTGTTTGTTTGTCAAATTAGCAACTAATTGCTCATAATGAAGCTGTGAAGAAAAATTTGGATCATCTTCTCGATGCAGATAATTTTCAGACCAGTTTTTAGTGTGACTGATAACATCAATTAATTGATTTAAACTACCGACCTCACCTTCACGAAGATTTCCTCCACGTACCCCGACATAGTCTTTCTCAATCTGATAATGGATAATGCCACCCTTTTTAACTGTTAAATTAATTTTAGGATTACCTGTTTCAAATATATTATTTCTTTTCCAATCTAAATCTACAAAAACTGAATATGGACCTGTTCTTGTTACTGTTTTAGCTTCTCCAACTAAATTTTCAGCGGCATATCTCTTCCAAACTGAAGGAAACTGAAGTTGGTTAAGTGTGAGATTTTGTTTAAATTTTCCTCCTTCAATAAACTTACGAAGTGTGGACATATTGGGAAAATTTAAACGCCCATCACCAGCATCGGGGGATCTCCACATTAAATCATAACCATTAGGAAATTTTTGAATACGACAGGGTAGCGCCATCTCATTGAAAGTATAAATAAAAGTCGCACCTTCCGCATTAGATTCAATTTTTGGAGTAATTTTATCAAATACTTGATCATAAACCGACTTTTGCGGAGATTTTTTTAGAGTTTCAGGTTTTTTGGAATTGGAAGCTGCCGATGAGATTTTTTTAGGACGAGACATATAATCCTGGGCAATCCAACCTTTTTCCCCATTATAAGTTATCTGTACAAAAATTCTGTTTTTTACTTGCCACGGTTCAGCAGCAAGATTTGCAGATGTGCGATTTACAAGTACATTATTTTTTAAATGATTAATAACTCGTCCATTATTTCCACGCATCATTACTTTTTTATTTTCCGATCTGGAAGTAACCCGAAGTTTACCTTGATAGTTCCCCAGAGAAGTTTCGCCATTATGTCCATGTTTCCAATTTCGGGCATAAATATCAAGTCCAACTGGAAAAATTTCGGGAGTGGCAGAACGAGGTTTTCTATGAGTGGGTTTGGGGTTTTTCTCTTTTTTGGCATCAAGATCTCGATCCATATCTTGTTGTAGAACATAATAGTTTTTTTGCGCCTGATAAAGTGTTCCGAGGTAATTTCCATTTACACCTGCCTGCAATGTAGATTTATCAGAAATCTTTAATGCCTGATTTAATGACTTATTGATGCCATTAATCCTATCTTGATATTTAGTAAGTGCATCACCTGAAACAGATTTCTTAGTTTTTAGATAATTAAATTTGTTAGATAAATTATGTTTAATATCTGATACTTTAGTGTGAATAAAGTCCTGAATTTCCTTAAATGCTACAGGGGCGGTGGAAATTTTATTAAATCGCAATTGAGGATGTTGTCTGGCAGCCTGCTGAAGAAGATTAATAATGTTAAGAGATGCTTTAGCAAGGGTGTCTTTGTTAGAACGGATGCTGGCAAGAATATTGATTTGTTCGTTTTCGGTTAGATTTTTATTGGATATTCGATTAAAATTGTTCGTAAGATACTTAGTATAAGTTTTGCGTGATTGTGGATCTTTAATTTTAGAGGCATATTTTAATAATTGAGCAATGCAACCCTTAACATAATCAAACTTGCTCCAAGTTGTTGCTTCTTGTAAGAACGTGCCTAAGCCCATGCCATCTGCTCCTGAGTTATTAAGAGATTGTTGATTAAAAATTTTTTAATAAACCCCGGAATTGTTATATAGTTTTCCCGCCTGTTTATAAATTTCCTTGGACTCATCCATGCCACCCCAAATGGAACCTGCGAACATAGCACCTTCAAGCTGACGACGAGTATTTGATTGTTCAAGTAAACGATTGGTTTCCACACCTCCTGCTACTGCCCCTGCAATCGTCCCTTCCGGTCCTCCTAGGGATCCTACTATCGCCCCAGCAGCTGCTCCCTCCGCGTCAAGCAAGGCTCTTGCAATATCATGTTTTATGCTTTTTGTTCCCTGATATTCTCCAATAAGTGCATTATTGCGTGATGGATCTGTAAGACGCTTGATTTTAGCAGTTGTTTGATGCCAATTAGTGGTATTAACTGCCTCAGTTGAAGGTTTTATTTTGAAAAGAAAATCCAATTGAGCATCTTCATTATCTTTTGTATCTAATGCTTTTAATTTTTGAAATTGATTAATTAAATATCGTTCATATTTATTTTTTTGAGATAGATTCTGACTGTAAGTATCGTTCATCAATAATAATGAAGCCATCAAACCATGTACTCGATCAAATTTAGAATATGATTTAACTACTTCTAAATAAGGTTTTAAATGCATTCCATATTGTAAATCTGTATAATCCAATCTATTACCCCATTTCTCAGAATAAAGTTTTTTAGTTTTTTGCATTTCCATATTAATCATATTTTTACCTGCTTTATCTCCTCCGTTAAAAATATGAATACCATATAGGTAACCATCTAAAACACGTCGTGTGCGATTATTGGAATTTGTTTCTTTGCTGAAAGGATTAATGCTGTCTTCATAATCGGAAATTGTAGCATTAGGCCTATCAGGATCAGTTTTTAAATCAATTTGTGCGGTTATTGCTTGTCGAGCAAGAGGGGTTTTAGGGGTAGTAAGTTGATCGTGTTTAGATTTTCCCAAATCTTTACTATGCTTTGATTTATATTGTTCTAACCGCGCTATTTCTGGATTTATTGTATTAAAATCTGCAGGTATTTCGGTTTTGGGGGGCATGTTAAATTGATCGGATGCTTTAGGTTGAATGCGGTTTTTAAATGGAGCTAAATGTCTTACAGCAGTTCTTGTTTGTTTCACAATTTGGCTTTTCTGTCGCATATAATTATCAACTAAAGAATCAATAATTGCATCACGATTAGCTTCGGTATCAATTGAAGAGTTATGAATTTTGGCGTAGACATTAGTATCTATAGATTTAAGTTTTGAACCATTCATAATATACTGAACAATTCTAGTGGTATCATTATTGTGATTTTCTTTTAATCGTTTTTTAATCTTCTTGCTATTAAAACCTTTATCGCCTAATTGTGAAATAGTGTTTGTTAAATGGGTAATTTCATCACTTGCGGTTAAATTTCTAGAATTTTCCTGACTTGAGGATCCTGAAGGCTGGTGTGCGGATTGAAAAATTAAGCGAGAAGGGACAGAAAAACTATAATTTGATTTCTTTTTATAAAACATGATTATTTTTTTAAATCTTTATATTATAGCATAAAAAACTTTAAAATAAAAGAATACGATAGAGATCCTGAAACAAGTTCAGGACGAGGGGGTCTCGGTTCAGGACGAGTGGGTGAAAGAAAGGGTAGATCCTCATTTATAGTTGAAATGAGGAGGGGTGAAAGGATATATTCCAGAGGGGATTCATGGTTGAAATGGGTTCAGTTCAAAATTTGGGTTCGGCGCATCTATAGATTATAGCATTAATTTCAAGTTTTTTCAAATTTATTTGTGATTTTTATTTATAAAGCCCCCGTCCGATGGACGGGGGCGTGAGAGAACATGACAGTGGGCGAATGAGAAACAAGATAGATTACAAATAAATTATGCTTCTTGACTGTTAGATTTAATATATTTTTTGGCAACTTTGATAACCTGTTGGACTGCTTCTGGGTATGACGGTTTGGCTTTATTAATAGGAAAGATTATATAATTAAGAGCCGGATATTTTTTATCTGGATCACGTTCAATGGTGGTCACTTGAATATTGGTCACTCTGCCAATTTCATTATAATCAGCTGAAAAAATTAAGCCTGGGAATGCTTTAATAAAATAATTAGAATTGTCCTTTTGGATCTTAGCTAAATCTGAATATTTATTTAAAATAGTAACCAAAAAACGTTCTTGCGAAATTAAATAATTATAATCAGGTTTTGAATTTGTAATATTTTCATAAATAGATTTGCATGAAAATGAACATTCTTTTTGTCTGGCCATTTCTCTTCTTTCAATCGTTTGTTGTGAGTGATCAAGATTATGTTGAAATGCTAAACTTTCATTGCTGATTTTCCCTGTTTGATCGCGACCACTAAGTAGATTGGAAAGATTTTTCATAGATTGATTAAGCTCTGTCAGGGAAACTGATTTGTTTTTAAATTGCTTTTTAATTGTCCCAATCATGTTTTCAGCTAGTTTTTTTGTCTTAAAGCAAAAGGATCACTGTTCTCAACTGTGTTTTGATAATAAAGTAAGGCACTAAAATGCTGTTGAAGAATGTTAAATCTGCTTTTTAACGCTCGTTCAGAACTTTGAATATCTACTTTTCGACTGGAAAAATTTTCAGGTTTAAGAATTCGCGAAATATCCAATAGGGCTTTTTGACGAATTGCTTTTTTTTCTGTCAGATTACTCCCTCTTAAATCAGTTAAAGCAGAATCTAAACGTGCTTTAGCCGCATCAATTCTAATAGCTAAGTCGGGATTTTCTATTTTGGCACGATAAGCTAGTTCTTTCATCATTTTATTAGCTTGTTCGGGTGCCTGAATTTCGCCGCGTAAAGCTGCTGTTACTGTGGCTTGGGCTAGAGAGAGGATGTCTTTATTTTGATGTTTTTGTGGTTTAGATGATGGTGCTCCCATATTATTTATTTTTTAAAGATTTTAGTAATTTTTGTGTAATTTGTTCTTCAGTTTTTTCATATTTCTTTTCAGCCTGCTTTATTTTTTGATAAATATCTTGATGTTTTAAACTTTCCAATTCAATTTGGAAATTAGTATAAATTTTCTTAGTTTCAGAAAGATTTTTTTTATCAATTTCAATATATTGAGCTCTTTCTGTAATTAAAGTAAAATAAAGAGACTGGGCTTGTTCAGATTCCGGAGCATGAGCGATTTTCAATGTTTCTAATAATTGTAATGGTTTTAAAGAACGAACAGCGGATGATTCGTTGATTAAATCGAGTAGATCTTGGATTGTGAAGAGATAAGTTGGCATTAGTTTATGAAGCGGTTGAGTCAATAATATCGGAGTCATAAGCTTGAACAAAGCTTTTTAATTTATGATTATATACTTATAATTTATGTTATGAGTTTGCTAAACGATTCCAGTTAGTGGAATAAGGCGGGTATTTTATTGTGTTTATGGCATGTTTATGAATGGATGGCATTGATTTGCTAATGTCATCATTAGTTATTTTTTTTGGTGGTTTAGCTGATTTTTTGAGAATATTGAGAGCAGATTTAAATCTGTAAAGATTTACTTCCAACTCATTAAGTTTCTCTATAGCCCACCGTAATTCATGGAAAGCTGTATTTGCATTATCGAGAGATGTTTTTAATAATTTTGTAGCACTGTTTAAGCTTAGCATATTGAGGAGTTTGTTGCTGTTTCTTCTTTTCTCTGTCTGAGTGGAGTTGGTGGGGGGATACTTGTTGTTGTAATTCTTAAATGCTGATTTATATGCCTTCATAGATGACTTCAATGATGGGAGAGCCTTGTTATAATAATCGACCTGCTTATCTTTCAAAGCATGTTGTTTTCCTTCCAAGGTGCCTAATAGCTTTTTATAGTTGTTATAAATGTGCGGGTACTTCGTTATAGCAGTTGTATTAGCCTTAATTTCTAATGACAGGTTTGTTGAAAGTAACAACTTGGCATCAAGGATCGACATAGATTTCAACTTAATATACTCCATCTTCTTAGAAGCCTCAGTATCATTCCCCTTAGCTTTCTTAGCTTTCTTAGCTTTCTTAGCAGCCTTAGCTTTCTTAGCAGCCTCAGTAATAATCTCAGTTTTCTTAGTAGCCACTTCACTTTTTAAACCTGTTTTTTTATACCAATACTTATACTTATTTGATGGAGTGATATTAGAGTTGACCATAACTGAAGTAAGTAGATTCTTAAGTTGAGTATTTGCCTTTTTCGCATTAATGTCGTGGCTGTTTTCAGCTTGGACCGAAAGTCGATAAGCCTTCTTGAGATCAGTGATTTTCTGCTGAATTTTCTTATGACCTGAAGAAGATTTTAATTTAGCTTCAAGTTTGGCAATGGCGTTTTTAGCAAAAACACGAGTCATATTTCTTTTTTCCATAGCTGCAGTAATGATCTTTTTTGTTTCTGGAGGTTTTTTGGAAAATTTTGCTGGTTTTTCTGGATTCTTCTTTGGTGTTGGTGCTGGTGTTGGTGCTGGTTTAGGTGCTGGTTTAGGTGCGGAGCTCATATTTTTATTTAGTTAAATTTATGTTTTTTAATTGATGTTGACGATCTTGCTCCTCTTCTTTTATTTGGGAATCTTTAAGAAAATCATTGGCGGAAGAAATTTGTTGTTGTAAATCTGTAGCCGCTTGATTTGCTAAATCGTTTTGAATTTGTAAGGAATCTAAATAATTCTTATCTAAATCAAGAATTTGTTTGCTGGCTAAAATTAAAGTTTTAGCAGGTGCGTGCTGATAAAGTTCCAAAAAATATTTTAGTTGATCTGGTTCCAAATTTTGAGCAATTGGAGAGTTTTTAAGAATTCGACTGAATTGTTTATAAATTATTTTCATTTAATTTAAATAATTTTTATTAGCCTGATCACGAATATTGTGGGCAATTCCTTTAATTTCTCGACGTACGTTTTTTTGTTCAATACGTTCCCGATGTAAACGTTGTCTAACATAAGCAGCATTATTTCCCATGTGTTCTTCAATTTTCATAATCGGCTTAATAAGTGGTACGATGGGTCTTAATTCAGGGAAAAATAAGGCACCAACTTTAATTCCATATTTTAATAGAATTTTTTCAGCCCCACCTAATTTAGCAACTTTTTTCTCCATTACTTCACCCTGTTCATCAAGATGACCTTTATAATTCAGTAATCCCACTTTTATCATATATTCAATTGGACCACCAATTCCAGGTATACGAGCGAATGTTATTGCAGACAATTGAGCGTTTTTTGGAAGTTTGTTCCAAGCTGTACGTAATGACTTCATGGAAGAAGTTTTGTCAATCGTGGATACAAGTTTATAAAGTATTTCTTTGTTCTTAGGATGTTTCGCAAGTTGTTCAATCTGATTAGCGATTCTCTCCTGTTTAGATTCTGGTTTTTTCATTGATTTTAGCGCTTTTTCATTTTTTGAAAAATCGTATTTAGATAATTCAGATGTTGGGGTTATATGTTCTTTCATTTTGTTTATGTTATTAAATAAATCTTTTAATTATACTATATTTTATATATTAATGCAAGAGGGGAGGAGCCCCTTCCTGAAATGAATTTAGGATCAAGCCAAAGTTGAGGATATGATGTGGAAACAAATTCGTAATGAGGAAAGTCAAAATTGATAATAATTTTAGCTTTTTTACGTTATAATTAGTGAAATTTATTTAATTATTTTTTAAAAAATGAGTACAAAATTGTTTAAGCAAGGAATTTTAGGACTTTTTACAATAGTGATTTTAGTAATTGGATTACCAATTGCCTTTGCTGCTACTGCTACAACATTCAGTAATGGAAGTATTACTCATAATCCTTATTATCCAACAAAAGGAAATGCAACTTTTAGTTATACTCTAAATAATTCCCTTGGTAATGATGTGGTAGCAAATATTTATGCTACCACCAATTTTAACCTCCCTTTGCGTACATGGACTTTTCATAGTGTAAGCTCTGGAGTACATAGTTGGGTATGGGATGGAAAAGATACTCAGGGGAAAATTTTAGGAAATGCTTCATATGCTTTAAAAATATTCAGTGCGAACGGAAATATTCAACCTTTATCAATCAATTTCACAATTGGTTCAGTATTAATCCCATTTCCGATACTTCCAGTTGTTCTACTTCCGACGGTTAGTAATTTAAGTGTTTCACCAAATCCTTATTATCCAACAAAAGGAAATGCAACTTTTAGTTATACTCTAAATAATTCAAGTGGTTCTGCCAATGTGTTAGCAGATATATTTAATATTGCTAGTCCCAATAGCGTTTTACATAGCTGGAATTTGAGTAATCAAAATTCTGGAAAAAATACTTTAATTTGGGATGGAAAAGATACTCAGGCGAAAGTTGCCACCAAGGGATCATATTCCTTAAAAGTTTATGGTCTAGATGGAAATATTCAAATTAAATCAGTACAGCAAAATTTTACAATTGACGCAGCTCCCACTCCTGCTAGCAATAATTGTGATGGTTTTAGCGATGTAGATAAGAATGATTCTGATTGTGCCGCATTCACTTATATGAAATCTATTGGAGCGATGACCGGAAATCCTAATGGAACATTGACACCGGAACAATTTTTGCAAAGAGATCAAATGGCAAAGATTGTTTTAAAAACATTTAATAAATATGATAGTTCAGTTGATTATTGTCATGGATTAAACCCTTTTCCAGATGTAACTAATACTGCATGGTCATTTCAATATATTTGTCGGGGAGTAGAACTTGGTGTGATTACTGGTTATAAAGCTGGAATAGATGCTGGATTCTATCGACCTGGAAGATCTGTGAATAGAGTGGAATTTCTTGCGTTGGTGCTTCGAAATTTAAATGAAAATATGCCTAGCAATAATTCTTATTCTTATCATGATGTCCCAACCGGACAATGGTATAGCGGTTATGCAAAATATTCTAAAAATAATGCTTTGTATATTGGAACCAATTTATATTCGACAGCCTATACCACTCGAAGAGAAGTGGCAGAGATTATATATAAACTACATAATCTTGGAAAGATTTAAAATGGACTTGTCGCCACAATAGCAGGTTGTTGTGACGGTGGTGGATTTTTGTGATCAATATTAGTAGAAATATTGGCTTTAATTTCTTGCGTAATAGTTATTGTACCAATACTTTTGATGTCCTCGGTAGGTGAGTGAGAATGTTTATTAATCCACTTAATTTGGAGTGCTTCGGGAGTGTTTTTAGATGGATCTACACCAATACGGTCATAATAATCCAATTTAATTTGATTACTGTATTGTTCAGAACAATATCTTAATTGAGCAGAAGACAAATTACCATTAATTAAAACAAGATGGAAACCCGTCCCCTCGGTTGGAGGTTTGCGAAAAAGTGCGATATCATGGGAATTAATTGTTCCCTGTTTAGGATGATTGAAATCAATAGGTAAATGTTTAATAATGTTCTTTATTATTTCTGCAGATTTCATTAAATAGGTGTCTCCTCCAATATGTCCAAAAACTTCATTGATTGATTTAAGTTTAATATCCAGATTATATGTGGAAAATGTTTTGTGTTTGATTGTATTTTCATTAAGAAATTCACCAAAGGAAACATTATTGGGTAAGCCTGTTAAAGAATCATATAATTTCAATTTAATTAAATAATTATGATGAAATTCCAGAAATTTATGTCGATACATATCTAAATTTTGTCCCAGGGATTCACGAAGAGAATTAAAAAGTTTATTATTGAAAGATGTTGAATTGATTATTTTTAATAATATTTCACGAACTTTTATAGGAACTTTGTCCAATAATGGTTTGATTTCTTTCCAACCGCGCACTTTTTCCATAACATTAAATTCGGCATGGGTTTTATCGACAAGTTCATAATAAATTTGGTGGAGATGTGTCGCCTGAGATAATTGACCGGGTTGCGGTGAGTCTGATTTAACAGTAATTGGAAGTAGATTATAAATAACTCTATTTCGTCCACTTATTTTCCCTTGCTCAAGAATCCTATCTGCGGAACGATTAAGATTATCAAAAATGCGATGTGGTGGGAATTTGGGATGATCTCCAGCAAATTCAACGATGCCAATGGTAGAACCTCCAATTGGACCACGACCTTGAGAGGTCTCATTAATGATTTGTTTGGGAGTTAAATCATATCGAATTTTACCACTTGCCTGTAAATATTCTATTAAATTTTTAACTAGATGGGGATCAATCTCATTTAATTCATGAATAATATTCTGTTGTAAATTAATTCGGAATTGATCCATTGTTTTTGCAAGTGTAACAGAATCCATACCTTTAATATAAACTTTAATTTCTTCTCCACCTTCACGAATAGCGATGGCCTCATGACCATCAGCATGTAATTTATTGACTAAATTATGAAAATTTTCACTAATAACTTTAATTAAGACATCACCAAAATGAGTTCCTTTTAATTTATTAAAACTTCCAAAATAATCTCCATCAAATGAAGCTACAGAAAATTTTTCTTTAGCTTTTATCCAGTTTTCTACGAATTTACTTGCATGTCGATTATAAAGTCCAGTCATTTGATCAAGGAGGGCATCGCTCCATGCTTTAGCCATATATTCTGATTGATCTGGATTTTGTCGAATAGATTCAGATAATTTTTGAGTATTGATTTTACCATTAAGATTATGATTAAGTTCTGTTATTTTATTGAATTCGGTACTCCCTTCAAGATAAGGTTGTAAAGGATTATCATTAGTGACTTTAGAGATTTGTTCACTGAAATATGCTTTTTTACCTATAATACTAATTTCCCTCGGAGTATTGTCGCGGGGGGTTAAATCTATTCCTTTGCCAACTTCGGAAATAGTAATTGGTTCATAATTTTGTTCGGCTGATTCTTTTTTAGTGGTTAATGTGGAGATGTTTGTGTCTGAATCAATCCTTTCCATAACATCATGTCCCCATCTTAAACCTAAAATAGTGGCTATATCTTTGATATTAACCTGTCCATGAATTGCTCCCATAGTTGCAATGTCCACTGAATAACTGGCATAGGAATTAATTTCCAAAGCTTTTGAAAATCTGCCAGTGACTCCGAGAGCACCAAGCATTAAAAGATTTTTAGCCCATTCATTTTGCATACTTTTTCGAATATTAAAATGTCCAGAACGAATTCCTTCAATAACTGCATTGGAAGAAGTAAAAACTGTGTTTTCCACTAAAAGTCCACCTGCATAAGAAGCTAATCGACGAGCTCCAGAAATTACACCAAAAGTGGCAGCTTCTGCGGTCGCCTCCGACATTCCTATACGAAGTAACGCTCCAGAAATAGCACCTCCAGCCAATCCACTTATTCCTCCGCTAACAGCTATTATGGCAATATTGATCGGTAATTCCTGTACTAATTGATGCAATTCTTTATCGGAAATGGCAAAAGTGTTGTGACCAAATATTTTACGTGGCGCAATCCCTTCCATTTCGGCATATTCATTCCAAATCGGTTGTAAATCTGGCGGCAAAAGAGAAGTGTCTTCTTGCTGTTGTAATTTCACTTCCTGCGGACGGATCTTTTGCAACATGGCATTTTGTAATGCATTATAAGCTTTTCTGTCATCAAAAGGATGTGACTTTACATAATCCTTTCCAAACCTTTGAAGATATTCTTGTTTGGCTTGCTTGACGCGATTGTTAAGTTCATAATGAAATGTAGGATTGGCATCATATTTAAGTTTAAGTTGATTAATTGTAACAGATGTTTGTGCAAGACGATTAAGTCTGTGACGAAAATATAATTCAAAATATTGCTCAGCTAATTTGGTATTACCTTGCTGATGATATTTGCGTGCCAAAGCGAGAATTCCTTCTTTTCCTTTTTCATATTCAATTTGATCTCCAATAACATCAAATTTAGAATCAGTGGAAAATTTGAGTTGAATTTTTTCTTTACGAACAGCGGTGGCAAAATCTAAATATTTACCAGTACTAATGGGATTTTTAAGTTTAGTAATTCCATTAGCGATTTGTTTATAATGAGTATAAGCTAAAGTTGTCTGGGTAGAAGGCAAACCTCGATGTATGCCATGTGAATATATAATATATTTCTGAGGAGGAGTTATTTTTGCAAATTTTTCTTTTACCTGCTGATATTCAGTTTGACAGATTTTTATTAGTAGTTGACGTGCGGATTCACGATAATCAATTTTGCCTTTAATTGGCGGTTGTTTATTGATTTTTTCATAATAGATCAATAATAATTTTTTAGCACTAATTAAATTTTGATTAGCTAAAAGTTTCCGGGCTTGAAAAAATTCTTTATTGTCACCAGTTGCCTGTTCAACTTTTTGTAAAATTAATTGGGCACGTTGTTTATAACTTTCTTTTCTAGCGACAAGTTCAGAATTAGAGGTGAAAGCCGTTGATTTGATGTCCTGATCTAAAAATTGATGAAGAGTTTTTTGTGCTGTATCTAAATCACCCTGCTCAGCTTCTTTAATACCTCTCCAAAAATTAACTGTGGCCTGAGGTGCGGTAAGGGCTTTAATATCTTCCTGTAATTTAATTTTAACCACCGCCATTTCTATCATGATTTGTTTTTTCTTTTTGAGTGGTAAATTTTTGAAAGTTTTGCTGGCTTCAAATTTGGGATTTAAAGGATTCTTTAAATTTGCCCTTATCACAAAATATTTGCTGTATCCAGAAGTATATATTTTTTGATACAGCTCAATAATTAGTTTTTTCTCACCAAGAAAATCAATCTGCTCCTTTAATGTTTTCTGTCTTAATTTTAGATATTCTGAAGGAAGAGTAGAGTGCGCTTCAAGCTGGCGACGTAATTTACCTGAATTAGAAAGTGCTTGACTTAAGAAATTAGTTATTTCAGAAGAAAATATATCTGATTGACCTACTCGTGCATCAATTTGTTGTTTAATTATTTCACGAGAATTGTTAAGTTTATTAAATTGTTTTTCAAGGATAGAAATGGTTTTAATGTTTGTTGTATATTTTTCGAGTGAAGTCCTTAGTTTCAATCCTGTAATATTTAAACTTTCATAAGATTTCGGGGTTGCAGGAGTGGAAGTGATATGGGAAGGTTTAAATATTATATGAGAATTTGAAGATTTATCAGTTGTTGCCCCATTAGTTCTTTTCTCGGCTTTAGTTTTGTTGGCTTTGGCAGCAAGTGCTTCGTTATAAAGAGCCGCGCCGCGATTAGCGGCGCGGCGGAGTAAAGAATTAATATCATTTTCCCCCTGAATAAAATATTTTTTTGCTTCTTCTGGTCCTTGATCTAATTTTTCTCTTTTTTGAAGAGTCTGAAATTCATTAACCTGATTGATAAAAATATTTTGATAATTTCCAGATGCAAAAATTCGATTTCCTATTGCGAGATTTTGTTTTTCCTTCTCTACTTGAGTAGAGATTTTAGACTGCTGGGTATCTATTTGTCTCCCCATTCCTTTAGGCATAAGTTTAGAGATTTTTTATTTGTTTTTCGATTTTTCGTTCTGCTTCTTTCTTTTCAAGATGTTCTTTAGTGGAATGAATATTGCGAGTAGTCTTTTGAATAATTGTTTTGAGTTCACTTAAGAGCTGATGATTATTATCTTCAGCTAAAGCCAATTCAATAAATTGATCGATTTTAATATTGGAATCCCTTAATTGCTCTCCAATAAGTTGGATAATAATTGGAGGGAGTTCAGGTGAAATTGTTTTCCAATATTCTTTGTCTGTAGTTGACAGTAATATAGATTTTTGAAGATTTTTAAGTAGAATTTCATTCCAATTTGAAAGATTTTGTTTTTGAGGCATAGGAATACATATTAAATCTTAATATTATACCATAAAAAGCAGCTCTTTATTGAACTATAAGCTATAAATGAAATAAATAGGAATTGACTAAATAAGTTAAAGGTGTTTTGATTTTTCGCTTTTAATCCTCGAAAAATTTTAAACTTTCTATTTTAATTCTCTGAATAAGATTGTTATCAAGCTTTTGAAAATCGCTGGAATTAGCTAGAATGTCAGGGAATTGTTCTTCCATTTTATAGAGAATTAAAGCGGCGGCACCTTTTAAAAAATGATCTAATTCAGTTTTAGGAAATTGTGGACCACTAGAAATGGGAGGATAATTACGATAAAAAAAATAAATATAAACTATTTTAAGAATAAATCTTTCTGCAGCCTTTTGTTCATTATCTGGAAATATGTTAAAAGATTCTTTTAAAATTGGAATAATGTGAATATGAAAAGCTTCTATTGACTCCTTATAGACTTTTAATTCATTAAGTTGTTTGATAATTTGGAAGATTGAATTGATTAATAAATTATAAATAACCGGGTTTTCACGATTGTTATCTAGTCTATTTATGGACATAATTTGATTATTAGGTTATTTATCTTAACAGATTATAATCTCTTTAGCAAGGACTATCCGATATATAGAAATTTAACTTGTTTTTCTGTCTTGACCCGTCAATTTCTTATAGGTTTGATCGCTCACTGATCTTAAAAATGTTCTGGAAGAAGGATCAAAATTAGTCTCTTTACGGTAGAAATAGTGTATTTTTTGAGCTGTGGTCTCATCATAAACAGCGGCAAAATAGAAAGTTTTTCCATTAATATCAACATTTACACCAGAATTAGTGGCAAAATGTTCTTTTGGGAGAGGATTTTTTAAAGCATTGATAATTTGTCTATAAGTATTTTTATCAATACCATGTATTGGTCTATGAGGATTCATTTTTTTACCTTCTTTATAAAAGGCAATAATGTCTGCGCGTGCACTCGCATCGGTTCTCTTAGCCTCCTGTAAAATTGATGTTTGCTGATATTTAAGCTCTATATTTTTGTTTGGAGTAGATTGTTTTGAAGTGGCGCTTAATTCCGTGGCCTTGGGAGGCATCATTTGGTCCATTTTCTTTTTAGCCTGCTCGGCGGTTGATTGTTTCTGAGCTTCATGGGGAGCTTCAGAGGGAATAGGTTGAAAAAAATAAATTAATCGATTTTCAAACATAATGTTATGGGTTATTGATTGTTAAAAATGGTTTTTAAAAGTTTTTCAGCCCGAGTTAAATCCTGCTTTTGTTGTGATGCTTCAGCTATATGAAGATTTTTTTTCTGTAATCTTGTTTTAGCAGTTTTTTTAATCTGTCTAATCTCAATTTGTTGATCTTGTGTTTGAATATTAATGATGGCCTGATTTATTTCCCGATCTGATCTATCTTGATATTCCAAACAAGATTTCCAAATGTCATTTTCTTTAAATTCTGCAAAATAGAGAGAATGTTTAGCTATATTAAATAATTTTTCGAGAATTTGTTTTGAGGCCATGGGAAATATTAAATCTTAGTATTATAACATATAATTTAATATATTTGCAAATGATTAGATATATTTGCAACACCCATTCAAGAATTAGAACTCCTGATCATTATAGCCCTATTTTGAATTCATGGTTATGATGAAGATGTTTCAACTGCTAATTTTAATTTGCTTAATTCAGTATCTTTGGCTGCTGATTTTTTGAATAGAATATAAAATGCAGTGGGTAATATAACTAAAGTAAGGATTGTGGATGTAGATAAACCAAAAATAAGAGCGGCTCCTAACCCTTGCCAAGTTTCATTAGTTAAAGTGAGGGGAATCATCCCAATAACTGTAGCAATAGATGTAAGGAAAATCGCTTCAAGACGTGATTTGGAAGCATCTATAATCGCTTCTTGATAAGGAATTCCCACTTTAAGATTAAGGTTTACCTTATCAATTAAAATAATTGCATTCTTAACTACAATTCCAAAAAGTGCAAGAATCCCAATTAAAGCAGGGAATGTTAAAGTGAGTCCAATTAAAGTAAAACCGAAGAACACGCCGGTTATAGCGAGAGGAATAGTAATTAAAACCAAAGCGGCTTTACGAAAAGAATTAAATTGAATAACTAGCGTTGACACAATCAATATAAAAGCCACGATCATAGCGCGTAAGATTGATAAAATAGAGTCCGTATTGGTTTGATTAGCACCTCCGTAAGTTATTGTTATATTTTTGGGTAGGGGATTTGCCTTAATTTTATTTTTAAATTCTGTGAGAATATCGGTTGGCAAATAAGGTTTGGTAACTGCAGCAGTTAAAGTAATAACACGTTTTTGGTCTACACGATGAATAGAAGTGAGAGCAGCTCCAATTTTGATATTGGTAACCTCTCCAATTTTAACTGGTTGTCCGGTTTGTGATGTGATAGTAATATTTTTCAGTTTTGCGATTGTATTAACAGTGTCTTTCTGAAACTGAGCGCGGACATTTATCTCATCTTGATTACGCAAAATAGTGGTTACATCAGTACCGGAAATAGCGGTACGAAGAGCCCTGGCAATTTGGGCAGTGGTTACACCTCGAGCACTAGCTTGTTCTGGTAAAACATGGAAAGTAAATTCTCCGGGAGAAAGATTTAAAGAAGTTTTTTCATTCACTGTCCCTGGAATAATATCTAAGATATTTTTATATTTATCAACTACCGTTTCCAGTTGATTTAAATTGTCTCCGGCAAATTGAGCTTGAAAATCGGCTCCTGCGGGTGGTCCTCCTTGAATTTCAATTAATTCGATTTTCGCTCCATGAATTTTATTTAATTTTTGTCTTAAATTAGCAGCAATATTATAAGATTTTTTCTTGATTGGACGATTATTATAATCATAAAGATTAATAGCAAATTGTGCACGATTTGTTTGTCCTCCTCCACCATTACTCATTCCTAATTCTCCTTTAGAAGTATTAACTCCAGCGGACCCAATTATTTCAGAAAAATTTTTAATATCTGGCTCAGTACGCAATACTTTTGTTACTTGATCAGCAATTTTTGAGATTTGATTGGTTAATAACCCTGGTGCGCCGGTAATATTTACATACATATATTGTTGATCGGATGCAGATAAAAATTCGGATTTTAAAATACCTGAAGCAGGAAGGGCAATAGCACCGATAAAAAGAACAACAGCTACAGTCAAAACTAAAATCCTTTTAAATCGAGAATTCAATATTGAATTTAAAAGTTTATCGTAAGCCGGTAAAATTTTATCAAAACTTACAATACCACCACTAATTTTCCCCCAGAGAGTTCTATTTGCTTTAGAATCAATATAATGATGGCGAATACGTGCTTTTATCTTTGCTGGATCCGCTAATTCTTCTAATTGTAATTGTTCGTTTTGAATAAGTTTTTCTTTGAGACCACTGTGATAACGGAAAAAAAGTATAAATAGAATTAAAATTAAAACTACACTCATAATTACATTACCAACTGTTACGGAAAATATTAGGCTAATCAAAGAAAGCAAAAGAATTATTCCCAATATTGCCATAAAAGATTTAAACCAAACCGTGGTAAGACGAAATCTCTCCAGAACAGCTCCCATAGTGTGATTGATAAAAATAGCAATTAACATGGAAGAAAAAATAGTCATGCTAACTGTAATTGGAATTGAACGGATAAATGAACCAATAATACCAGTAGCCAATAATAACGGAATAAATGAAAACATGGTGGTTAATGCTGTGGTAATAAGTAAATTTTTAAAATCACGAAATACTAATAAAATGGCTTCTTCAGGTGTGAATTTACCGGTAGAAAGATAACGTTTGGTAGCTTGTACTACAACAATGGCATCATCAACTAAAAATCCTAAAGACATAATTAACGAGAAAAGAGAAAGAAAATTTAAAGTTATGCCGAATAAAACCATAAACCCAAAAGTAGATGAAAATACTAATGGAATAACTAATCCGGCAACCAAAGCTTCTTTTAATCCGACAAATAAAAGTAAAACAAAAAATACCAATATAATCGTAATTATAGCATCACGAATTAAGTCCCCAAAGTCGGAACCGATTTGTTTGGAAATATCTAAAATAGTTGCTGCTTTAAGATTTTGTGGGAACTCTGTTTGCTGCAGTATCTTCAATTTATTTTTACCTTGATTAATCAAATCAATGATAGAATAACCTGTTTTTTTTATTACATTAATAGTAACAGCATTTTGAAGCTCACCGCCTTTAGCAGAAAAACGATTGATTACTTTATTATCCTGAGCTTTTTCAATAACATTGGTAACATCGGTAAGTTTAATAATGGTGCCAGTGCTGGTTGTGATTGGTAATGCCCGAATATCATCAATTGTATTTGTCTTACCATTAATTTTTAAAGCATATTGATAATTTCCAATATTTATCATGCCAAGCGGCAAAGATAAATTAGCGGCTTTGATTTGACCAATAACCTGATTCATAGAGAGTCCGTAGGCTTGTAATTTTTTAGGATTAAAATCGAGAGCGATTTCAGTAATATCGCCGCCACTAACCATTACTTTGCTAGTTCCGGGCAGTTTATCAAGTTGATCTTTTAAATCATCAGCATATTTTCTTAATGTAAATCCATCATAAGGACCGGAAAGTACTAATGTCCAAATTGGTGTATTGGAAAAAGAAACTTGGGTCACTTGTGGATCAGAAGCCTCACTTGGAAGATTAGGTTTAGCTTTATTTACAGCATCACGTAAGCGTCTAATACTATCATTTAAATTTTGATTAGCATTAAACTCCGCTGTAATAGTGGCAAATGAGTTTAAAGCTGTAGCTTTCATTGTTTTTAAGCCTTTCAAACCAGCAATTTCTGGTTCAATTTTTTTAATTACTAATTCTTCCATATCGGCAGGAGAGGCCCCTGGTAAACTAATTGTAACTACTCCATAAGGAATCTTTACTTCTGGTGATGATTCAAGAGGAAGCATATTAAAAGAAACAATTCCCCAAATTAGAATTGCAATTATTAAAAGTATGACTACCCGAAAATTATCGAGAAAGAATTTTAGAAAAGATTTATTATCTTTTGGGGTAAATTTAAGTTGTCCAAGATAAAGGGAATCGGAACTAGATGAATTAGATTGTGGAGTTGTTTTTTTTGACATTACTTTGAAGAGACGGTTACGGGTTGTCCTTCGATCAGCTCATGTGCACCTTTGAGAATTACCCGCTCGTTTTTGACTAGTCCACTTAAGATTTCAATTTGATCTCCGACGATTTTGCCTGTGGTCACATCTATTTTTTTGACATGACCACTGTCTACTATATAGACAAATTGTTCATGAGTACCAATAGTCACAGCATCTAAAGGAAGATAAAGAGAGTTCTTATTTTTTGAACTAATTTGTAAAGGTAGTTTTACATTTAAGATCTGTCCAACACGGAAGAAAATTTTTGGTAAAGCTATTTTTACTTCAACTAGACCAGTTCTAGCATCGGTAATCGGGGATATACTAGATATAGCTGCGTCTACCCATTGATTAGCAATTTGAACTTGAGCGATAATATTGGGAGAAATTTGATTAGCTGTATTTGTGTCTACATGAAGAATAACTTCAAAATCAGAAGGGGTAAGAATTGAAAATAGTTTATTTTGTGGTGAAACTGTGTCATTTAGGTGTAAATCTAAACCAGCTATAATACCATCTTCTGGTGCTTTTATAGTAAGTTGATTTAATTGAGATTTGGCTAAATTGTAATTTAATTTAGCTAATTGAAGTTGATTATTGGCTTGATCCTGAGCAGTTTTAAGCTGTTGTTTGGTTGCTTCAAAAGCTTTCTGCGCCTGTTGCATAGCAATAATACTATGTCCATCATAGCCAACTTTTTGTTCAGTTGACTGTTTAGTGGCAACGGTAGCATTAAGTTGTCCCTGAGTTTTGATAACTTGACTCAAAATTTGATTATTCCCGAGTTTGATAGAATCAATGCCATCATTGTAAGCGAGCTTCGCTTTATCATATAAGGTATAAAGCTTATTTAAAGACTGATTTTCTTTTAGATAAGTAGCACAAAGGCTACTGTGCATATCAGTGGAAGGGGATTTAGAAGATGTTGATTGTAAATTGGACTGATGAATAGAAGTGGTACAGAGTTGATTGGAGGTATTTGAATAATTATTGAGAGATTTAATTTGACCAATGGTATTATGCTTTTGACTTTGCATTTCATTAATAGAAGAAATTAAATCGTTTAAATTTTGGTGAGCATTGGTTAAATCACGATTAGTTTTGGTGTTGGAAGATGAAAGTGAATTGTTTAATAAATTGATACCCTGCTGAAGGGAACTAATATTTGAATCCATAACTGATAAATTTGTAATGAAAGCTTGTGTTTGATTTTTAGCATTTTGAAGTTGAAGCTGAGCATTTTGTAAAGTGATTTTACGGGTAGTCGACAAATTGTCCACACTCCGTTTAGCAAAATTATAATTTTGCTTAGCAATTTGATATTGGGTTTCAATAGGATTTGATTCCCCATTAATTCCAGTTAATTTAATGATAATATCACCGGTTTTTACAAAATCTCCTTCGTGAAAATTGATTTTTGTAATTGTTCCACTAACAGCTGAATGTACTCCAATTAAGGTTTTGGAAAATACCTTACCAGATGTTGGTAAAAAAGATTTTCCAATATTCTTAGCTGGAATAGTTGTTACATTAATTATATTTGATTGGATCTGACTACTGGATGATAGAGAGATGGATTTTGATTTTGTAGTATTATTATTAATTGCTGCCGATCTGATAATTAAACTATAGATAAAAAATGTCAGTCCTACAAAAATTATTAATATAATTATACCTTTACTCAATTTACTTAATTTGCTCATAATGCGGGTTTTAATATGCAATTGTTTTAAGAAGTGGCTATAATATTAGATATTTTGAAACTTGTCAAAATATATTTCCATGTTTTAGTTAATTAAACTTAACTATTTTAAGAAAATGAAAAGACTATATTTGAAATTTTATTTATATACATGACGAATATGAACTAAAAGTGAATTGGGAAGTATTTATCAATAATTCTAATCAGTCTGAAATACTATTTATATTAATGCGTAATTATATTAATGACCAACCCTGTGAATATTTTGGGAATATCTTTGCTATATGTTGTTATACGGAGAAATCGCTTATAATTAATTTTAAAAAAAATTAAGTGGTATTTTAAAAATATTTTAATAAGAAAGGCTACTGTGGCGATGGTTCCGATGAGGAATTGACACTTGAAAAAGAGTAACCATGAATAGGTTGTTCTGATAAATACGGATAAATCAATTCTCCCGAGAATAGATAAATCTGTTTTCAGATCAGTGTCCTTCTGTTGAGTGTGATTTTGATTATTCTACTAATTTCGTACCTATACTTTTTGTGAAGGTGGCGAAGTTTGTGAAAATCATATATCAGACTTGATAAAAAAGTCTAACATGATGGCAAAACTGGGTATCTAGCGTACCATGGTGCTGGTATTTCCTAGTTTATTTGCTATTAAAACTGTGAAGTCAATCTATCTATAATGACTTCACACTCTACTTCCAGAAGGAGGACAACACCGAAGGTATTAAATATGGTAACTTTTATTTATAATGACACCGATTTCGATAGCTTTGCGGCTGGGAAACCAAAGGCAAGCTGACATTTCGGCAGTTAGTGAGCAGCGGCGCAAAAGCGCCGCTGCTCACTTCTCATTTTTTAAGTATTAATAGATTAAAATACAGAAAAATACTTATATTCATACTAATTAAATAGTGATTTAAGATCATATTTCAGAAAGAGTTTTTTCTTTAAAAGGAATCTTTTATATGTTATATATCAAACACAATTTGGTGAAATTTAATGAAAAAACTCAAGATTGAAACAGGCATCAATAATAAAATTCTGCGAGCGATTTCCAAGCCGGTAAAAGGAATTAATAAAGAATTGCAGAAGTTGTTAAAAGAAATGGAATACACTTTGGATAATTCTAATGCGGTTGGTTTGGCTGCGCCACAAGTTGGACAAAATATTAGAGTTTTACTGGCAAAATTTAATCATACTACTGATAATGCAATTAATATATCGATGATTAATCCAGAAATTGTCTGGGCTTCGGAAGAAATGGATATAGAGGAGGAAGGTTGTTTAAGTATTCCAAATTATTTTAATAAAGTGGCTAGACATAGTGAGGTGACAATAAAATTTCAGAATATAAAAAATCGTGAACAAATGCTTAAATTAAGTGGTTTTAATGGTAGGGTAGTTCAACATGAAATTGACCATCTTGATGGAATTTTGTTTATCGATAAAATAGTCGAAAAAGTGGAGACGGAACTTGAGGTGAAGCAGGATCAAGAAGAGCATTTATCTATTTAATTATAAAAAGATTTATAATGATATTTAGACGAGGGGAATCAAAATTTTAATTTAGCTTCGATAAATCCTTCAATGTGACCGTCCAATACTGCGTCGACATTGTGTTCTTCATAGTTAGTGCGATGATCCTTGACCAAAGTATAGGGCTGGAGAATATAAGAACGAATTTGATTTCCCCAACTCATTTCGACGCGCCCACCTTTTAATTTACTTAATTCTTCGATCTGCTGCTGCTCCGCCAATTCAATCAGTTTAGCGGTTAGGATTTTGAGGGCGCGTTCTTTATTTTGATATTGACTACGCTCACTCTGACAAGTAACCACAATATTAGTAGGAAGATGGGTAATACGAACTGCAGAAGAAACTTTATTAACATTTTGACCACCTGCCCCACTACTACGAAAAGTATCAATCTTTAAATCATCAGAATTAATTTCAACATGATGTTCAGTACTAATATCCGGCATTACTTCAACTAATGCAAAAGAAGTCTCACGGGAATTTTTAGCATTGAAAGGGGAGTTGCGAACAAGACGATGAACCCCTTTTTCGTTTTTCAAATAACCATAAGCCATTGCCCCTTTCACTTCAACGGTTACTGATTTAATACCCACTTCTTCCCCAACTGATTGATCAAGAATTTCAGTGATAAAATTATTGTTTTCACAATAACGAAGATACATACGAAGTAATATACTAACAAAATCCATTGCATCTTTTCCACCTGTTCCAGCATGAATACTCAAAATAACATTGGCGGAATCATATTTCCCCTTAAAAAATGTTTTTATTTCCATATATTTCCAACTTTTTTCAAGATCATCAACCATTTTTTTAAAATCCTTAGCACTTTCGGGATCATTTTCAATATCAATTGTTGGAGCTAATTCCTGTAGAGCTTTGAGATTTATTTGTAAATTTGTCCAATCATTTAATTCTTTTTGTAACCATGATAATTTCTGGCTGACAGTTTGAGCTTTTTCTTGATTATTCCAAAAACTGGGGTTTTGAGTTTGACCAGTCAAATTAGAGATTTGCTTTTGAATTTGCGGAAGATCAACTTTATTTAAGGCGGTTTTAAGTTGTAAAGCAATTTGTGCGAGTTTTTGTTTATGTTCGTGCATAAGAAAAAATTACTTTTGCAGTGTAAGAGAAAATCAACTACAAGTAAAGATAACTCAGATGAAAAAAGTAGGTAAACACACTGTTTTACAAATTTTAAATGGAATAAATTTTGAACAGAATTGTGAATTTGTCAATATGAAGAAATTAACAAAGAATGTAGAATATTGCGGCTGTATTTAATAGAAAATGGAAAACACATTAAGTGCTGAAACAAAGGGAGAAAAGAGTGTTAGTTCATCTTCCCGAAAAATTTTAATGAATACTTTCTCGCAAATAGCGGCGAAAGTAGTAATTGGTGGTTTTTCAATAGTAATATTAAAACTTTTAACGACTTATTTGGGTATTTCTGGTTATGGTTTTTATAAATCCATTTATGATTTTCTAGCTTTATTTGCCATTGTCGCGGATATGGGGCTTTATACGATTGGTGTAAGAGAAATGACAAAGCACCCCGAAAACGAAGATATAGTATTGGGAAACTTGATGACAATCAGGACGGTTTTAATTGTATTAATAACTGGTGTAGCCATAATTTCATCACTGTTTATCAGTAAATTTCAGGGAACAATAGCTCCATTGGCAATTGGAATTGCTGCAACAGCTTCAGTTTTCGCTATTTTAACCGGTACTATTTCTACCGCTCTACAAGTGCATTTAAAAATTGAATATAATTCAATTGCATCTGTAATCGGGAAATTGGCTGCATTAAGTTATATAGTTTTTGTAATATTTTTCTGGTTTCCTCATAATTGCGGCTCAGAACTAATTGGTTTGAGCACGGGAAATGGTGCCTGCAAAATTTCTGATCAGGCTTTTTTACAATTAATTATGGGTGGCGTAATCGGGAATATTGTAATGTTTTTATCTACTTCTTTGTATGTGCGGAAATTAGTCAAAATTTCTTATCGGTTGGACTGGTCTTTTATGAAAGATGTGATTTGGAAAGCTCTTCCATATGGTCTGGCTTTAATTTTAAATCAGATTTATTTTAGAATTGGCTCTTTTATGCTGATTGTGATGGTGAAAGGACCAGATGCTGTGGCTATTTATTCTGCTCCTCTGACTATGCTGGAAGCAGCTGGTGTAATTCCATTATACTTTATGAATGCTATTTTACCGTTTTTAACACGAAGTATTCAGGAAAAAACAGGTAGACATAAAAAAATCATTCAATATGCATTTGATTTTCTAATGATCGTGTCTTTGCCGATAGTATTTGGAACAATTGCAATAGCTTATCAATTGGTATATTTAATTACAACTCCAGAATTTTTAAGTAATTGGAGTATAGGATTCTTTGGTTCAGATTTGATTTTACAAATATTAATAGTTGCCCTGTTCTTTAGCTTCTTAAACGGATTGTTTGGTTATATTTTATTAGCCTGTGACCAGCAGGGGAAAATGCTTTGGAGAAATTTAGTTGGAGCATTGCTAGCTATTTTTATAACATGGCTCTTAATACCTTATTTAGGACCTCGCGGCTCAGCAATTGCTAATGTAATTACAGAATTTTATGTTTGTGTAGTGACTTATCTTTTAGCCAAAAAATATGTATCGTTTAAATTAAATTTACGGGTATTCAGAAATGCTTTTTTTAGTGCAATTATTATGATGGGAATAGTATTTTTAATAAAAGACTGGGTAGGAGTGTTTATGCGATCTGAAATGCAAAAAATCTTTCATGAAAATAGAAGATTGCTAGTTGTTTTAGCACAATTTGGAGCCTCTGTTTTAGTGGGTGCTATTGTTTATATTGGACTTTTAATAATTACCAAAACATTAACTCCCGATATGATGAATATGATTAAAAAGAGGAAAATAGTACCATCAAAAATTGCCGAGGCCAGTGCGGTAGAAAAAGATATATTTAAAAATGAAAATCCAGATTAAGATTAATTTTTAGATAAATGTAAGATACATAGATCAAGGTGACTAGAGTGATTATAGAATATTTTTAATTAAAGTCGATTGAGAAATGCAAGAGAGTAGGAGTTTAAATGGAAAAAATTAGTAGAAAAATGTAATTTTTTGATGTTCTTAATTTTGAAAAATGAAAACTTATTTAAAAAATTATTTACAAAAAATATGTCCATCTCAGGTTGAACTTTGGGATAAGAAAATATCAAGTGAAGCGATAGCTTTTTATGCGGCTTTAGATAGCGTAGCAAAAGTCAATCCATTGATTGCAGAGGCAATTTTACAAGAATTGAATAATCAAAGGACTTATTTAAAATTAATTGCTTCAGAAAACTATTCTTCGCTGGCGGTGCAATTGGCAATGGGAAATTTGATGACTGATAAATATGCTGAAGGAATTGCAGGAGGACGTTTTTATGCTGGATGTGACAATGTGGATAATATTGAAAATGAAGGAATAAAATTGGTTAAAGAACTTTTTGGAGTAGAACATGCTTATATTCAACCTCATTCTGGAGCAGATGCCAACCTAGTGGCTTTTACAGCTATTATTGCAGCACGTGTGCAAAGTGCATTTTTGAAAAGATTGGAAGTGAAAGATGTACGAAAATTAAATGAAAAGGATTGGATGGATTTGCGCAAAGAATGTGGTAATCAAAAAATGTTAGCTTTAGGTATCACTTCTGGAGGGCATTTAACTCATGGATATAGAATGAATATTTCGGCTTTACTTTTTGAAGCACATCACTATGAAGTGTCTAAAGAAAGCGGTATTTTAAACTATGATCAGATTCGTCAACAAGCTCAAGAACTAAAACCTCTGATTTTATTAGCAGGGTATTCTGCTTATCCAAGAAAAATTGATTTTGCAAAAATGCGAGCTATTGCTGATGAAGTAGGAGCTGTGTTGATGGTGGATATGGCACATTTTGCAGGATTGGTAGCTGGAAAAGTTTTTACTGGCAAATATAATCCTGTTCCTTATGCCGATATTATTACTTCGACTACACATAAAACTTTACGCGGCCCGCGTGGGGGAATTGTGCTTTGCAAAGAATGGATGAAAAAATTTGTTGACAAAGGTTGTCCGGCTATTTTAGGCGGGCCGCTTGTTCATGTCATGGCAGCCAAAGCCATAGCCTTCAAAGAAGCTTTGCGTCCGGAATTTCAAGAATATTCTCATAAAATTGTGGAAAACGCACAGGCTTTGGCTCAAGCTTGTATAGATGAAGGAATGATTGTTTTGACAGGTGGTACCGATAATCATCTTTTACAAATAAATGTGTTTAAAACTTTTGGTTTAACAGGGCGACAAGCTGAAGATGCCCTTCGGGAATGTGGTTTAACCATGAATCGGAATTCCCTACCTTATGATGAAAATGGGGTTTGGTACACTTCTGGATTAAGATTGGGTACTCCCGCCGTGACAACATTGGGAATGGGTATTAATGAAATGAAATATATTGCTAAATTAATAATGAAAGTATTGAATAATACTAAAATTATACTGGATGACACAGGAAAGCGGTCATTAAGTAAATATGAATTGAATACGACTATTCAATTTGAAGTAAAACAAGAAGTAGAAAAACTTTTAAGTAAATTTAAACTTTATTCAGAACTGGGTTAATTCTGCGTATTTTATCTCATCCCTTTCATAAAAACTATAGAATTTACAAAAGGTGTCTAAAAGGATTGACTTTTTGTCTATACCATATAAGATCTTTGCGAAAATTTTACTAAGACAATTTCAGTATAAATTGCAATTTAGTAATTATTTTATATAATTTATAGTTAAGTAATTCGGCTACAGTATGGGAATAAGTGACTTAAAAGTAGAAATTGCTCCTAAAATTCTTTGGGAACCAATCAAAGGAATCCTGATTACTGATACAATCGTCACTATGTGGATTGTAATGATAATATTAATAGTGATGGGATTGATACTAAGAAAAAAATTGAAAGAAGTCCCTGGAACTTTTCAAGGATTGGCTGAATGGTCGATTGGAGGGATGTATAATTTTATGTCGGATGTTGGTGGTGAGCAAGCTAAGAAACATTTTTTGTTATTTTTAACTTTATTTTATACAATTTTAGCTTCTAATTGGTTAGGATTGATTATGGGAGTAGCAGGGGAACAAACAGGGTTCTTGAGAGTTCCAACTAGTGACTTAAATGGAACTATTGCCTTTGCAATAGTAGCCTTTATTTATTTTGAATATCAAGGATTTAAAGAACACGGAATTGTTGGTTATATTTCACATTTTATAAATATTAAAGCCCTATTTACACAGGGAGGCATGGGAGTAATTGATTTTTTTCAGGGTCTTTTACATATAATTTCAGAAATTGTCCGACCGGTAGCGCTTTCTCTTCGTCTTTTTGGAAATATTTTCGGAGGGGAAATTGTACTTGCTGTTTCTTTTTTATTGATAGCACCGTTGATTCCTGTGCCATTCATGCTTTTAGAAGTTATTGTGGGATTGATTCAGGCATTTGTATTTGCCGTGTTGTTTTTAACTTTTACGGTTATGAATACTACTCATCATGCACATGAAGAATCTTATTAATTTATAATTATTTTTTAACATATTAAAAATATGCTGAACAACTACGCTCTCGATCTATTACTTCCACTTGCTATCGGTCTTCCGGCAATTGCTATCGGAATGATTGGTGCCAAAGGTGTTGAAGCAATTGGTAGACAACCAGATGCAACTTCTAAAATCCAGCTGAATATGATTTTGGCAATTGTATTCGCGGAAGGTTTAGGGATCCTTTCTTTCGTATTGGCACTTATTCTATTATTTAGTAAATAAGAAATGTTTAGACTAATCGACTTAGTAGCTGCTGCTAGTGGAAGCGGCAGTCAAAAGGGTATTCAAATTATGCCTTCTGTAATTGCTTTTCAAACAATCAACTTAATTGTTTTCTTGTTTATTTTAAACTATTTAGTTTTTAAACCTCTTTTAAAATTGATTAAAGAGAGAGCGGAAAAAATTAAACAAGGGGTGGAAGATGCCGAGAAAGCAAATCTAATGATTCAAGAATCAGAAGAAACCAGACATGATATTTTACGAAATACAAAATTGGAAAGTAGAGCTATTTTGGAGGATGCCAGAAAATCCGCTGAAAATGTTAAAGTAGATATTATAGAGAATGCACAAAAAGAAGCGGGGAAAATTGTGATAGCTGGCACTAATGCGGTAGAAGAACAAAAAGCAAAAGTGGCTAAGGAATTACAATCTAAAATGGCTGATATGGTAGTAATGGCAGCTGAAAAAATATTACGAAAAAAGATTGATAGTAATACTGATGCTAATTTAATTGAAGAAAGTATTAAATCGGTAAATATTTAATGAATAGATCTGGATTCATTATGACAAATTAGGATGATAATATGACAAAAAATTTACACTTAAAATTAGGCAAACTTTTATTTGCACTTGCAGAAAAAAATCATTCGTTAGAAGAAACGTTTTTGCAATTAAAAATCTTAAATAAATTGTTTGCTGATAAAAAATTACAATTTAAAGTTAAATATTTAAATAGAATTGAGGTGAAAATATTATCTCAATTTGCCAAAGAAGATCTGCAATTAAATGAATTGATGAAAAATTTACTAGTAATATTGTGGAAAAGTAAATTGATAGATTTGCTCCCAAAAA
This sequence comes from uncultured Candidatus Peribacteria bacterium, assembly GCA_964526005.1. GTDB lineage: Bacteria > Patescibacteriota > Gracilibacteria > UBA1369 > UBA1369 > CAZGKO01. The sequence continues at coordinate 32,333 of CAZGKO010000002.1, forward strand.
TTTTGGAAATATTTAAAAAGAATTATTTTTCAAAAGTAAAAATTTCAGAAATGGAATTAATTATCGCCCGACAATTTAGTGAACAGGAAATGGAAAATATTATTAAAAAATTAAAAGCAAAGACTGAGAAAAAATTAGAAATAAGTATAAAAATTTCCGATAATTTAATTGGGGGTATACAAATTTTTAACAATGGTAAATTAACAGATTTAAGTATAAAAGCCCGTCTCACTCAACTTAAACAAGTATTATCAAATTAATTAATTATTAGATATGAAAATTGACGCTAAAAAACTAAGTAGCTTTATTGAAGATCAACTTTCTAACTTGGATTTTAAACCGGAAAGTGTGACTGTAGGAAAGATTATTCTAGTGGGAGACGGGGTGGCTCAAGTCAGTGGATTAGCCGAAGTCAAAATGGGAGAAATGGTGGATTTTGGAAATGACACCTATGGAATGGCGATCAATTTAACTCATGATGCCGTTGGTTGTATTTTATTTGGAAGTGGTACTAATTTGAGAGAAGGGGATTTAGTGAAAAGTACTGGTAGAATTATGGAGGTTCCCGTGGGGGATGCATTAACTGGAAGAGTTGTAAATGCTCTTGGTCAACCGATTGATGGTCTTGGTGAAATTAAAAGTAATAAATTTAGACCAATTGAACAAAAGGCTGAAGGTGTAATTTATAGGAAATCCGTTTCGGTCCCTTTACAAACTGGTATTAAAGCAATTGATGCAATGATCCCGGTGGGAAGAGGACAACGTGAATTAATTATTGGTGATCGCCAAATCGGAAAAACAGCGATAGCCGTGGATACAATTATTAATCAAAAAGGGAAAAATGTTCATTGCTTTTATGTGGCAATTGGACAAAAACAATCAACAATTGCAACAGTGGTAAATAAACTTCGTGAAGCTGGAGCAATTGACTACACAACTATTATTGTAACTTCTGCCGCTGATGCTGCTGCGCTTTCTTTTATCGCTCCATATAGTGGATGTGCAATGGCTGAAGATGTGATGTACTCAGGCAAGGATGCTGTAATTATTTATGATGATCTTTCTAAACATGCATGGGCTTATCGCGAAGTGTCTCTACTATTAAAAAGACCACCGGGGCGTGAAGCATATCCAGGAGATATTTTTTATTTACATTCTAAACTTTTGGAAAGATCTTCAAGACTTTCTGATGATAAAGGAGGGGGATCAATTACAGCTTTACCAATTATTGAAACTCAAGCGGGTGATGTTTCCGCATATATTCCAACAAATGTTATTTCTATTACAGATGGACAAATTTATCTAGAAGGTGAAGCTTTTTATGCTGGTAAAAGACCAGCTATTAATCCGGGACTTTCAGTATCTAGAGTAGGAGGTTCCGCACAAATCCCTGTGATGAAAAAAGTGGCTGGAAACTTACGTTTGTCCTTAGCTCAATTTAGAGAATTGGAGAGTTTTGCTCAAATCGGTTCTGATTTAGATGTGACAACAAAGGCAAAACTCGATCGTGGGCAAAGAATTGTGGAAGTGTTGAAACAGCCACAATATCAACCACTTCCAGTTTATAAACAAATTGCTATTATTTATGCGGTAAATAATGGATTTTTAGATGATGTGGAAGTAAAAGATATTAAAGATTTCGAGGAGAAACTTTATAATTTTTTGGATTCAAAATATAAAGGTGTAGAAGAAATTTTAATGAATGCCAAAAAATTTGATGAAAAAATAGAAAATGAATTGAAAAAAATCATTGTTGAATTTAAAGCAGGTTGGGCGGCAGTAAAATAATTATACTAATTTTATATTAGATCCCTGATCGAAATTGGGGTCATGAAACTAAATATGTCTACACTAAGAGAAATTAAATTAAGAATTAAATCAGTTAAGTCTACTCAGAAAATTACGAAAGCAATGGAAATGGTGGCCGCTTCCAAAATGCGCCGTGCCCAAGCAATGGCTTTAAGAGGTCGTCCTTATATAAATAAAATGGTAGAATCAATCTCACATTTATTACATTCTTCTGAACCGGCATTAAGTCATGTATTACTGGAAAAAAGAAAAGAAGTAAAAAAAATTGGTTATTTATTAATTACTTCCAATCGTGGACTTTGTGGAGCTTTTAATACAAATGTGAATAAAGCAATTTTAGAAATAATGATGCAAAATGATAATAAAAATCAACAAGTTGTGACCGTGGGAAGAAAAGGGAAACAATTAATGGAAAGACTGGGAAAAGGCTTATTAGCAGATTTTTCTGATTTGAGTGATAAACCTGATTTATATGATACTGCTGGTATTTCACGTATTTTATTAGACCAGTTTGTAAAAGAAAATTTTGATGAAGTTTATGTGGTTTATAATCATTTTTATTCAGTTTTAAATCAAAAACCGAAAATTAAAAAACTTTTTCCAATTGAAGCAGATGTGGAATTTCAAATTAGTGATAGAAAAGCAGATTATATTTTTGAAGGAAATAAAGAGCATTTATTGGACAAGCTTTTAAAGCGCTATATATTTGCTATTGTTTATCAATTAATTTTAGAGTCATTAGCTTCTGAACAAAGTGCAAGAATGATGGCTATGAGAAAAGCTTCAGATAGTGCTAAAGAAATAGTGGGTAATTTAACTCTGGATTATAATAAAGGTAGACAGGCAAAAATTACTACTCAAATTTTGGAAATTGTGAGTGGTTCAGTACAAAATTAATTTAATAAATTATTATGGCAAAAGGGAAAATAACACAAGTAATCGGACCGGTAGTGGATTTTGAATTTGAATCTGGAGAATTACCAAAAATTTTAGAAACGGTAGAAGTACAAAATGGTGATTTTACTTTAGTAGTTGAAATTCAACAGCAACTTGGCGACAGTCAGGTGCGCGGTGTGGCGATGGATTCCACTGATGGATTGATTCGCGGACAAGATGCTCATTCTACTGGTAAATCAATTGTAACTCCGGTCGGAGAAAAAGTATTAGGTAGACTGTTAAATGTATTGGGAGAGCCTATTGATGGTTTGGGAGAAATTGAAAGTAAGGAAAAATGGGAAATTCATCGACCAGTTCCTTCTTTTATTAATCAATCTTCTCAAGTGGAAATTTTTGAAACTGGTTTAAAGGTTGTGGATTTGATTTGTCCTTTTGCTAAAGGGGGAAAAGTTGGCTTGTTCGGAGGTGCTGGAGTTGGAAAAACAGTATTGATTCAAGAATTAATTAGGAATATTGCGACTAAGCATGGAGGTTATTCTGTTTTTGCCGGAGTAGGAGAAAGAACTCGTGAAGGAAATGATCTTTGGATGGAAATGAAAGAATCTGGAGTAATCGAAAAAACAGCTTTGGTGTTTGGACAAATGAATGAACCACCAGGAGCCAGATTGCGTGTGGCTTTGACTGGATTGACTATTGCTGAATATTTTAGAGATATGGAAAAAAGAGATGTCCTATTGTTTATTGATAATATTTTCCGTTTTTCACAAGCCGGTTCTGAAGTGTCAGCTTTGCTTGGTCGTATGCCTTCTGCGGTAGGTTATCAGCCGAATCTGGCAACTGAAATGGGTGCTTTGCAGGAAAGAATTACTTCTACTAAAGATGGTTCAATTACTTCTGTTCAGGCAGTTTATGTGCCAGCGGATGATTTGACTGATCCAGCTCCAGCAACAACATTTTCTCATCTTGATTCTACAATTGTACTTTCTCGTGCTTTGACTGAACAGGGGATTTATCCGGCTGTAGACCCCTTGGATTCAACTTCTAAACAGCTTGATCTATTAATTGTTGGTGAAGAACATTATAAAGTAGCTCGTGAAGTACAGATTGTTTTACAAAGATATAAAGATTTACAAGATATTATTGCTATTCTTGGTATGGATGAGCTTGCTGAAGAAGATAAAAAATTGGTAACTAGAGCGAGAAAAATTCAAAGATTTTTATCTCAACCATTTTTTGTAGCTGAACAATTTACTAATATTCCGGGTCAATATGTGAAAATATCTGATACAGTTAGAGGATTTAAAGAAATTCTGGAAGGTAAGCATGATGATTTGAATGAACAGGATTTTTATATGGTTGGAACAATTGAGCAAGCTAAAGAAAAACATGAACATGAAAAAAATAATAAATAATACTGATGTTTAAGATCAATGTAATATCAGCGGAAAAACAATTGTTTGAAGGAGAAATTGAATTTCTCACTGTTCCAACAGTTACAGGTGAAGTGGGTATTCTTGCTCATCATCATCCTTTAATTGCAGAATTGGGATTAGGAGGATTAAAATTGGTAAATAAAGATAAAACTGAACAAATGATCTTTGTGGCTGGTGGTTTTATGGAGGTTTCCAATAATCAAGTTACAATATTGGCTGATTCTGCAGAAAAAATTGAAGATATTGAAGTGGAAAAGGCAAAAGAAGCCCGTCAAAAAGCAGAAAAAGAGATGAAGGAAGCAAAATCTGATGTAGATAAGCAAAAACTACTAACTGAAATTAATTTGCAAATAATGAAAGAGAAAATTGCGGGTATTGCTAAATATAAGAAATAAAGCCAATACTGATTGTTTGATTACCCAGATCCCTTGACGGAAAGTGTTTTTTGTTGTATCATATATATGATATATATTAAATTTAATACCAAAACTAAAATATATGGAAGATCTTAATAAGTATAAAGTATTAGTTGTTTCAGCACTAGTTGCATTTGGAGCTGCTAGCTTAGCTTTAAGCTCAATGACTGCAAGAGGGGGATTAGCTAGCATTTTTAATGCAAAAAACTTTAAACAAACTGTCACGCATCAATATACAACTCAAGTTAATGTGAAAAATACAAATATGAATAAGACTGATTATGGGTCGTAAACCTGGAATTTAGTTGGATTAGGATAACTGGAGAATTACGAGAGGATTGCATACTTGAGGTTTAGAATGAAAAACCCCCTCGGTTCAGAATGTATACAAAAACTTGTTTTTAATAAAATTATGTGATATTATCTCTTTAGAGTGGTCAAAAGATATATTTTGACTAATTTACGATAAATGGAAAATCAGAAAAATGACGGTAGTGGACGCAAATTCGATGTGCTAGACAAGTGGTTAAAACAAACTCTTCATCTAGATAGTAATCAGAAAACGCAACAAACTGCTTCAACAAATAAACAGGCAAATTTGAATTCATCTTCAAATTCTAATGCCAATAAACAGGTTTATCATCATAAATCTGTACAAAATCAGAATTTTTCTAAAAAATCTCAATACGGATCGACTCACCACAATAAATCTGGTGCTTCCCAAAAATACGATCACTCTTATGGGCAGTCCAAAAATAAAAATTGGGGGAGAAAATCAGAGAGAGATAATAAAAAAAATTCAGGCTCAAAACAAAATAATGGAAATTTTACTGGAGGTGACCGCTGGAATCGTGGACATTTCAATCAAAGACATAAATTCCAAAGTGCCTTACGTCGAGCTACTCAAGCTGGTCAAAACCCCTTAATCAGTAATCCGAAAGGAGTGCTTAGAATAGTCCCAATCGGTGGTCTTGATGAAGTGGGGAAAAATACTATGGTAATGGAATATGAAGATTCAATCTTTTTAATTGATCTTGGTTTTCAATTCCCAGAAGCAGATATGCTTGGTGTTGATTACGTTATTCCCGATATTACTTATTTACAAAATCGGATTAATAAGGTGAAAGGAATTGTGATTACCCATGGACATCTTGATCATATTGGAGCAATACCATATTTATTGCCTAAACTAGGATTTCCGCCAATTTATGCCGGAAAACTAGCAATGGGATTGGTTAAAAAACAACTTGAAGAACATGGTCTCTTGAATCAAGTTGATCTTCGTACTTTAAATTTTACAGAAACACTTCATTTTGGCATGATGCAAGTTTCATTTTTTAGAGTGACTCATTCTATTCCTGATGCATGCGGATTATTTATTGAAACACCAGCTGGAAATATTTTGCATACTGGTGATTTCAAAATAGATTTATCACCTGCAGGAGCACAATTACCCCCCGATTTCTTGAGAATAGTCAGTTTCAGTCAAAAGAAAATTACCATAATGATGAGTGATTCAACTAATGCCACTAAACCAGGATTTACAATTTCGGAAAAGAAAATTGGTATTACTCTGAATAAAATCATTAAAGATGCGACTAGTCGTATAATTATCGCTTCATTTTCTTCTCAAATTGCGCGTGTTCAACAAATTATTGATGCTGCTGTTAAATATCATAAGAAAATTTATTTAAGTGGACGTAGTTTAATTAATAATGTAGCTATGGCTCGTGAAATTGGATATTTAAAATTTCCTCAAGGTATGATTATTGATATTCGCAAATCGAAAAAACATCCTCATGATAATGCTATAATTTTAACTACAGGGTCGCAGGGTGAACCAGTATCAGCTTTGTCCATAATGGCTTTAAATGAACACTCTCAAGTAAAAATTAATAAAGGAGATACTGTTATTCTTTCTTCATCTCCGATTCCCGGGAATGAAATGGCAGTAATTCGAGTGATTAATAATCTTGTAAGATTGGGAGCAAAAGTAATTCATAATCAAATTATGGATGTTCATGCTTCTGGGCATGGTCAACAGGAAGATTTAAAACTGATGTTCTCATTGGTTAAACCTAAATATTTCGTTCCAATTCATGGTGAATATTATATGCGTAAAACTCATGGAGATTTGATGGTGGATGATTTAAATCATCCAGCTGATAAAATGTTGATGATAGATAATGGAGATATTTTGGAAATGAAAAATAATGAAGTAAAAATAAGTTCTGAAAAAACTGAGAATAAATATATTCTGATTGATGGAATGGGAAGAGGGGATATCGGCTCCCAAGTGATGATGGATCGCCAAATTTTGGCTGAAAACGGTGTGATTGTTTTGATTTGTAAAATTGATCGAGTTACCAAAATACTGCATAGTACTGTGGACGTGGAAACTCGTGGATTTATTTATATGAATGAATCAGAGGAAATTCTTAGTGGAATCAAAGTGCGAGCTCAAGCTGCTTTGGGTGTTTTTATTAAACAGAAATCAAATGGAATTAATCCTGAAGAATTAAAATTATATTTACGTAAAATAATTGATCAATTTGTATTATCAAAAATTGATCGACAGCCTTTGATCATCCCAATGATTGTCGTAATATAAATTGAGCTTAAAAAGTCCCGCTGAAGCGGGACTTTTTAAGCTATAGCCTTAGGTTCTTTGCCTGCATAACGATAAAAATCAGCTACAGTGACATAAGTCTTCCCTTTGGAAATCGCGGGGTTTTGTTTTGCAACTTTGCGTGCATAGGAATCGCTTTTCTTAGAACCAAGAACAAAATTACTGGGTTTACCAAGTGCAGCTGGATAAAATGTTGCTAAATATAAATTAGCATAAGAATGTATTTTTCCAAAATACGGAGTAAAAAATTTTTCAACATAGTCTAATTGTTGAATCCCGCTCATATTAGCTAGCTCATTGACCGTGGTACCAAGATGTCTGGCAGTGTTTGGCATGAATTGAATTAAACCTGTAGCATGAGTTTTGCTATTAATAGCGTATGGATTAATACCAGATTCTTTCCGCATAATTTTTAACAATGCAGCACGACTACAGCCGATTTTACTAACAATTTGGTCAACTTTAGCTAAAAATTGGGGATTACTGCTTAATTTATTTCCTTTGATTATTTCATGTGAATTTGGCGGTTGCTTAATAAATTTTTTAAAAAATTTATTAACTTTTGATAATTCCCTAGATGGTAAATTTATCTTTCCCAAAAAATTTTTTTTCTCTGAGTATTGTTTTAGGTTAATATGAAGAAAATAACTAAGAAAAATCATTATACTTGGTGGAATCATTTTAAAAATTTTGCTAAAAAATTTTTTTTTAATATTGCTAATTTTTTCTTTAATTTCTTTCTGAATTAAAAAATTTTTAGGGAAAGAAGAGGGAGCTATTTTTTGTTGTACTTTTTGACTCTTTTTTAAAATTTCATGGGTACTTAATTCGTGAAAATCGGTCAACTGTCTATCTTCTTCAGCTTGTTTGCCGACTAATTTTGGATTTTTGCTGTTTCGCCATTTGGCTTTAAAGGTATTCTTCAGATCTTTTTCAATTTGATGATTAGATGGTGCTGGTTGTGGTGATGGTTGCAACATAAGAGAGAAAATGGGTTCTGTTATATTCAGACTATTATATCATTAAAACACTTATATTAAAATTATTTTTTCATTCTGGTTATGATTATGATCCTGTTCCGATTATGAATTAAGTTTTAAGTTCAGGATGGGGTTTGAGAAATATTCTCTGGTTGAGATGAGAAAAATGGAATGCAAGAGGGTTTTAATGATGACGATGGCTAAGTTTTTCTTTAATTTTAAGTTCCAGACCGCGATCAGTGGGGTGATAATACTGGTGATTTTTTAAGGCTGAAGGAAGATGTTCTTGTGCGACAAAAGCGTTTTCAAAATTATGAGCATATTTATAATTTTTTCCATAATTTAATTCTTTCATTAATTTGGTGGGGGCATTACGAATATGTAAAGGTACTTCTAAATTACCTGTTTTGTGGATATCAAATTTGATTTGATTAATCGCCTGATAAAGGGCGTTAGATTTAGGTGCAATGGAACAATGAACTACTGCCTGAGCCAAATTAACTTCACATTCGGGCATACCGATAAAATGTGAAGCTTGATAGGCTGCAACTGTTGTTTGCAAACAATGAGGGTCAGTCATTCCAATATCTTCGGAGGCAAAACGAATTAAACGACGGGCGATGTAAAGAGGATCTTCTCCGCCAGAAAGCATGCGCTGCATCCAATAAAGTGCGCCATCAGGATCGGAATCACGCATAGATTTATGTAGAGCAGAAATAATATTGTAATGTTCTTCACTATTTTTATCATAACGAAGGTTTTTTCTCTGAAGTATCGTTCCAATAATTACTGGTGTGATTTTTTTATCGGTATTTACTTTTAAAATTATTTCTAAAGTATTTATTAAATTACGAGCGTCACCATTAGCAAAATTAATTAAATACTTAATTGCTTCTTTGGAAAATACTGGAAATGTTTGCCTGGTTATTTCTTCAACTTTTTGTAAAGCTCTGTGAAGAATGTTTTCCATAGCTTTAAAGCTTAAAGTTTCAAAAATAAATACTTGACAACGTGAAAGGAGAGCAGAATTAACTTCAAAAGATGGATTTTCAGTAGTAGCACCGATTAAAGTGATAGTTCCACGTTCGGTGTGAGGAAGAAGAGCATCTTGTTGAGATTTGTTGAAGCGATGAATTTCATCAATAAAAACAATGGTCGGATTTCCAAGTCTTTTATAATCCTGAGCTTCTGCTATGATAGCTCGAAGTTCAGTTAAACCGGTAGAGACTGCAGAAAAACTGATATAACGAGATTTGGTTTTTTGAGCTATTATTTGCGCCAAAGTGGTTTTTCCAATACCCGGTGGTCCCCAGAAAATCATATTATGAAGCTGATCGCTTTGAATCAACTTCCGAAGTAATTTGCCGTTACCTAAAATGTTTTCTTGTCCAAAAAATTCTTCGAGAGTAGTGGGTCGTAATAAATTAGCTAAAGGCTCGGTCAAATTTAAATTCATATTAAAAAGAGAGGATTGTTATATTACGATTGTATAGTAAAACTATTAGTGTAATCAATTAGATCTTGTCTTGATCCTGATTATCATTCTGTTGATTCTCAGGATGGGAGTTGTCATTATTCTGTTGATTTTCATGAGTGAGATTTTCATTTGAGGATGGTTTTTCTTCTGTAATATTAATATTTGAGTGACTGGTTGATTCTGAAGAAAGTATTGATGAGGTCGAATTATCTGGATCTTTGGGACCTTTCACATCTTGATCTGAAATAGGTTGGGTAGTCAAACGACGTCTTCTTATATAATAAAGCCCTCCTAGTAATGTTAAGATTGCCAAAATCCACCAGTATTGCATCCAATTGTTTTTCTTGGTATTAGTAACTGTGAATTTAAGACTGATTGTTTTGGATTGCGCATTATCAGAAAGTCTATAAGCAGTTATATAAACCTGATGATTGCCATTTTCCAATTTGGTGGGTGAAGCAAGTCTAAACTCTTGATTGGCAGTGTCAGCAATCAATGCTGAAGCTGTTAAATTTGATTTCCAATTGGCAATAACTTTTACAGGTTCCTTCACAACTCCAACTAATACAGGTGTCAAATCGCCGGGTGCAATATGTATATCTAAATTAGATAATACTGCATTTATTGGGATTGGTTTATTTCCAAGTGATTGCAAACCGGGTGTTAATATATTTAAACTTTGATCGACAGTGAAATTTATTTGTTTGGAAAATTTATGTCCATCATAAGCTATAGCCAAATAAGTATTATCTTGTAAGGAAGTGTGACTATCTAATAAGAAAGCATTATTATCGGTTGATCTGGTACTTCCCATATTAAATATTTTATTCTTTTGGAATTGTGCTTCGTTCGGATTATTTGGATTTAAAGTATGATTTAAATATTTGGTAAGAATATCAATTATTGACTGAGTAAAACGGTTGTTAAATAATTGATCTTTGCGTTCTTGAGATAAATTTTTGGTCTGATTATTATTATTAATGTCATTACGGATTGTCTGTTTAATGTTATCGAAATCTTTTTGATTAAATAAATAAATGCTGATTTTATCATTAGTTGGAGCAGTACCTATAAAAATCGGTGCATCATCTCCGGTTCTGAGACCAGCGGATGGGGTTGTAATTGATAAAGAACCTTGAGATGGCTTGGCATTGGGGATCAAAGGATTGGTTCCAGTAATTAAAACTTCTCTTCCATCTGATATTTTATCTCCATCTGTATCTGGATTGGTAGGATCTGTTTTTAAATAACATTCAAATAAGTCAGACAGACCGTCAGAGTCATGATCAGTTGAAATACTAGCGGCAAAACCATATTTTTTCTTAAATGCGGCAAAATTACAGCTTCCATTACTATTAGTGACCGTGGTGACCGTGGTGGCTGCTGGTCGAGTTTGTGATGGTGATGGCGCAGGTGCTGGCAAAGGAGTTGGTGACGGTGGAAGTAGTGGGCTAGTCACACCTGAAACACCTCTTGTTGTGTTCTTTGTTCTACCTGTTGTTGCAGTAGTTGATCGTTTAGATACCGCAGGTTTTCTCTTAGGTGTTGGTGCTTTTTTCTTGATTACTGGTGCTTTTTTCTTGGTTACTGGTACTTTTTTCTTGATTATTGGTGCTTTTTTCTTGGTTACTGGAGGGGGATTGCCTAAACATAATATTGAATTACATGTGGACCCTGCTTCACCCTGAATCTGAGCAGGGAAATTACCACCAGCGCCAGCTGGTGCTGGGGCTGGTGCTGGTGCTGGGGCTGGGGCAGTATAAGAAGATTCCATTGAACCAATATCAGCAGCACCACCAATAGGACGAGTAGTCCCTATTTGATCAGTTGCTGGAGCAAGCACGGTATTAGCCGCATCTACTATATTACTGGCATTGGAAGTTGGTAAGAAATTTTGCGTGAGACCTCCATTTAATTGAAGAGTGCCAAGATCAGTTACGGGAGCAATAATATCACTGGAATTAGGAGTGAAAGTGGTAACTGTTCCACAACCAGTGGTATTACTTATTAAATTATTTCCGAGAGAATTTATTGTGACAGGGGCCGTATCATCCACTATACATAAATCAGGACCGAGTCCACTGCCAGAAGTATTCCCACTAATAATATTATTGGTTAAATTAATCACTGTTGTTGTTCCCTTTATACTAGCAACACTAATCCCACCTCCCATTCCACCTCCAGCCATATCGTTAGCGGAATTTTTGAAAATTGTATTGTTAGTTAAATTTATTGTGCCTCCTAAGATCATTGCTCCACCGCCTACTTGGGCATTATTGTTATAAAAAGTATTATTATAAATGGAGAAAGGCATACTACTTCCCATATTATTAAGACTGATGGCACCGCCAGCACCGCCGTAGGTACCACCGCCGGGACCACCACTGATACTATTTGACTGATTATTTAAAAATGCATTATTACTGATGACAGGGATATTTCCGCTGAAAGCGGATGATATTCCAATTGCGCCACCACCATTTGAAATATTGTTATTAAAAATAGAGCTATCAATTAATAAATTCCCCCCTGACGCAGGTTGGTAAGTAATGGCACCTTGGATATTATTATTTTTAAAAATAGCATCTTTAACGGTTAAATTAGCGGCTAATAATGGACCGCCACCGGGACCACCACCACCAAAGCCAGTATTAACCATAATAGCGGAATCATTTGCATTGAAAATATTGGTAGTGGTTGTTAATGGATTAATGCGATCGAAAATGGCTGTTGCTGGAATTAATGGTTGTGGTAAGTCAGCAGAAATCGTATCTGCCGCTTGAATCCAAACAGCAGCCTGCCCTCCCGTATTAGACAAATAATTGGAGTCGTGAGAGGTCAAGTTACCTCCATCAATATATATTGCACTTCCAAATGTCGTAGGAAAGCCACTATTGCCGATAATATTATTAGTATCAAAAACAACATTATTTAGAGTAAGATCGGCACTAAGAGAAGCAATAGCTCCTCCTGCAACCGTTGCAGCATTAATGTCTTGGACAGCATTGTTGGAAAAAGTTGTATTTTTTATTATTGCTATAGGTGTTCCTGCGTAACTGTCAGCGATAAGGGCAATAGCGCCTCCATAATAATTAGTATTAGGTAAAGGATCAGAAATCGTATTGTTATCAAATTTATTGGTAAGTAAACCATCATAATTTAATTTAACATTACCTTGAGCTAAGATAGCACCTCCGGCAGATAGATAAGTACCATTTGCCTTATTGTTTGTAAAATCAATACCAGAAATTGTTACTGAAGTCGGAGTTCCTGTATTACCATTGATACTAATAGCCCCCCCGTGATATGCGGTATTTCCATCAAATCCTGCCTGAGCACCACCAGTTAAAGTTAAAGTTGAATGTTGGTCGGCGGCAATCGCGCCACCTGTATAAGCAGCATTATTTTCAAACATGGTATTATTGATAGTGGTTCCCGTGGGACTACTTGAAATATTGGAACCAATATGCAATCCACCACCTTCATTAGCTGCAGTATTTCCGGTTGTGCCTGTCTTACCACCAAAAGCACTATTGGTAATGTGCATTTCTCCACCAGTACTATTGTCGTCAATTCCACCTCCACTACCAGTAGTCACTCCTGTCGAATTCCCTATAAATTGAGTGGAATCGACATTTAAAGTCCCTGCGTCTCCACTGTTGAAATTTATACCACCTCCATTAGTAGATGTGGTATTTTCCTGAACTGTAGAATTATTTATGGTAAGATTACCGTTCTGAACATAAATTCCTCCACCATTGGCGGCTGTATTCCCGCCTCTGTTACCTCCAATTGTTGTATAATTAGCGGTCAAAGTACCTTTGCTTAAATGAATTCCTCCACCGGTTCCGCCATCAGCATGATTGGTCCGAATAATAACTGGTGAATTACTTGTGCCCGTAATAGTAGATGTGGGTGCAGTTCCTCCAGTTGTATTTGCAAAATAAATACCACCTCCATTTCCATTAGTGGCGGTATTGCCAGTAATAGTTAAACTGGTAGCGGTTGGATCACTATGAGCAATATCTAATTTGGAATTAGGTCCTATATAGATGCCACCACCATTTCCATTAGTGGCGGTATTGGCATTTATTATCTTGGAATGGGTGCTTGTTGTTTGATTATAAGTTAAAGTGCTATTTGAACTTATAGCAATACCTCCTCCATCACTTGCCGCAGTATTTCTTTGAATTGATGTATCATTTAATATAGCATCATTAGATGAATTGACATAAATTGCACCTCCAGAAACGGTGGCATTAGAATCGGTTAGATCTGAATTGGTGATTGTTATTGTCCTTTTTCCTGAACTTGGAGAAGCTACACGAATTAAACCACCATTTCCAGAAGCAGGAGTTTGTCCATTTTTAAGAATAATATTATCTAGTTCAAAAGAATCAGTTGGGTCGGTGGTTTCAACATTAAAAACACGAGATGTTCCTCCAGCATCAATGGTTACGTTGGGTGAAGGATCAGTATATGTACCTTGAATTTTAATCCCTCCAGAAGGTCCCCCAATTGGATCGACAATAGGAATCACTCCATTAACTAAAGTAATCGTAGTTAAGGGAGCAAAGCTGGTAAGATCAATAGTATCAACACTGGTAGCACTTCCAGCCGCACAATTTGTTCCGGCAGTCGTGTTATTATTAGCGGCGTAAATAGCTTCACGAAGTTCACAACCAGAGCTAGGCGCATTAACAGTATTATTATCGGTATCAGTTGATAAATTTACCGTAATAACTGCGGCATACGCCGTTGAATTAAATAACAGGAGGAATAAAACAGGATAGACAAGAAAGCGAGTGAATTTGGACATTTTTATATTTGTTGATGTAGTTCGTACTTTAATAATAAAGCAAATTAGGTTTTTTTTCAAATATTTTGTGCGGATATTTTATGTGGACATTTGATGTAGACATTTGATCAACGGGTAATCAACATAGGTTTTTAAGCATTAATAACCGAGATAGGCGTATATATATGAGGTGAATATCATTTAAATTAATAATAATTTTCTATTGCCAAAAAAGACACACTTGCTTATATTTAACAGGCAAAATTCGAGGGCAGGTACTCAAGTGGCCAACGAGGGCAGACTGTAAATCTGCTGGCTTTATGCCTACGAAGGTTCGAATCCTTCCCTGCCCACCAATTTTGTTTTTTGCTGTGATAAATTAATAATAAACCATAAATATTTATGCCAATTGATCTTCCATGGAAAAAGTATCGAATAGGCATTTTCTTATACTTTTCAATATGATACTAACCGTTGGGGCCGCTATCCCTAATTGTTGCCCAATCTCAATTAATGATTTGCCCTCTAAATAATACTTTACTACAACTTGATCACGTGGTTCTAAACTCGGGATTCTATTTGCAAGTCTATCGCTATCTTCTCTTTTAATTACCAATTCTTCTGGGGTTGGAGAAAGAGACTGCAGATGATCAATTGCATTAAAGGTTGCGTTTGGTTGAATTGTGACTTTAATATGTTCTGCAAGTGTTTCAAGATGAGCGATTTGTTGAACTGTTTCTCCAAGAGTTTTAGCAATCTCTTCAATAACAATGTGACTATCGTTTTTTTTTAATTCCATAATTTGTCTGATTTTTTTGTAGCCACTTCTTTTGATAAAATTTTCTTTTCTAAAAAAATCGGTGACTGCTCCTTGAATACGAATATATAAATATGTTTTAAATTCTTTGGAACATCCCTTAAATTTGGATGCAGAAATTGTAATTGCTAATAAAACTTCTGCTTTTAATTCTTCAAATACTTGTGACGATAGAGCAGAAGAATATTTATAAAGAATTTTATTAATATAATTCATATTTTGATCAATAAGCTGATGCCAATCTACAATTTCTTTGTTGCTGATAATAGAGGGGTAATTCTCAGTTTGACTATCCATAATATATTAAAATTAAATAAGATAAGATTTTATCAAAAAAATAAGAACTTGACAAATGAAAAGAATAGATACCCCGTAAACACGGGGTGATAAATTAATATGGAGCCACTTGTTAATATGGAGCCACTTGTCGGATTCGAACCGACGACCTACCGCTTACAAGGCGGTTGCTCTACCACTGAGCTAAAGTGGCTTATAAATTATATTTTATATTTCATTTAGCAAAATCGCAGTGATGATATTTAAATGGAGAACTATTGTCAAACAAAAAATTTTAAATTATTCTTGATAATAAATAAGTTTAATATAAATGAATAAATTAGATAAAATAGATGGAATGGATGGAATGTTAAAAAATATTCCTCTGGCACCGCTAACAACCTTCGGCATGGGTGGACCGGCAGATTACTTTTTTAAGTTAAACAATATAGAATTATTGCCGAGTTTAATTGAAGCGGCGCAGATTGCCGGCTTACCGTGGCTGGTTTTGGGATGTGGAAGTAATATGATTTTTTCAGACAAAGGATTTCGTGGGCTTATAATTCATAATTTAGAGCAAAATATAAAGATGGATGGGGATTTAGTGATGGCAACTTCAGGCACTTTACTCTCACAAATCATTCAATTTGCTTTAAAATATGATTTGGTGGGTATGGAAAAACTAATAGGAATACCAGGAACAATCGGTGGTGCGGTAAGAGGAAATGCTGGAGCTTTTGGAATGGAAATAACATCTATATTTGAAAAAGCACAAATTTATAGACCAATATCTGATCTTTTCATCTCATCTTCCTCATCAGAAAAAAAGGGTGAAATAATTGAATTAGGACATGATTATTTTAAATTTGGCTATCGACATTCGACAATAAAATATAGTGGAGAAATTATTTTAAAAGTTTGGCTAAAATTAAACTATGGAAATACTGAAACCGAAATAGCAAAAGTACGACAAATTATTATGACCAGATCGGGCAAACATCCGATCGGGAAGAGTTCGGGATCATTTTTTAAAAACCCTTCAAAAAATTTGGTTGGAGAAGGATTATCAGCTGGTTATTTGATAGATCAATGTGGATTTAAAGGTAGATATAATGATGGTGGAGCATATATTTCTGAAAAACATGGGAATTTTTTAATGAATA
This sequence comes from uncultured Candidatus Peribacteria bacterium, assembly GCA_964526005.1. Lineage (GTDB taxonomy): Bacteria > Patescibacteriota > Gracilibacteria > UBA1369 > UBA1369 > CAZGKO01. Next base: position 49,028 of record CAZGKO010000002.1, read on the forward strand.
ACGGTAAAGCAACGATGACAGATGTCTTGAAATTATGTTTAGAAATTCAACAGGCTGTAAAAGCTAAGTTTGGAATAGAACTGGAAAAAGAAGTCCAATTAATTGGAGAAAATGGAATAATATAAACCTCTGATTTAAGCATTACTACTAGAAGTTGGGTAGTCAAATTTAGTAAAAGAGATTTCTAAAAAATTATCTATCCATTTTGCGACGAATGAAAGCAGGAACATCAAGTTCAGATTCCATCTGAGTAGGCTGAGACTCTTTATTTTTTGATGCTGGAACAATATCTGCTCCATTAGAATTAATACGGAGAGAACTATTTAATTGTAAATGTTGACGTAGAATAGTTGGTTTTTCGCGTGGTGAATCATCAAATCCGGTAGCAACAACCGTAAGTTTAATTTCTCCAGTATAAGAATCATTGATTACTGCTCCAAAAATAATATTTGCATCTGGATCAGCAGCTTCAGTAATAATTCGGGCAGCTTCATCAACTTCAAACATAGAAAGATCATTACCGCCAGTTATATTGAATAGCACACCTTTAGCCCCATCAATAGCAAGTTCTAAAAGAGGAGATTCGATAGCAGCTTTGGCGGATTCAATTGCCCGATTTTCTCCACTTCCATAACCAATACCCATTAAAGCAGAGCCTGCATTTTCCATAACAGCCTTAACATCGGCGAAATCCACATTGATTAAACCTGCCACTGTAATTAAATCGGCAATGCCCTGAACCCCCTGACGGAGAACATCATCAACAACGGTAAAAGCTTCGGTAAGTGGGGTTTTTTTATCAATAATAGAAAGAATTTTATCGTTGGGAATAGTAATTAGGGTATCAACTTTGTTACGAAGATTTTCTAAGCCGTCGTCAGCTTGCTGGCGGCGGCGATTACCTTCAAATGAAAAAGGTTTAGTCACAACGGCTACAGTTAAGATGCCAAGTTCCTTGGCAACTTCAGCAATTATTGGAGAAGCACCTGTACCAGTTCCACCACCCATACCACAGGTAATAAAAACCATATCAGTGCCCATTAAAGCTTCACGAATTTCTTCAGCGCTTTCTTCAGCGGCTTGGCGACCAATATCAGGATTGGCACCTGCTCCAAGACCACGAGTAGTAGCTTTACCAATATTAATTTTTAAATTAGCATTAGAATTATGAAGAGCTTGAGCATCAGTATTGATAGCAATATATTCAATACCGTTGAGATCTGATTTAATCATTCTTTCGAGTGCATTGTTTCCTCCACCTCCTACACCAACAACTTTAATGCGAGCAACTGGAATAACATCATCGGGGACAATTTCCATAGATTTTTTGGTATGCGTTGTTGTGCCGGAAAAAAGATTTCTGAGTGAGTCTTTTTGATTAGTACTTAATGCCATAAGAAATTTATAAAAATTTGACTTTGTTAACTCTATTAAGAGTTTGTATTATTACTTATATTTTGCAAAACTGTCAATAGTATTTCAATATATCGTTTGACTATCCAGATTAAGGGAAAAGACTTTTGACCCAATTCTTCATTCCGGTTAAAGATTTCTTAACATTTAAACTTTTTAAACTGAAGCCATAAGAGCGATGTTCTAAACGTGAACCCCATAAAATTAATCCTATAGCGGTGGCATAAGCGGGATCATCAATTTTATCAACTACTCCATCAAAATTTTGAGGAAATCCAATTTGGACAGGCAAATTTAAAGTTTCACGAGCAAGATCTAAAATACCGGGCATTTTTACAGAAGCACCAGTTAAAATTGCACCGGCAGGAAGCATGCCATCGCGATTAATTTTTGCTAATTCATCACGCACCATTAAAAAAATCTCATGATAACGAGCCTCAATAATTTCAGCCATGTGTTTTTTAGCAACTTTTTGAATATCAATTTTACTGATTAAAGAAAGATCAATAATTTCACGTTCATTAACGTCAGCAGGCTGGCAAGTTCCATATTCAATTTTAATTTTTTCAGCAGTATCAATAGAAGTACGAAGACCTATAGCGATATCATTGGTAACATTTTCTCCACCTACAGGAATAACTGCGGTATGCAATGTAGTACCTTCTTCAAAAACAGAAACAGCAGTTCCTCCTGACCCTATATCAATGACAACAACACCAAGTTCTTTTTGTCGTTTGGAAAGCACCGCTTCAGCGGAAGCTAAACAGCCTGGGATAATGTCATCAATATCGACACCGGCCTGCAAAACACATTTTTCAACATTTTTTACAGCAGGAACCAGTCCAGTAATAATGTGAGCTTCAACTTCAAGACGAATTCCCGTCATACCAACAGGGTATTTAATTCCTTTTTGATCGTCAACAGTAAAGGATTTAGGAATAATACGAAGTATTCGACGATTTGAGGGGATTGAAACGGCTTGGGCAGCCTCAAGAACGCGATCCACATCATCTTCTGTAATTTCATTACCGCTGGACACAGCAATTACACCTTTGGAATTAATTGATTCAATACTATTTCCTCCGATACCAAGAAAAATATGATTAATCGGTTCACCAGCCATACGTTCAGCATCTTCAAGAGAAGAAGAAATACTTGAAATAGTTTCTTCAACATCAATAATCGCTCCTTTGCGCATGCCTGTTGATGGAGCTAATCCTACTCCAATAATGTTTGGGACTTGAGATCCTTCTTCAAGGGTTCCTACGACTGTACGAATTTTAGAACTGCCGATGTCTAAACTCGCTATTACTCTGACTTTACTCATATTATAGGTATTATTTGCCTGAAAATTTGTTTTAACTATGTTGGAAGTTAGAGCAAAATATTAATAATTATAATTCATAACGAAAATATAACTGAAAGATGATACATTTACAAATTTTTTGATGGAAATGCAAGAGAAAAAATTTACTGATTAAAATAATGAAGGCTGATTTCTTTTTACTTCTCTAATTTCATTGTTTTTAATCAGATCTTCAAGAGGTTTTATTAAAGATTTAAATTCTAATTCCTGAATAATTTTACGACTTGGTTCAGCGGGAAGAGTGTGGACATGACAATTTTCAAGATTGAGATGAATAGGCATATTACGGATAATCGTCGCTATTTTTTGTGATAAATAAGCTGTTTTTTTATTTTTAGATAATTTTTTTTGTTGAGAAGCGGTAAGTTTATTAAGATGTTGATAAATCAAATCAAGAGTTTTGTATTTTTGCAATAATTTTACAGCTTGTGTGTCTCCGATACCTTTGACACCTGGAATATTATCGGAAGCATCACCACGTAAGGCTTTATAATCAATAATTTGAGAGGGTGTGATACCCATTTTATTTTTAACCTCTTGAGGAGTGTAAGTTACAGTTTGGGTAATCCCTATTTTTGGCATTACAACAGAAGTTTTTGTACTAACCAGTTGGAAAATGTCTTTATCACCAGTGAGAATAACAGTATGCAGATTTGGTTCGTGCTCGGCTTGTTCAGATAATGTCCCAATAATATCGTCTGCTTCAAAACCGGGATTTTGGAAAATTGGAATATTAAATATTTTTAATATTTCAAAGAGACGTGGAAGTTGCGGATAAAGTTCGGCAGGTGGCTTGGGTCGATTAGCTTTATATTCCACAAATTCATGATGGCGAAAAGTTTTATCCTTATGATCGAAAGCACAAATTAAATAATCTGGATTTTCTTTTTTGATAATTTCAAAAAGCATTCTAATAAAACCATAAACAGCATTTATATATTCTTTATTAGAAGTTTGAAAGAGGGGAAGAGCATGGAAAGCACGGTGAAATATAGCATTACCATCAATTAAAAGCAGTTTTTTCATAAAATTTATTAAAAACTGCATGGATTCTAGAACAGAAAAAGTTTACTCGCAAGGGAGAGAGTAATATTTTTGTTTAAACCTTAAATTTACTTAATTTATTTGAACTAATTTATGTCCTGATAACTTTCACCTAAATCATTTAGTAAATATCGACAATCTTCTTGATTCCAACCAATAAGGACTGGATGAAACGGTAAATTATCTGTCAACTGACGAGATGATTGTGCTCTTACAGCATCTAATATTAAAAAATAAGGATCACCTTCTTTAGCCACAGGACGACGTTCAGCAAGATAATCTCTAACCCTGTTATAATTGTGAGGTAACTCATTATTTAGATTTTCCACAAATTTATTCATATATTTTTTATGATTAAAATTATCTATTATTGTTCATTTAAATCTTGAAGGAGATTTTGAAAATCTTGATCAGTCCATTCGGAATATGCTTCTTTCCGAGCATGATTTTTGAGCAATTCTCCTTTTGCCATTTTTTTAATATCACTAATTAATTGTTTATAAGTGCTTGTATGATTGAAATCATCGTTTTCTTTTATTGCTAGAAAATAAGTGAGTACTTCCTTATATCCTGGTGGATTTTGATCTCTTCTTTCAAGCATGTGATCCATTAATGTCTTTATATATTATATAGTTTACTATATTTCTATATTTTTGCAAGGTGATACTGTGAAATTGTAATATGGCATAATGGAAGAAAGAGAAATATTATGCTATTATGTAATGATTAAATTTAAAAAAATGAAAATTAAAAAGACCCAACTTCATAAAAGAACAGTGCAAATTAAAAAAATTAATGTTCCAAAAAAAATATTAAAGAAACCTCTAATTGAAAACAAACTAGACTCTGGAAAAAAATATTTAAATCTTCTTATGGAAGGGAAAAAAGCAGCTAAAGAAGAATTGCTGTGTAAATTTAATGAAAAAGGACAGTGTGAAAATAATCTGGGATTAAATAAAATCCCTATTTTGCTTGTTTTTGCGACAGAGTTAAATGGTAAAAGAGAATTGGTAAAAAGAGATGATTTATTTAAATTATTGGAAGGTTTGATGGTAACCAATGCTAAGGTTATTGTTATTGATACTGAGCAACCTTCGGATATTGCTGATTTGGGAGAAGCTGGGAAATTGGCTAAAAGGCATGTGATTTGGTATAATCCAATATCTGATGGAAGTGGACAAATACGAGAAGAGAAAGAAATAGATCGTTTGCTTTTAGCGGCGGATATGGCATTGGTTTTTAGCGGACATATGGAATTGATTCAACTTTTAATGAATTATGGGGTAGTGGTTTTAGGAGAAGAAAGTTCACCTCTTTTAGAAGATTATAATCCTAATCATGAAAGCGGGAATGCTTTTACTTATAAACATAAAGATGCATGGGGTATTTTTGCTTCAATTGTGAGAGCATTGGAAACTTTTCGCTTTCCATTTGATTGGAGGAATTTAGTAAGAAAGATATATAAATAACATGTGTTAAACATGAGGAGAATAGGTTGGGTGCTATCCTCCAAGAGATGGGGTGCCGGCTCCTTGACTGTCTTTAAAACTGGAAAATAGTCCTTGAACATTTTGTATTACATCGTGGAAATTGATATAGCGAATAATATCAAGTCCGATTAATTTCCCGATTGTACCTACAATGACTACAGCAAAAACTGTAATGATTAAACCAATAATAGCGTAACGGATTGTGCCAATGGCCTTTTTAATTTTCGCATCATCTCCTCCTGATAAAATAAAAGAAAAACCCCCAACAAAAATAAAAATCACTGAAAGGATCCCAGCTGCAATTATTGCATAGGCTAGACCCTTATCAATGATATCTAAAACGTTATAATTAGATGCGGACTGGATGATGCTCTGATTTGGCATAATAATAAATTAGTGTTTGTATTGCTATTAATTTACTATAGATTTAAATCAATTGCAATTATACTCCCAGATCATCGTCAATGCTGGCTCCACCGCCATTGGCAACAGACCCATCTGGTTCAACAATTTTTAGATTAACACGGGCATTATTTTTAGAACCGATAACACGAAGCAAAATGCGAATGGATTTAGCAGTTTGACCGCTTTTACCGATTACTTTTCCCATGTCTTCTTTAGCACATTTGAGTGTGATTAAAACACCCATTTCATCAACAGTTCTTTCAACTATGACATCATCTGGATGATCAACGATCTGTTTAACAATATATTCAACGAAATCGCGATCCTGTGTAGTACTATTGTTGTTCATTTCTTTTGGGGTTATGGATTAGAAAACAAACTACAAATAAAATTTAGGCTGCCGGTTCGGCAGTGCTTTCTTCACTAGATTTCACTTCAATTGCTGGTGTGACTGATTCACTAGGTTTCTCTTCAGTAACGAGAGTTGGTGCGGGAGTAACGGGAGTTGGAGTTTCTTCATTACTACTTTTCTTTTTCTTGGCTTTTAAATCAGTTCGGTATGTGATGAAATCATCCATTCCTTCCATTCCATGATGTTTTAATAAAGTTGCAAGAGTTGCAGAGGGTTTAGCTCCTTTAGAAATCCAATAAGAAATTCTGTCCTGATTGAATTTAAATTCCTTAGGATTGCGGATTGGTAGATAATAACCTAATACCTCAATAAATTTGCCTTTAACTGGTTTTGAGTGTTCGGCGACCACTATTCTAAAACTGGGCTGTCCTGCCTTTCCAGTTCGGGTAAGTCTGATTCTAAGCACGATTTTTTAAAATTACTGAGTAAATTGCTGCCACAGTATAGAAAAACTGTTATGATTGTCAATACTACGTTAGTCATTAGCTGAACCAGACTTTAAACGGATTTTAATATCAGTGCAAGTTTGGCTTCCAAATCGCATATTAAGTTGTTCGAGAAGTTGATGTTTTTTAGTAACCAATAATAGTGAATGAGATGGTGATTTAGATATAAAGACAATAATTCTATCTTTAAAAAATAGTGGGGAAATATTAGCCACCTGCTGTGGGAGTAATTCTTTAATTAATTCACGGGCAAATTGACAAATTTGTATTGCTTTTAAAGTTGTCCCAAATCCAAAACGATTAGCGACGACTTGAACCAAATTTTGAAATTGAGAATTCTGAATGGGACGAGCCTGTTGAAATTCTGGTTCAAAAGTTCCATGCTGACTGGAATTGAGTTCTGGGAATTCAGAATGTGAAAAATTACTTTTATTTTTATTATTAAAATTATTGTGAGATCGGTGTGATCTTGAATTATATTTAAAATACGAGTTATGAGAAGATTTAGGATGCGAGCTATGCTGACGATATTGTTTATCGTTTTGTGAATAAGATGAATCCATTAAGACTTAGAAATATCTAAATATAATTTATGTGTTTCTGTGGCCATTTTAGACCAAGAAAACATTTTTACATAATTTAAACCAGCTAGAGAAAGCTTCTGATAAAGTTCAGTATTAGTCAAAAGTTTTTCGACCGCTTTGGCAAGTTCTTTAGGTTGATAAGGATTAAAATACATAACATTGTCCTGACAAATTTCGGGAAGAGAGGATGTATTGGAAACAGCAACTGGAGTGCCACATTGCATTGCTTCTAAAGCAGGTAGTCCAAAACCTTCATAAAAAGAAGGGAAAACATAAACAGCCGCGGCATTGATTAAATGTACTAATTCTAATTCGGAAACCAGTCCAGTAAAAATAATTTTCTCTTTTAAATTGAGTTTCTCAACTTGTTTAAAAATTTCTGAAGCATAAATATTATCGGTTTTTCCTGTAATTATTAATTTAATATTAGGAAAATTATTTTGAATTATAAAAAACCCATCAATTAATCCTTGAAGGTTTTTGTGGTTGCGCCAAACACCGGTATAGAGTAGAAAATCTTGATCTATCTGATATTTTTTTAAAGTGGGGGTTAGTTCAGCAAGATTATCAATTGGATAAAAATTTTCATTTACTCCTTCATAAATAACTTTGATTTTAGAAGCTTTGACGCTAAGAATAGATTCTAGATCGGAAGCGGTATTATGGGAAACAGCAATGATTTTTTTAGATTTTTTAACAATTGATTTAATAGTTAAGCGATAAGCAATTCGATAAATGATTGATGACATTTTTTTCCCCGGGAAAAAATGTAAAGTTAAATCATGAATAGTTACAATAGTGGGGTGGTGATATAAAATGGGTGCGTTAAAATGAGTAAAATGCATTACATCCAATTTATATGAATTAAGAATAGCTAGAAATTTAATTTGTTCTGCTAAACTATAATGTTTGGCATTAACAAGAATTGGTGTGAAATTGGGACCAGGCGTATGAAAAGTTTCAAATTCTGGAGAATTGAAAAATAAAAAATATTGATTTTGTTGATCAATTTTAGCGAGATTATGAATTAGTTCATATGTGTAGCGTCCAATTCCAGTGAATGAACTAGAGTACATTCTACAATCAATTCCAATAGTGGGCATAAGATATAATAGTGATATTGCATGTGTTTCAATTCAAGCGTAAAAATGGAAATTGTGCAATGGACTTGCAATAAATAGATGAATTGATTATATTTTTTCTGCGCGTGACGGTTATTTGTGCTTGGCGCAAAGATGGTTTTATGGAGACGTAGTTCAGCTGGTTAGAACGCCACACTGTCACTGTGGAGGTCACGGGTTCGAGTCCCGTCGTTTCCGCCATGAATAAATATACTTATTTAAAATAAATAAGTATTGTTTGACAAATTATTAAATAATATTTATATATATTTTTAATAATTAATATTATGTGAAATGTATACAATTAGCTCTTTAGGTAGTAATGGAGAAATTTTATTGGATGAAGATGCTTATTTCTGTCCAAAAAGAGATGGTCATGGAGAAATAATCCCGCTATCAGAGGTTCATCCAATGCAAATTCAAATGATTGTGAAAGTTAGATCTCAATTGATAGAGAGTGTATTTGATGACAAAATGGACCTTGTAACTATTGAAGAGTTGCAGCAAATTTCTGATTTTGTGAAAACAATTGTTAAGTTTTATTTATTGCGTGACAGTTTAAAACTTTCTCCAACAAATAAAAAAACTGAAACATTTAGTGTATTGAATCAAGTTGCTAAAAATATTCGATATGTATTACAAAGACTAAACCCACACTTTAATCTGGGAAAATATCTAAAAAAATTTAGTATTGAAAAAACTATTTTAGATAATAGGAAAATTTTGGGAAGTGATTTAAGAGATCATGATCCTATTTCTGACGTAGAAATAGAATTAAATGCGAATTTGTTAAAAAAATCACTGATAGGTAGAGCATTTACCGTAAGATTGGTAGCTGAATTATCTCTAGTTTTAAAAAAAATGTATGAACCTGATTTTTGTCGGGTATATTATAATGGACTAGTACGACAATTAGGAATTTTAGATGATCATATCAAAACTGGGCGTGGAAGTCTGGATTTGAAATAGAAGGAGTGAATTTGACATTTATATTTGTTTATTGTATGTTATGCGCTTCATTTAATTTTTTATAGTTATGAATACTAAACAATATTTTGAAGCTGTTCCAGATTCAGATACATTAGAAAAATTATCAGATGATCCAAAATTGAGGCCTATTTTAAATATTAGTGGGATAATAGCGTCAACTATTAATAAATTGGCGGATTTTGATAGTGAGTTACAACAAGAAATTACTACTATAGATCAAAAACGATCTACAATACTAAAACAAATTGAAACATTACAAAAACTGATTGATACATCTTCATTACAAGATATATCGCCCGATTCTATGTTAATGGCTATTAAGGCTGAACTTGAGCATAAACAAAAACTTGTTCAGGTGTTACAGCTAATGATTGAACAAATTTTGATGGAAAATTTTATAAAAATTATAATTTTTGTTGTTGAATACTTATCTGATGAACGATTACAAATATTTAATATTAATCGTAAATCTATAATTCATACTTTATATAGAAATTTAGCTTTTTATCTAGATAAATTTCAAATTAGTAAACAGGTGATTATAGATGTTGAATTCGAGGTTAAACAACATCTTTTTAGTACCAGACATAAAGAGTTTGAAGAATTAATACGACCACATCAAGGGTTAATAACAGATATACAACCTGGAAAAATCAGTCCAGATATGAATATTCCAGATAACAAAAAAATAAAAAGAGAAACGTTACAACCTATTCCGGATATGTTTAGAAATTCGGCTGTAGAAGTAAAGAAAGGTAGGACTTTGCCACCTGGGCCGAATTTGTTTAGAAATGCAATGTTAGAAAATATATATGAAAATCAATTTAAAGAATTTTTGAGAAAAACCGAAGTTTATTCTTTGAGGAACCCGATGACGGAAGTATTGACTCAGGAACAATCCTCTCAAAATGCAAATAATACAATCGATCGTTTAGAACAACCTAATAAGTCAATTACCCCTATTCCAGAAAAAAATGATATAAAATTAGATAAACCTGATAATATACTGGTAACCGAAAAGGTTACAGTTGAAAAACTTGGACAAAATTCCAATGAACAAGCTGGAATTTTGTCTAGAATGCAAAAGTGGTTTGGTAAACATAAAAAAGGTTTATTGGTGGCACTTGCTGTTGGAATGGGTGGGAGTGGGGGATTATATCTATATAAAAATTCTCAATCGCACTTAAAACAGACAAATATTACTAATCAAACTGCGAAAGCTTCTTTACCGATGACTCCAAATCATTTATCTCATATAGTAGTATTACAAGAAACTGAAGTACATGGGAATGTCCAAACTACTCCCGAACATAAAGTAAATGAAAAATATGTATCAGTTATTAAAAATTCCAAAAATAAAGTTTTGCAACAAATGATACATAAAGGAGAATATACTTTGGGGAAATTGAGTATTTTAGATTCTATGATTACTCCTTTTAAAGAAATTGCTAATACTCAACAAAGAGCTAAAATTACTGACTTTGAACAAGAAATTAATGAAGGATTGGTTATTTATTTCTATGAAAAATTTGGAACGGCAACTCATAAAGCTGAAAGTTTAAAAGATCCAAAATTACGAAATTTATGGCGAACAGCCAAATATGTGAAACTTTCCGATTTAAAAAAAGTACTTTCTCCGCAAAGATATGCGGCAGCTCGCAAACTGGGTATACAAATTTTAGAAAAAGATGGTAAGACATTTGGTTATAATGTCTCTGCTAATCCAGCTCTAAAAGCACAAACTGAAGGAAATATGTTTCAGGCTCACAATCCATTGTCTGCAATTAAAATTCAGACAGCAGATGGTACTTTAAATGTAATTCTTCAGAAAATGAATCGGATTTTTGAAGGTGGACTTTCTGCTAATTTATCTAAAAAAGTTCCAACTCAATCTCAGATTATTCCAATTCTTAATAATGGAAATCCAAATAACTTAAAAAGTGCTCCAAATTCAAGCGGACAGATTCTACCGGATATTGCTCCCATACAAGATTTGAATTCAATTAATAAATTAAGAATGCCATCCTCAAATATTCCAAATACCACCGATATTGATAATGATTGGGATGAAAAACCAATTTCGACTATTCCAAATACTACCGAAATTGATAATGGTTGGGATGAAAAACCAATTTCGACTATTTCAAATACTACTGAAATTGATAATGGTTGGGATGATAATAATAATGATGTTGATATAAAATTAAGTGCTTTAATGAATCAAGCTGAGGCATATAATAAATTTATGCAGACTGGTGAAATTAAATTAGATCTAGATAAAAGATTAACCCGTTTTCAGGAAAAACATATTGTTTTAAATAAAGTTGCAGATGAATTATCAGTGATTTTAGGGAAATCCAATTATAAATATATTGAAAAAGTAATTAAACAATTTGGATTTATTGGATTTCAGAAATTAGAATTTGATGGTAAAGGTCATGTTGATGTGGTGTTGGCTCCCAGAGTAAAAGCTATTTTGCTTCAAGCTGTGAAAATTAATAACAGTTAAATAAATTCCCTTTGTTTCAACTGAATTGGAAAGGATAGTGACAAATATTCACTCTTCCAATAGAATAATTGGGAATATTATTTAAATTATTATGACATTAAAAGAAAAAGTGCAGGAAGATTTAATTGCAGCAATGAAAAGCGGGGATGAGACCAAAAAAAGTGTTTTAAGAATGCTCAAGGCGGCAATTATGACATGGGAAGTAAATGGGAATGAAAAAAAAGAAGCTGGAGACGATGTTGTAATGCAATTAATCGGTAAGGAAGTAAAACAAAGAAAAGATGCTATAGAAGCTTTTATTACTGGTGAAAATAATAAAATGGCAGAAAAAGAAAAATCTGAAATGGACATTTTAATGAAATATATGCCAATACAAATGAGTGAAGAAGAAGTAAATCTTGAAGTGCAAAAAATATTAACTGCAGCTGAAATAACTTTTAGATCTGATATGGGAAAAGCAATGGGCTTGGTAATGAATAAATTAAGAGGTAAAGCTGATGGAGGGATGATTAATAAGGCAGTTGGAGCTTATCTTAAATAATACTGAATACTAAGAAATTGTGTTTACAATGCTATTTAGAATTAATTAATTTAAGGAAATAAGCGGTTAATAAATTATTAATAATTTTGCCTTTATCAACATTATTCTTATTAATCGCATAAAAATTTAGAGTGAGCTGGTTGATTTCTTTTCTAGATTTTTTTTAAATTGATTAAAATTAGTATTGATAACACTTAAATCTCCCTGACAAATTTGTAATTTGGTATCTAAATTAGTGAGATATGATTTTAAATTGTGGGAATCATTTAAAATCGCCTGTTCTTCAACAGATTTTAGATATAGAACATACCCTACAAACAGGGTAATCAGAAATAATATAATAGATAATATTCCTAAAATTTTAATATATTTGGAAGATTTACGGGAAAATTGTTTTTTTTGAGAGAATTTTTTATTTTTAATCATGGGTGGTTTGATTTTTATATATAAGTAATGTTACTTTTGAAAATGGTCTATAGTCAAACTTAATATGAAAATCTATACAAAACAAGGAGATCAAGGAGAAACTTCATTGGCAGATGGAATACGGGTGCTAAAAAATTCTTTGAGAGTAGAAGCTTATGGAAATATTGATGAATTAAATGCTTTGATTGGCGTAATTGGAGTTTATATTTTTCAAGAAAAATATAAGGAAATATTTAAATATTTGCAAAATATTTTGTTCACGATTGGTACTGATTTAGCAACTTCAAATGATAAAGTTAGTGCTATTCCACGACTACAAGTGGGAGAAGTAAAAAAACTAGAACAATGGATTGATGATTTAGATAAAGATTTACCTCCACTACAACATTTTATTTTGCCCGGGGGAAATGTGGTTGCTTCTTACCTACAATTAGCTAGATCTTTTTGTAGAAAAGCAGAAAGATCGGTAGTTGCGCTGAATCAATCTGAAAAGATTAATATGGAAATAATCCGATTTTTGAATAGACTTTCTGATTTATTTTTTATAATGGCTAGATATGTGAACTATGCTACTGGAATTAAAGAAGAGATCTGGAAAAATCCATCTAATATTGGACGATTCTAAGATCTTGAGAGTATTGACAAAAGGTTGATATGCATATTAGTATTTAACATCTTTAAATCTTATGAAAATGAAAAATTTAATTGAAGGAAATAATCTATCAGAAAGACAAATTGCTTTTGAAAAATGTTTTATGATTATAATGGAATTGATTAATAAAGTCCGTACTCAAAAACGTGTTTTCAGAATGGCTAAAAACCTTTTTGAAATTTCAATTAAACCATATAAATGTAATATGTTTTCTCTTCGCAAAGAATTTTCTTTAGATACTACTGATACTTTTATTAAATCTGAATTTGATAAATTGATTGATGCTGCTGAAAATAATTTTGGAGAAAGGGGAATTATTTTAGAATGTAAATTGTTCCCTTATGAAGATAATCGTTTAATAATATCAGTAATTTTTAAAAAAGATGGGAAAATTAATTTTACCCCTGGAAATGTCGAGAGATATTCAAGAATGGTGATACTTAAAGATGAGGAAAAGGAAAAAGAATTTATTAAACAAAAAATTAAAGATACTGATCGAAAACAGGCTAGATTGGATGCGAATATAATCCTAGCGAAAAAAAGAAAAAAAGAAATGCAAAAAGAGCGTACAAATTTGAATAAAATGGTTGAAACAATAGAAAGATATTTCCCAAAAAGTAATATGGATTCTGAACATTTAATGGAACAAATATTATCATCACAAATATTAGATCAAGACGGTTCTGTGGAAATAGTGGGAATAGAGAAAATAGAGAAACAAGTAGAAGAAGAAAAAAGCAGAGTAAGAACTAAAGTAGTGCAGACTATTCAAAAACCAGATCATTCTGATAGAATAGGAGATTTTGAAATTGAATTTGTAGATAATATTGAAGATAGTAGTTTTCCAACAGGTGATATTCCCGTAATAGAAAGTGTTAGACCCGACAGCATTAGAGTTGTCGAACTTTCAGATATTAAAAGTTTGGTTGATGAAAGTGTTGGTCAAACTAGGAATATTACACCTTTAAATGTGCCTAATTTAGATTACGCAGAAAAAGCAAATATTGATGAATTTGGTAATTCATCTCTAGCGAAGAAAAATGATAATTTTGAAAAATAAATGACAAAGGTGACAAAAAATTAGAATCGGCGTATATTGTGGGCAAGTTTAATTTGGGAATAAATGTCGGAAACAAAAATAAATAATTTTATTAATGATTTGACTTGGATGATTGGAGGAGAGGCTGGTTTTGGGATTCAATCTGCCGGTCATTATTTTGCATTATCCTGTTCAAGAGGTGGTTTGAATATTTTTGGAAATGCTGAATATCCATCTTTGATTCGGGGAGGACATAATTCTAATGTAATTAGAGTTGCTGATTTTGAAATTGGAATTCATCGGGAAATTGTGAATTTGCTAGTAGCGATGAATAAAGAGACCCTTGATTTGCATTTGCAGAAATTGATTGCTGATGGGGGAGTTATTTATGATGCAGATGAGGTGAAAGATTATGATTTTGTGGCTACGAGAGCGTTAATTCCATCTACTACGATAAATCAGAATGGAAATGCTGTTGATATTAATATTTATAATGTTCCTTTAAAAAAACTGGCGATGGAATTTGGAAAAAGTGATATTACTAGAAATACCGTTGGCGTTGGGGCTTCCTTTGCTCTTTTAAAATATGATTTGGAAATTTATTTAGATATTTTGAAGGAAGCTTTTGCAAAAAAAGGAGAAATTATAATTAATAATAATATTGCGGCTGCTCAAGCAGGATATAATTATGTATTGAAAAATTTTGATATAAATAAATATCCATATAAATTACATCAAGTTGATAATGCACGGAAAAAAATAATGATTACTGGTAATGATATGATTTGTATCGGTGCTTTGAAAGCAGGTTGTAAACTTGTGGCGGAATATCCTATGACACCGTCCTCTTCGGTTCTTCATTTTATGTCTAGATCGGCTAAAGATTTTAATGTGATAGTGAAACATACCGAAGATGAATTAGCGGCAATAAATATGGTGATAGGGGCTTCATGGGCGGGTGTTCGTTCAATGACAGCCACTTCTGGTGGCGGATTTGCTTTGATGTCTGAGGGATTGGGTATGGCGGGCATGATTGAAGCTTCAATAGTTGTTTATGTAGTGGGAAGGGGTGGTCCTTCTACAGGTTTGCCAACTAGAACTGAACAATCTGATTTACGTTTTGTAATGCATGCTTCACAGGGTGAATTTCCACGTTTAGTAATTGCTCCATCCGATTTTACAGAAATGTTTTATGATGCTTTTGAAGCATTTAATATTGCTGAAAAATTTCAAATACCAGTAATTATAATAGCTGATAAACATTTAGGAGAGTGTATTCGCACAGTTCCCAAACCTGATACTACTTTAATGGTGGTAGATCGTGGACGATTAATTCAAGATGAAGCGGAAGTTGAAAAATTACGAGAGAATGGATATAAGACTAATAATAATGGATTCATGCGTTATAAATTTACTGAAAATGGAGTTTCTCCAAGAGTATTGCCGGGTATGAAAGGTGGACTCCATCGGGCTGCCACAGATGAGCATGATGAAACTGGTGATCTAACTGAAACAGAGGAAAATCGCACATTGATGCATTCTAAAAGAATGGAAAAATTAAAAAGTTGTTTAAATATTTTACCAGCTCCAACTTTAGTTGGTCCAGCACAAGATGGTTCTTATATTGCTGGTCCGGCTTTTAAAAGTTCTGAGGTAAAATTGACTTTTGTAACGTGGGGTTCCCCTAAAGAAGCTGTGTTGGAAGTAATGCAGAAACTATTGCAAGAAGGTATTAAAACAAATTTATTAGTAATTAAGTATATTCTTCCGTTCCATACTAAAATTATTAAAAAAATTCTGGAAGGTTGTAAAATAAAAGTAAATGTGGAAATGAATTATGAAGGACAATTGGCTTCGGTAATTGCCGAAAAAACTGGTGTTTTTATGGATCATTCTATTTTGAAATGGAGTGGTAGACAATTTACAGCCGATCAAATTTATGAAAAAACAAAAGAAATATTAGATAAAAAATAGTTTATGGAGGTAGAGTTAAAAAATTTAGATACAATAGCAAAACCGGACTGGTGTCCAGGTTGTGGTAACTTTGCAATTCAAGTAGCAGTCAAACAGGCCTTAACCAATTTACAAATTGAGCCGCATACTGTGGCAATAGTAAGTGATATTGGTTGTTCTGGTAAATTACCTCACTGGGTAAATATTTATGGATTACATTCTATACATGGTCGTGCGATACCAGCGGCAACAGGAGTAAAATTTGCAAATCGTGATCTGCATGTGATTTGTGATGCAGGTGATGGAGGTGCTTATGGAATTGGGGTTGGTCATTTTGTACATGTGTTACGTCGTAATATTGATATGATTTATTTAATTCATGACAATATGGTTTATGGTTTAACTAAAGGTCAAATGACACCAACTTCCGGTAAAGGATATATTTCTCCATCTTCACCGTTTGGGGCAATTGAAGAACCTTTAAACCCAATAGCATTGGCTCTAAGTTTAGGGGGAACTTTTATTGCTCGTGGTTCTTCAGGTAATGCTCCCCAATTAGCCAAAATTATAGAAGCGGCTATTCAACATAAAGGTTTTGCTTTAATTGATATTTTTCAACCTTGTGTAACATTTAATAAAATTAATACTTACGCTTATTTTCTCCAACATACTTATAATATTGATGAAGAAGAAGGTTATAATCGAAAAAACTGGGAAGAAGCAATGAAGAGAGCCAGACAAATAGATAAATATCCGATTGGAATTATTTATCAGTCTGATCATAAAACGTATGAAGAAGAAGATCCCGGACGGGCTGATGTTGCCACGGTAAATTTACCGATTGATAATGTAGATGTGAGTGGAATCTGGAAAAAATATTATTAATGGAAAAACTTATAATTAAGTGACATAAATAATTTTGAATTGGAGTAGAAAATATGATCGTAAGACATAAAAATAAAATGAAATTATTTAAGAAAATTATTCTGCTAATTGTAATAATGTTTGTTATAACATCATTTTCTACTGCTTCTACAGTGCTGGCAGCAGTTGCCGATACTTCACATTTTGTTAATATTTCTCTTTCGGCTAACCCTTATTTGCCGCAAAAAGGGGAGAATTTGAAAATTAATATTGGTTTGCATGCAGCTGGTCGAATTGTGACTGCACATGTGAAAATTGTTGAGGTTTCATCAGGATATTTAGTTTTGAAAGATAATTTTAGAGCTGGTGACGGAAATAATCAACTAATATGGAATGGTAAACAAATTGGTCATAATTTATTGGCTCCCGCAGGTACATATAAAATGACTGTGACGGGGGATTATCGTTTGAAAATTCCAGGAAATGGAATGTTGCCTGAAATTAGTAAAACATTTACAGTTCATAGTCCAGTAAATGTAAATGATGTGATAGCATCTACTGGAAATAATATTCAAATTAGTACTAATAACACTACTAATATGAGTACGTCTTCAAATCAAAAATTAAAACCTAAGGTAGAATTGATAGATTGTAGTACCGATAAGGCTTCATTCCAGTTGGATATTAATAATAAACCTGATGATCTTTTAACAATGAGTTGCAAATTGAGCAGTGCTGCTTTGGTAAATGTAGGAGTTTATAAAAGTGATTTTAATCCAGCTAATGCAAATAATTCTGGAAGTTTGTTAAAAACATTAGTAAGTAATAAAAAAATGAAAGCAGGTGGATTTTTTAAGATTTGGGATGGCTTGGATAATTATGATCGACCTGTTTCGATTGATAAATATGTGATTGTTGCTGAGGCAAGACTGGACTCAACTTATTTGCCTGATATTTCTATTCAAAAATTTTCTGTGGTAGGACATTTGATTATAAATAAAAATACAAGTATCACAAATAAAAATACTATGAGCAGTGCAACTAAAATCCCATCTTCCGTAATTTCTATTAATCCAGTATCAAATTCAAATTTAAATAATATAATCAAAGTTGATACGCATACTCATGCTAATCAACTTGCGGGGCAACCAAGTAAATGTAAAGGTGTAAATTATCCTTTGGATTTGCCGAGTGGAGATTATAGAAATGCGATTATTAAGGCTTATGATCAATGTTGGGTATACGGATTTAGTGATGGGACTTTTCGATCAAATACTTTAATGACACGATTTGATGCAACCAAGGTTATTGTGTTAGTGGCAGGACTAACTCCCAAGATTGGATGCTATACTTCGGACTGTGGTTCACCATTTAATGATCTTGAACCATGGCAGGGTACGTGGATTCGCGCCGCCTGGGATGCGAAAATTGTTTCTGGTACGGCTCCAGATAAATTCTCTCCAAATCGACCAATCACTAGGGCTGAAGCGGCGGCGTTGATAGTTAAAGGTTTAGGGATTTCACCTCATCAAAATTGTTATAATGCTAATTGTGGGGCAGGTTATCCTGATAATCTTTTTAATGATATTACTCAAATGTGGGAAGGTCCTTATATTAGAGCTCTTTGGGATAAAGGGATGACAATGGCTACCGGTCAAAATACTTTTTCACCGGATATTCCAATTAAACGTGGGGAGTTTTTAGAAATGCTTTTAACAGCTAAAAAATAACTTTAAACAGATATTTTATCTATTTTAAATATAATATTAAAATAGTATAAATCGGTATGTTTGTGTAAATCGGGTTTTATGGTATAATATAAAGATTTATACAAATGAATGAAACAATTATTAGAAAAATGGGTGGCAATATCGTTAGTGATTGGAATGGGATTTGTTTTATCTTTTTCTTCTCCAATCAAATATATGAAAACCAGTGTATTAAGTAGTAGTGATTCTGCAATTGATTGTCTGGCTATACAAAATGGTGTTGTTGTAGATCAAATTAATGTTGGGACACCAATGAAATGGGCAATTGTTAATAACAGTAAAGTTAAAACTTCAACTCTTTATCTTGGAAGCCAATTGCCACCAATTAATATTGCGACACCTCAAAAACCAATATATAATAATACTGATTATTATTTTACACTGTCAGATTCTTTTGATAATTATAGGCTGTTCAATTCTACTGGGATATGGTCGCCAATAACTTATACTGAAAATAATTATCAAAAAAATAAACAGGTTACGTTAACAGTCCATTATGTTTTATCTAAAAAGGGAGGTTATTATTCTAACTCAATAACCACTCTTGCCAGCACAACATGTTCAGTAACTCTTGTTCCTTCGATGCAATTCATTAATCCTGGTTTATTTCTTAATGAAACTATAAAGACAACTCCAATTTTACAAACCGTTAATTCTTATTCAGTTTATCAAAAAAATTCAACACAAGTTCCTCCGATGCAAGTCATTAAGCCGCTAACAGAAACTTTGATTAATCCATCAAAATCTGGTGACTCAACACCAAATCCTTCATCTTCTACTGCTCAAACTCAAACACCTTCTCAAACTCAAACACCTTCACATACTCAAACCGAGTCGGTCACATCACAATCCCCAACACATGTTAAACAACCTAGTTTAAAACCAGCTGTAAATTTAATTCGATGTTCGGCTAATAAAGATAAATTTTTTCTGGATGCTAATGGAAAAACCTATGATCATATCGAAATGCTCTGTGCTTTAAATATGGTGGGGAAAGTTAGTTTTGAAATTTATAAATCGGATTATAACCCAACCAAAGAGGATAATTTAGCTAGTTTAATTGCAAAATTACAAGATTATAAAATAACTCAACCAGGATTAATTCAATCTGTTTGGGATGGTCACAACAGTTTTGATCAAATCATACCTGCTGGAGATTATGTGTTTGTAGCAAAGGCAAAACCTAATGACACTTATAATTCAGACATTTCTATTCAAAAATTTTCTGTGACAATATCTCCAGCAAATCCAAAATCTACAACTAAAATAGGAATAACAGATCAAACTGGTTCAACTTTACATGGTACGGCAGCAAAAAATTCTATAACAAGCTCAGAAGTAATACCTTCTGCAATGACTTCTTCAACTAAACAATTTGCCGCTTTAGCAGGACAAGCCAGTAAATGTGCCGGTGTAAATTATCCGACAGATTTACCAAATGGAAGATTTCAGAATCAAATTATTCAGGCTTATGATCAATGTTTAGTAAGTGGATTTAGTGATAACACTTTTAGAGCAGAAGCTCCATTGACTAGAGCGGAGGCAACGAAAATTGTGATATTAGCAGCAAAAATCGCACCAAAAGAGGGATGTTTTACTTCAGATTGTGGCTCACCATTTAATGATCTTGAACCTTGGCAAGGCAAATGGATTCGTGCCGCCTGGGATGCGAAAATTGTTTCTGGTACAGCTGTAGATAAATTCTCTCCAAATCGACCAATCACTAGGGCTGAAGCGGCGGCGTTGATAGTTAAAGGTTTAGGGATTTCACCTCATCAAAATTGTTATAATGCTAATTGTGGGGCAGGTTATCCTGATAATCTTTTTAATGATATTACTCAAATGTGGGAAGGTCCTTATATTAGAGCTCTTTGGGATAAAGGGATGACAATGGCTACCGGTCAAAATACTTTTTCACCGGATATTCCAATTAAACGTGGGGAGTTTTTAGAAATGCTTTTAACAGCTAAAAAATAAATTATTATATCAATTATTTAGTAAAGCTTGAGTATTATTTTGTAGACCTTGTCTTTTTGCACGCATCAAAGGGGATCCTGCAAATTTTTGTAAATATTCCTGATCGGTTTTGATATTTAGAATATCTTTTAAATTTAATGAAGTACCAGCAATTTTAACATTTTTTAATGTTTTAAGCTGAAGTGGTCTTTGAAAACTTTTGTTATAAGGACAAACTTCCTGACAGAGATCACATCCAAAAAGCCAGTTTTCCATTTTTGACTGAAACTCTTGTGGAATTGGGTCATGATCTTCAATAGTAAGATAACTGATACATTTAGTTGCGTCCAACATTTGACCTGGTTGAAGAATTGCATTAGTGGGACAAATATCAATACATCTGGTGCATGTTCCACATGTGCCAGTAATTGGTTTATCAATAGGTAATTGAAGAGAAGTTAATAATTCACCAAGTAAAATCCATGATCCAAATTGCTTATTAATTAATAAAGTGTTTTTGCCTAAAAAGCCTAAGCCGGCACGCTCTGCTAAAGATTTTTCCATTATAGGTGATGAGTCTACACAGATTTTATTTTCCGATTCAGGGTATTTTGCTTGAATAAAAATAGATAGTTTTTTTAAAATTTTTTTAATTAATCGATGATAATCTCTACCATAAGCATAGCGGGCAATCTTACCTCTTCCTGTTTTTATTTCTGGAATGGATCGATAATAATTAATTCCAATTACAATAATTGACTGTGCTGATGAAAGAAGTTCTTGAGGATTTGTACGTAAAGAAATATTTTCCAAATAATTCATTTTACCTTGATATTGTCTTTTTAAAAAACTGCTAAGATTTGTGTTAGCAGAGGGGATAGAATCAGCGGAGGTAATCCCTATTAAATCTAATTTGAGTTCTTGTAAAGCAAAATTTCTAAGCTCTTCAATAAATTGAGGCTGTATTTTTTGATTCATGATTGTGTTAAATCTAATGCTAGTAATTAATTTTGTAAATTAATATTGAAAGTCTCTTTTTTAAGTAAATTTTGATCTGCCTGAGGGAGGTCATCCACACAATTAGCTAATTTGGCCAAATTGCGAACTTCTTGTTCACCACTTAATCTTCCTTGTCCGGGAAAAATCCATGTTGGGTAACCAGTTATTCCATTTTTTACACAAAGAGCATGATCCCCTCCACGCCCTTTATCATCACATTCCTGATAATGAATATATTGGAAATCAGTACCAAAACGTTTTTTTTGGGCAGCACAATGTGGACACCAATATGCTCCATACATAATGACACCTTTATTAGTTAAACATTGGGAGACAGCGGCATATTTCCCGGGAGCGGCGGGGGCAGTTGTGCTGCAAGCAGTTATAAATAATAGAGATGATGCTGTAATTAAAGTTAATATTTTACTCATATAATACATTAGTTATATATGTAGCATGATTATATAAAATATTTTTCGGTATTAAAATCAGATTTTAAAATAATCTGAAATATAATAATTTCAAATGTTTAAGATAGTGTAGTTGGGTTTTTATATATTTCAGCTAATTTGGCAGTTAAGCAACTATAAAACTGTAATATTTCACTATATAATAAGTTATAAATAATGAATTGACATTTTATATGTTTAATGTTTTACTACTAAAGTGGTTAGAAGATTAAAGTAATGTGACAATAGTGCGAATATTAAAATATACGAAAAATTATTATGAATAATATTAGAGAAGATATTGATCATATTTCTAATAAACTGAAGATTATCCCTTTAACTGATGATATTATGGTAGAAATTGGTGCTATTATTAGTGGTGCTTTCCATGAAATGATGGCAAATGATCATGAGAAATTATATAAACGAGTTCAGCAATGGAGAGCAAAAGCTTTTAGTGGATTAGAAATTGTGGAATCTTTGGTACAGTTATTAAAATCACTGGTTATATCAGAAAGGTTAGCGAAAGATGCAAAAGTATTATCTAATATGGAAATGCTTTTAACAAAAATAATGGTAAAAGAAAGAAACGAATTGAGATATTTAAAAAGAGAACAAGAGAAAATGGAAAAAGATGGTATAGCCAGAAGTATTAAAAATTTAACTCAAGCGGGTATAGAAGAAGTTCTTTATCCTTTAGATGAGGAATCACCTAGTGGAAGAGCAGAAATGCCTACTTTAACTGAAGATGACTTTGTAAATGAAATGCGCATTGATGAAGAAGATCGAATTACAGAACTTCCAACATTATCGGAATTTGATAAGCCAACTCGACAACCTTCAGTTCCACCTGAAGAATTTGCTAGAAGAATAAATAAAAATTTTGAGGAAAAAACTAATAGTGGTTACTCATTACAAGCTCCAAAACTTCCTATTTTTCGATATTATAAGTGATGATTTTGTGGCTTATTTAGAATAAAAGAACTAAATAGTTTTGTATATATTTTAATGTGGAGGGTAAATAATGTGGAAAGGAATTTTAGCTTGTGTCAATTTATTTTGAAGTGTGTCGAGATATTCTTTACATTTTTTTTTATTTAAATCCCCAAAAATATCACGGGTATTTTGAGCATTATTTTTTAAATAATCCCAAAAACTAATATCCCTAATAAAAACTTGAAAATGATGTTGTTTAGGATCAATTCGTGGAGATATTATTTGTAAACCAGCCGACTCGGCAGAAGAAAGCTGCCAAACATGATTTTGGAAAGGTATAAAAACGATGCCTGCAAATCCATATGTTTCAACTGGACTATCAATAACGAAAGTAGCCTCCAATCCGGGTAAAGAATCTGTATTTATTCCTGATATTAGACCTTGTTTGAGAATTGATTTTATTAGATCAACATATTTATCAGGTGAAAGCATGTTTTTAGAAGTAATGTTTTCTTCAGGTGCTGTTGGTGATAAAACTTGAATCCCATGATAAACCGTTTTGGGATGTTTTTCGTGATATCCAAGTTTAGGTAAAATTTTTGCAAGTTCTTGCTGATTATTTTGCTTATAGGCCTGAAAAGCTTGTTGAAAAAGAGGATGTTGTTGAATTTTAGCCACTAAATGAGCAATATAATCCTGTAGTTGATCTAAGATTAGTGGTGTAAGAGAAAGGAAAAAATATGCAGCATCTATTTTTAGATTTTCCTCTAAAGGAATATCATCTATATAAATATCATTGAATTCAGCTTGTTCATCAGTATTGAGTAAATTAGTAAGAAATGAAATTACTGTTATTTGAATTTCTTCAATATTTTTCCCTACTTGTTCTTCAATCAGTGTTTCTAATTTTGGAATATCCAATATTCTTTGGAAATCCTCGGCGGCAGAATTAAGTGCTTGATAGGACTTTTTTAATTGTTTTGATGGGGTTTTATTCATCAATGTGGATATATAGGTATCAATGATAATTGTTTTTAACGGAAATTGTTATTTACCAAGTATAACTGATTGTGTTATTTATGCTTCATATCGTAAACAAAATCCCAATCGGATTTTGGTGGATAGCTTTTAAGAACTTGGCAGCGTCCTGCATAAATCAGGGCAAGATAATCATTAGGATATTTTTTTAAAAGCTGATTTTGTAAAATATCAAGTGCCTTTTCAAAATCTCTATGAAAATAAAGATCGAGTCCATGATGATATAAATTAATTTGTTCACGATCCTCTTGTGTAGCTGAATTAATGGGTTTAAGTAGTTCAAATATCTTAACTGGCTGATGTTTTCCCTTTACACGAATATAATCTGCAAAGCGGCAAAAATACTTTTGACTAATCAAGTTATAGGTTTTTTCAGAAATCATAATATGGGAATTATAAATTTTATTAACTGATTCTAAACGTGAACCTAAATTTACAATATCTCCAATTGCAGTATAAGACAGACGATTTTCAGAACCAATATTCCCGACGACCGCCTCACCAGAAGATAGTCCAACTCGAAAATCAATGTGTGGTTTCTTTTCACCCCCAGAAAGTGGTGGATCATTTTCCCATTTCTGATTTAATTCAGGAAGTTGAGTGCGCATTTCTATAGCGGTCTGAGCAGCTCTTTGAGCATGATCTTGCTGTTCATTAGGAGCACCAAAGATTGCCATAATGGCATCTCCTTCAAATTTATCAATGGTCCCCCCGTTTTTAATAATAATATTTGTCATTACTTTAATATATTCATTAAGTAATTCTACGGTGCTAATTGGCTGTAATTTTTCAGAAATAGAAGTGAAGTTTACAATATCAGTAAACATAACTGTAATTTCTTTTTTCTCAACTTTAACTGTGAGATTGGCATTGTCTTCAAGACTTTGTTCAATTAAAGAATGTTCTACAAATTTTCCAAGATTAGTTTTAAGAGATGATTTTTGACGAAATTCAGTAAAATATCGGTAAGCATAAATAATAATAATTGAGAAAATTATAGCAATATTTGGATAAATCAGATTTAGAATAATCCCAAAATTCCTGAAAAATAAAGGGGCGAGAATTAAATTATAAATTAGAATAAGAAGAATATTTGTCGTTAAAGAATAACGTATTTTTAATTTCAAACAGACAAGAGCTGATATTAAAACCAAAATCAACATTGTTAACATTTGTTCCCAAATATTAATATTGCGTAACCAATTTTGATCAAGAATAGTTTGGATTGCCTGAGCATGAATCATGACACCAGGCATTGGATTTGTGGCACTGATGGCAGTTAAATAATTATCACCAGAAGTTTTATAATAAGCACCTATTAAAATAATTTTGCCTTTAAAATAATTTGGGTTAAATCCCGATGGATATTGATTATTATAAACGTCAATATAAGAAATATTTTTTACATTGGGTTGATTTAATCCATGACTTAAATCAAGAGGCGGGCGTTGATTAAAATTAATTTTTAATTGTCCATGATCTTGAGGAATATTGTTGGAATATTTAAGAATCTTCTGAAGAATTTGTGCAGCAAAAGAAAAATAAGTTTGATGATTTAATGTGATTTCTAATGGATAATTATGGATAATTCCGTCAGCATCTTCAAATATTCGATTGAATCCGATTGCTAAATCAGCAAATAATTTATAAGGAGAAATAAAAACAGTATTTCGACTATTCATCTTTTGATAAGAAGAAGCGGTAGTATAAAGAGGAAAAGCTAAAACAATATTATTATATTTATGAAGAGTAGTAGACAGGATCTGATCATCGGGATTAATTTTAGTACTAGAATATTTTTGTAATTCTGATAATGGATCAGCGGAATTAATAATTTGATCAATATTATTTTGTTTGATTCCATTAGTTCGATCTTTAAATTGAATATCAATACCGATGGCTGCGGGATGATATTTTTCTAAATTTTGGATTACCTGAGCATGATAGGCACGATTCCAATCTTTAAAAGATCCTAATCCGTTTTGTCCAATTTGAGATTTTTCATCAATGGCAACGATGATAATTGGATGCTTGGAAGGATGTGTGTAATAAAGAAAATTACTGGCCTGAAGTTGAAGTTTTTCGAGTGGATTAAAGACTGCGATTATTGAACTAATAGCAATAATTGCTATTAGAATAATGGCTATTTTAAGGGTTTTGTTTTGATTTTTAATCATATTATATATTTTAGCATGTTATTTGAAAAAAGTCATATTGATTAAGCTCATAGAATATGATGAAAAAGTTTCTTTAATTAATTCTGAGAGGTTGTATTAATAATTTCTCTTGTTAATATTAATAATATTTTATATGTCATACTATTTTAGACTAGAAGATGTGATATAGTTTGATTACATAATGACAATTTGTTAATACTGTTATATGAATTCATTCCTACCAAAACAAGTTCGACAGATGATTGAAGAATTGGCAAAATTACCTGGAATTGGTCCTAAATCAGCGCAAAGATTAACTATATATCTTTTGAATCAACCAGATTTTAAATTAAAAAATCTATCGAATACTGTAGCAAATTTAAAAATAGGATTACATTTTTGTAATATTTGTTGGCAGGTAGCTGAAGAAGAAGTTTGTGAAATTTGTGCTAATTCTTTTCGTAATAAAAATTTAATCTGTGTGGTAGAAGATGTTTTGGATGTATTAGCTTTGGAAAAAACTGCCCAGTTTAAAGGACTTTATCATGTACTTCATGGGGTGCTTTCACCAATTGACGGTATTGGTCCCCAAGAATTGAAAATAGATGAATTAAAAATTCGAGTAGAAACATTATTACTAAA
>CAZGKO010000002.1:76237-76458 GCA_964526005.1 uncultured Candidatus Peribacteria bacterium
GGAAACTACAGCACTGTTTATTGCTCGCCTATTAAAACCATTGAAAATAAAAGTAAGCCGAATTGGAAGGGGATTACCAGCTGGTGGTGATTTGGATTATGCTGATGAAGTGACTTTAACCAGGGCGCTAATTGGAAGAACAGAATATTAATTTGCCGCTGTTTGTGTTGGTAAAACAAGATGGTGAGCTTTAATGTTTATAAAATCCTGACGAAATTGTG
>CAZGKO010000003.1:0-13532 GCA_964526005.1 uncultured Candidatus Peribacteria bacterium
GTGGCGGTCATGATGAACGCGAACAAACTTTAAATCAAATTCTTACAGAAATGGACGGCTTTGAAGGAGATACTGGAGTTATAGTGATGGCCGCCACCAATCGTCCCGATGTCCTTGATCCTGCTTTACTTCGTCCAGGTCGTTTTGACCGCCGTATCATGGTTGATCTTCCTGATATTAAAGACCGCGAGGAAATCCTCAAAGTTCATACCCGCAATAAACCTTTAGAAAAAAATGTCGATTTAAAAATCATTGCTCAACATACTCCCGGATTTTCCGGTGCCGATTTAGAAAATATAATGAATGAAGCAGCCATTCTGGCAGCTAGTGAAAATCGTAAAACCATTGCCCAAGATGATTTACAACTATCCGTTGAAAAAGTAATGATGGGACCTGAAAGAAAATCTCGTGGACTTTCTGAAAAAGAGAAAATCCGTACCGCTTATCATGAACTCGGTCATGCTCTGGTCGGTCAACTTAGAGCAAATTGCGATCCAGTTCATAAAGTATCAATTGTTTCTCGCGGCATGGCACTAGGAGTTACTTGGTTCTTGCCTGAAGAAGATAAACATCTTTATACACGTTCTAAATTTTTCGATGAAATTTGTTCATTACTTGGTGGCTATAGCAGTGAAATTGAATTTTTTAAAGAGATGTCAACTGGTGCCTCCAATGATTTGGAAAGAGCTTATAAAATGGCAAATCGCATGGTTACAGTTTATGGAATGAGTGCATTGGGTCCAATAAGTTTAGGTGAACAACATCAAGAAGTTTTTCTTGGCAGAGATTTTGGTCATGTTAAAAATTATTCTGAAGCAACCGCCCGTTTAATTGATGAAGAAAGCAGAAAAATCATTAATCAAGCTTTAGAAATTAGTAAAAAACTAGTACATGAAAATCATGATCGCATTGACAAAATGTCCAAGACATTAATTAAACAAGAAAATCTCAATAAAGAAGAATTCCTCTCTTATTTTACAGAAAAAGAAAGTAAAAAAAGTCACGATGAAGATATTAAGCTCCAACGACATAAAAAAAAATCATCTAAAAAAGATTAATTATGGAGACAACCAAAACCACTAAATATCCACAATCCAACACATCTGCATCTACCGAAATGGAAATCGGACAACTCAGTTTAGATATATATGAAACCACAAAAGAGTTGATTGTTTTAGCACCTATTGCTGGTGTCACTATCGATGACATCAATGTCACCGTAACTGAAGATGTTTTGATTATTCAAGGTAAACGCAACCATGAATTCACAATTGATGAAGATAATTACTTAATTCAGGAATGTTTCTGGGGGAAATTTTCCCGCTCTATTGTTTTGCCGGATTATGTGGATACAAATAAGATTAATGCTGCCTTTAAGAATGGTATTTTAAAAATTACTCTCCACAAAACCGCGGGTGAAAATAAAGGCACTAAATTAATTAAGATTAAAGCAAATTAACTAAATTTACTTTTACAATTTTCATTAAATCCATAACCTTTACTATAATATGAGTAAAATTACCAAAGCAATTTTTCCGGTTGCCGGCTTCGGAACAAGATTTTTACCTGCTACAAAAGCTCAACCTAAAGAAATGCTACCCATTGTTGATAAACCAGTAATTCAATATTTAGTAGAAGAAGCCGTTGCCGCAGGAATAACAGATATTATTATGGTAACTGGTCGTGGAAAACGGGTTATTGAAGACCATTTCGACACATCTTTTGAACTTGAATATACTCTTGTAGAAAAAGATAAACATGATTTATTAAAAGCAATTCAAGATATTCCCAAATTAGCTAATTTTGTTTATGTCCGACAACCAAAACCGTTGGGTGATGGACATGCAATTTTGTGCGCCAAGGATATTATTGGACAAGAACCATGCGCCGTGCTTTTTGGAGACGATATTGTTGACGGTGACAAACCCGCAATTCAACAATTAATGGAAGTATATGATCAAACCAAATGCAGCGTAATTGGTTTACAAGAAGTGAATCCTCAAGAGGTTTCAAATTATGGCATTATTAAAGGGAAAAAAATGGGACCCGATCTATATGAAATAGAAGATTTGGTCGAAAAACCTCAGCCAAAAGATTCACCATCCAATTTAGCTATTATCGGCAAATATGTAATTACACCAGAAGTTTTCCCATGCATTAAATCGTCAAAAGGTTCTAAGGATGGAGAATTACGTTTAATTGATGGGTTTAAAAATTTGCTGTCTAAACAGAAAATCTATGCCAAAATTTTACATGGAAAACGTTATGATACGGGAACTAAAATCGGCTTAATTAAAGCCACTATCGATTTTGCAATGAAACGACCAAAATTGGCAGAAGAACTAAAAGAATATCTCAAACAACTTTAATAAAGTTGTGAAAACAGCTCTAATATCACATATTTATTTTCAAAAGTGATTTTCTTGACATAGATATTTTTCTGATTTTTTGCTATAATAATCAGAAACAAAAAAATCATGGAACAATTTAAAATTTTCATCAAAAACTGGAAATATAAAAACTTAACTTTACTAGGTTTAAGTTTAATTTTCTTCTTCTTCCTGGCTAGCACCAGTTTCGTATATAATATAGTCCATGTTATCGGAACATTTGGTTATTTCGGAGCCCTTATCACTGGAATCTTTTTTATTTCCACATATACCGTAGCCCCTGCCACCATAGTTCTTTTTCATTTAGCCCGTGCACTTAATCCACTTGAAATCGCTTTTTTTGGAGGCATAGGAGCAATGATCGGTGATTATTTGGTGCTAAAATATTTTAAAGACCACCTAATTGATGAATTGAAATTACTCTTTGCAGGATTTCATAAAAGCTTTTTTGTTAGAACATTGAATAGCCCTCTTTTTGCATGGTTAATCCCAATTATCGGAGTAATTATTATTGCTTTACCATTCCCTGATGAATTCGGACTTTTAATGATAGGTTTTTCTAAAGTAAAAAGATGGCAGTTTCTGATTATTACCTTTCTCTTAAATACTATAAGCATACTCATAATAGTTTCCATCGCAAAATTAATAAGTTAATCCTTTATTTTTTTACAAATTTTTGATATAATGCATTAATAACTTCAAAAAAATAAATATCAAAAAAACACTATTATGGATTTACAAGAGACTGGACAAAGAAATTATCTAATTGAAGAAGCTGACCGATTAAAAATATCTGGCGCACATAAAGAAGCAATTAAGCTTTGCGAAAAAATACTAACTGAAGATTTAGACAATCAAGAGGCTTACGAAGAAATTGGAGATAATTATTTAAGTTTGAAGAAATATCACAAAGCTAAAAAAGCTTTAATTCAATCATTACGAATTAATCCTGAAAGTGCCAATACCCATTATTTATTGGGTTTCACCTTCTCTGCTATTGGAGATTGGAAAGATTCAATTGAACATTTAGAAAAAGCAGATTTGCTTTATCCTAATCATCCAGAAATTCTCCGTTGTTTGGGTTGGTCTATTTTTCACGGCACAGACCGTAAACATGGCTTGATTATTTTAGAAAGAGCTTTAAACATCAATGCAAATGATGCACTAATTCTTTCTGATTTGGGCATTTGCTATTTAAACGAAAAGAATTTTGATCGAGCAACAATTTTATTTAACAAAGTTTTAAAACTTGATCCTAATAATCAAAAAATTCATGAATGTCTGTTTGCAGTAGAATTTTTCAAAAAAGAATTTAAAAAACTACGTGACAGAAAAGAAAAAGAAATTTAAAAATCCATTCCACCCATTTTTTTAAATTTAATGCGCCGTATTTCAACACTTGATTATCACTTGTCAATTCTGTAAAATGAAAATCTGATCTTGTCAGTGAGCAATCGCTGTTTTCTCACTAACTTGAGACTCAACTTGATTTTGGGTTTTGGGACATTGAAAAAACAGAGGAAAGTCCGAGCACCAAAAGACAGAATAACTCCTAACGGGAGTGCCCTCCATAACTTTTTTTGAATACAGAATGAGTAAAAGGAGGGACGGAAAGTGCCACAGAGACAATACTAGTTCTTCAAAACTTTAGTTTAGAAGAACAAAAGGTGAAAAGTCTATTCATGTACTACTTCCTTAAAGCTTTAGCAAAGAGGAACCAAGTGCTAGAATGGAGCCACGCTGGTAACAGCGTTAAGCTGGTAAACCCTATTTGGTGCAAGGTGGGATGGGAGAAAAAGAATTATCTGCGTCTTTCAGACTTTAACTCCCCACCGCTGGAGCCTGATTGCGAAATCAGGCCAAGATAGATGATTGCATCCCCCGAAAGCCTTGCTAAACTTTTGCGAAGCATAGGCGCGAAAGGCGGATACAGAACTCGGCTTATGATCCGACAAGATCAGATTTTAAAAATAAATATGAAACCTCTCGAAATTATTTTTGGATTATTACGTCTACCATTCGATTTCTTAATGTTTTTATTAGGCTGTTACATCGCTTATGAAACTCGTTTTTCTTATGATTTAATTCCTTTTATTAAATTACCAGTTAGCATTAATTCTTTTCCAAATCTCTCCACTTATTTAACACACAGTGCTATTAGTATTTTATTTTTTTTACTAATTCAAATTATCGTTGGCGCATATCAATTAAAAAAACAAGATCGCCTTGACCAACAAATCGGGAAAATTATCTTTTCCTCAACAATTTGGCTTTTTGGAATTATTACTTATTATTTTGTAATTCGCAGTTTCCCATTTTCTCGTTTAGTCCTTTTACATACTTGGATCTTTGCAATTATCTTAATTTCTTTAGGCCGTCTTATTTTAAATGTTATCCAAAATTCACTCTATCACCTCGGTATTGCACAAACTAAAGTTTTAATTATTGGTTCTGGAACTCTCAATAGCGAAGTAATTAATTTTTTTAAAAAAGATTTACGTTATAAAATTATCGGCTATAGCGATTTCATTGAAAATCACGATCTTTCACTCCCCTATCTAGGCTCCCCAATCAATCTAGAAAAAATTATCCAGCCCAATCAAATTGAAAAAATCATACAAACAAAAATAACTCTAACTGAAAACGAATCCATTGACTTACTAAATTTTTGCCGCGAACATCAATTAGAATATTCTTATGTCCCATCTCAAAGCGAAATGCAACGTTCCAATTTAGAAATCCAAACCAATGGACGTATCCCTTTAATCAATCTAAAACCAACCCCTCTTGACGGTTGGAACAGAGTTTTAAAAAAATTATTTGATATGGGAATTTCCATAATATTAATAATCAGTCTTTCTCCAATAATGTTAGTTATTGCTATATTAATTAAAATTGATGACCCCAAAAGCACAATTCTTTTTAAATTTTTAGATAATGGTAATCGAATCAAACGCGTCGGTCAAAAAGGAAAACTATTTAATTTCTACAAATTTAGGACAATGATTCCCAATTCTCATAATTTAAGATATACCGAATTAGCTCATCTCAATCAACGCCAAGGCACACCAATGGTGAAAATTAAAAATGATCCACGCATTACTAGTATTGGACATTTTTTACGCCGTACATCACTTGATGAATTCCCTCAACTTTTTAATGTATTTAAAGGTGAAATGTCTCTAGTTGGACCACGCCCACATCTGCCTGAAGAAGTAGCTAAATATAAAAAACATCATAAGTTTGTACTAACCATTAAACCTGGAATTACAGGCTTAGCCCAAATCACCGGTCGCAGTGATTTAAATTTTGAAAATGAAGTGAAACTCGATACTTACTATATTGAAAATTGGAGTTTATGGCTGGATTTTAAAATCTTATTTAAAACTTTTACAGTTGTCTTTAAAAAATATGAAGAATAAGCTACACTACCCCCGTCCATTCTCATGCCAACCTTCATTCGCTCCATAAAACTTCAGCACAAAGGTAAAATCTGAGATTAACAAAATTTATAGATAACTATATTAATTATGATTCGCGAAGCAATTACTAGAATAATAGGCGATCTCAATGAAAAATATCTTAAAAAGGTAACTCCACTAGTCGACACCATCAATAAAATCGAAGAAAGGTATCAACAAGAAATTACTACTGATGAACAAATAAAAGACAAAACCAACGAATTTAAAAAACGACTACAAAATAATGAAACTATCGATCAGCTTTTACCTGAAGCTTTCGCTTTAGTCAAAAATGCCTGCCGTCGTCTCAATAATCGCGAATTTGAATTAACTAAACTTT
This sequence comes from uncultured Candidatus Peribacteria bacterium, assembly GCA_964526005.1. Classification (GTDB taxonomy): domain Bacteria; phylum Patescibacteriota; class Gracilibacteria; order UBA1369; family UBA1369; genus CAZGKO01. Next base: position 6,192 of record CAZGKO010000003.1, read on the forward strand.
ATGAACAAGGTTCCACTGATGGAAAAAATAAATACACCTGGAAAATGATCCCTTTTGATGTTCAGATTTTGGGAGGAATCATTCTTCATCAAGGGAAAATCACTGAAATGAAAACTGGTGAAGGAAAAACATTGGTTTGTACTATGCCGCTATTTTTAAACGCTTTAAGTGAAGAAGGAGTTTTTTTGGTTACAGTTAATGAATATCTAGCTCAACGTGATGCCGAATGGATGGGTATTCTTTATAATTTTTTAGGACTCAGCGTCGGTGTGATTTTAAATAGTCAAAACCGCGATGAAAAAATCAGTGCCTATAAATGTGACATTACTTATGGAACCAATAATGAATTTGGTTTTGATTATTTACGCGATAATATGAATCAAAACTCAGATAATATTGTCCAACGAAATCTTAATTATGCAATTATTGATGAAGTAGATTCCATTTTAATTGATGAAGCCCGAACTCCTTTGATAATTTCTTCCCCCGCTGAAGAATCTACTGAAAAATATCAACGTTATGCTAAATTGGTAACAAAACTTGAACCAGATGTCCATTATGAAATTGATGAAAAGCAAAAAACCGCAGTTCTAACCGAAGATGGAATTGCCAAAATGGAAGAACTAATGGGCGTTGAGAATATTTATACTGATACGGGTTTTGCTGAAGTTCATCATTTAGAACAAGCCCTCAAAGCCCAGGCCATTTTTAAACGCGATGTTGATTATGTAGTTAAAGAAGGTGAAATTATAATTGTAGATGAATTTACCGGTCGCTTAATGCCAGGACGTCGTTATTCCGACGGTTTACATCAATCAATTGAAGCTAAAGAAAACGTTGAAGTACGCCGCGAAAGTCGCACTTTAGCCACAATAACTTTTCAAAATTATTTCCGTATTTTTAAAAAACTTGGAGGCATGACCGGTACAGCTAAAACCGAAGAAGAAGAATTTTATCAAATTTATGGTATAGAAACAATCGTGATTCCAACCAATCAACCGATAACCAGAATCGATCAAGCAGATTTAGTTTATAAAAATACGCAAGGAAAATATCAAGCAGTTGTAAACAAAGTTAAAACGGCCTATGAAAAAGGTCAACCCGTCTTGATCGGTACAGTTTCAATTGAAAAATCCGAACATCTTTCACGCGAATTAGTTAAAGCCAATATCCCGCATAATGTTTTAAATGCTAAATTTCATGAAAAAGAAGCAGAAATTATAGCCACAGCCGGTAACAAAGGAGTAATAACCATCGCCACCAATATGGCAGGTCGTGGTACCGATATTAAACTCGATCATGATGCTAGATCTGCTGGTGGACTCTTAGTAATCGGCACAGAAAGACATGAATCTCGTCGTGTCGATAACCAACTCCGCGGTCGTTCAGGTCGTCAAGGTGATCCCGGCGAAAGCCAATTCTTTTTATCAATGGAAGACGATTTAATGCGATTATTCAGCGGCGACCGCGTCGTAAAGATGATGGAAGCCCTCAACTTCCCCGATGATATGCCAATTCAAAATAAGGTTATTACTGGTTCCATTGAAAGTGCTCAAAAAAAAGTGGAAGGGCGCAACTTTGATATACGTAAACATTTAGTTGAATATGATGATGTCATGAATAAACATCGTGAAATTATTTATGCTCGCCGTCGTCAAATATTATGCAATAAAAATATCAAAAATGAAATTATTATTTTAATGGAAAAAGAGGCAGAACGTTTAGCAAATTTAGCCTATAATACCGAAAATAAAACCTTTGAATACAATGAAATTATAGATTATTTATCCACCATCCATCATCAAGCTAAAACTGAATTAGATTTAAAATTCCTAAAAGATCTCGTCGATATAGAAGCGATTATCGAATATTTAAAGACCTATCTTTTAGAAACTTATACCAATAAAGAAACTATCCTTAAAGACCCTGACATCCTCCGCCAATTAGAAAAAAATGTTTATCTATCTATTATCGACTCACTCTGGATGGAACATATAGATAGCATGCAACACCTTCGTGAAACAGTTTCACTTCGCGGTTATGGACAAAGAGATCCTCTAATTGAATATCAATCGCAATCTTTCATGATGTTTAAACAATTACTTGGAAATATTCGAATCAATACGGTCAACACTTTGTTTCGCATTAACCTCTCCGAACAATTACCACCGCATTTATTAAAATTAGAAGGACAAGATTCTTCACAAATTATAACTAATGCTTCAAATATTAAAGAACAACACACCTCCGCAGGATGGGTAGTTGCTCACCCACCAGAACAGGTTGCCGAACAAAAAGTAACTGTTGTAAATCCTGATAATTCAGCATCTACCGTTTCTCTAGCATGCGCCACTCTCGGTCGTAATGAGATTTGCCCAGAATGCGGAGTCAAAGCTAAAAGATGTCCTAAAAAATTATCATGAAAATAAGAATAAATCCTGTTTTATTTTTAAACCAATCTATTTATTTTTTGATGGGCTTTTTTATTGATATGTTTTATTTTTTTTTCTGCATAAAAATTCTTAATAGCGGTGGCGTTCTGTTAGCAATTTTATCTACCTTTGCATACAACTATTATTTTTTCAAAAAACCAAAAACTTCCAAAGTTATCCAATGGATAAATAAAGGAGCCTTCACTTTTAATATAATACTTTCTGTTTTAATTATTATTTTAGTAATTACTTCTTATGGCTTAATCTCACATTTATTAAGTTAAAGAATACTTATTCATTCAACATAAATTTCTCTTGGTTTCGCTCCATTAACAGGTCCAATCGCACCATTTTCTTCCATCAAATCAAGTAAACGAGCCGCCCTTGCATACCCAACCTTTAAACGCCTCTGTAACAATGAAGCAGAAGCTTTCCTATTATCTAAAACAACCAATAATGCTTGTTCATAAAGATCATCACCAACCATATCACCAGCTAAAGATGATTTAGGCAAACCCTGAATTTTAGTACCGGCAATTTTTGGAGAAACAATATCTTCATATTCAACTGGCTCAGAAGTCATTCTTACATCTATTACAACTTTTTCTATTTCTTTAGAAGAAACAAAAATCCCCTGAATACGAAGAGGTTTATTCATGCCACCAGGTAGATAAAGCATATCACCTTTCCCCAATAAATCTTCTGCTCCAATTGAATCAATAATAGTCCGAGAATCAACCGAAGATGAAACAGCAAAAGCAATACGAGCAGGAATATTAGCTTTAATTAAACCTGTAATAACATCAACCGATGGTCTTTGTGTCGCCAGAACCAAATGCATACCCACAGCTCTAGCCATTTGAGCAACTCGACAAACAGAAGCTTCCACTTCCTTTCCAGAAGACATCATTAAATCTGCCAATTCATCAATAATAATCACTATCTTAGGCATTTTTTGAAGTAAAATTAATTTTTCCTCTTCAATTTCCGCAACTGTTTTTTCTATTTTATCACTAACTTGTTCTTCAATATCTTTTTTCTCATCATCAGTAGTAATTGCAACTTTTTTCTCTGCTACCAATAAATTATATTCTGCAATATTACGACAACCCCATTCTGAAAATAATTGATAACGACGATTCATTTCCGCTACTGCCCAACGTAAAGCAATCGCAGCTTTCTCGGAATCAGTAATCACTGGTGTCAAAAGATGTGGTAAATTATTATAAGTATTTAATTCCACACGTTTCGGATCAACCAAAATCAAACGTAAATCAGCAGGAGAATTTTGATACAATAAAGACAAAATTAATGTATTCATTCCCACAGATTTTCCAGAACCTGTTGCACCAGCAATCAATAAATGTGGCATTGAAGCTAAATCTCCAACTATTGGTTTCCCTGCCACATCACGCCCCAAAGGGAATCTTAAATTTGATTTAATATCGTTATATTCTTTACATTCCAGAATTTCCTTCAAATGAACCGCTGAACGTTGTTCATTAGGCACTTCAATCCCAACTAAACCCTTACCGGGAATTGGAGCTTCAATTCTCACTGAAGTAGCAGAAAGTGCCAAAGCCAAATCATTTTTTAAACTTGTAATCTTAGAAAGTTTAATCCCTTCATACGGTCTCAAAGTATATTGAACAACTGTTGGACCAACATGCACATCATGCATTGTCACTTTAATATTAAATTGATCTAATTTAGTTTGGATTTTTTTAGCATTATCCGCCAATAAATCATCATCCAAAGCAATATCTGGAACCGCTGGTGATAATAAATCTAAAGTGGGAGCAGCCCATTGCCAATCTGACTTTATATCTTTTGAGGTTAAAGCTTCATCATTTTCATTTTTAATTGGAATATCTCTTCGTCCTTTTTTATCAATAGTATTTTTTTCAGACCTCAAATTATCAACTTGTATAGCAAAATCAGGTTGTCCATCACCATCAACATCTACCAAAGTAGTTTTCCCAATTGAAGCCCGTCGAATCTTCAAAGGGGGTTGTACATCATTCGGTCTAACTAAATCATGATCATTAATTTCATCAATTTTAGAAAGGATCTCTTCAGTATTAATTTCATCTTTATCACCAAGTCGAGAAAAAGCCTCATCCTGCACCTGTGATTTTTCATCATGCTGATTTCGTTTTACATCTACAAAATGGATCTCAGGTTTTAAGAAATTAATTAATTTTACTAGTGAAATTTCAAAAGTAAGCAAAACCCCAACTATTAATAAAACCAAAAAGATAGCACTAGCTCCAATCGTCCCCATTCCCAATGTATCAATAAATAGAAAGTTCATTACAAAACCAATATAACCTCCAAATTTACCTTCTTTAGCAACAGTATAAATACTGTCCAACGGTACAGATAGATGCAATATTGCAAGACCCGCCACCATCATTAAAATAAGACCCAATATACGAGAAAGCGGAATTTTAACTTCTTTGGAAAGAAAAAATAATAGTGAAATCAAAATTAAAACTACTGGAAAAGCATAAAGTCCCCAACCTAGAATGGGTCCTAAAGTTTGTAACCACCAATCTCCAACAATTCCAAAGGATTTATTAAATGATAAAATTGTAAAAATCCCCAATCCCAGATAAAAAACACCATAGATTTCACGTAACACCGATTTCGGTACATTTAAAGTAATTGAGGCTTTCCTTTTTGCCCGTCTAGGCCTTCTGCGGACAGTAGCCTTTCTTCTTCTTCTTCTAACCATTTTATTTTGTTTGAATTTGACATATTAAAATATAAACAATTCTCGGTAAAAGAGCAAATAAGAGTTAATTATATTTAATCCTAAATCTTGATGTTATCATTAATTATGTTCCAATTGATCTTGAATAAATATGAAAAATAGAGCAAAATTATAACGTTTAATAGTAAACAATAAATGAATATAAACGAACTAAATCAAATTATTAAATATATCAGAAAAACTTTTCCATGTGGCAAATGCCATAAAGAATACAATCTCAATGAGATTGAAGTCATTTCCACATTTGAAGACCAAGGGTTATTTCATCTAAACTGTCATAAATGTCAGATTAATTTAATCGTTCATGTCACCGTCAGTGATGAACCAACCTCTGTTGCTAAAGAACCTTTATCTATCAAACTCGAACGTAAACATCACTCTATAAAGCATCATTCCAAAGAAAAAAAGACCACTACCGCAATTATTTCCAGTAATGAAGTATTAGATATGATTAATTATTTCAATAATTTTAATGGAGATTTTAAAAAACTTTTCTCTGTCAAAAAATGAAAAATAAAAAAATAATATTTTTTTTCATTCCGATCTTACTGATAATCAGCGGCTGCCAAGCTATTACTAATAATACAAAACAAGTTCGTAAATCTTTTGATAATTCCGTCCAATATTCAACTAATAAAGCCAATCAAATCAAAGATTCCGTGTACAATTTTAAAAAAGGTGTTAATCAAACCGTAGATAATGTCAATCAACAAGTAAAACAAGTCAAAGATGTTGGAAATAAAATTAATCAAACCACTCAAGCGATTTCTAATATTACTAAATAATAATTAAAACAATACTCAATAACAGATCATTTTCATAGCAATGAAAATCACCAATGAAATATTTTCTTAAACAAATATTAAAAAAATCCAAAAAATCAAAAGCCCGAATATTTTTCCCAGAAGTGGAAGACCCGCGAATTTTGGAAGCTCTACAATATCTTATTAAAAAAAAGATTTGTAAGCCAGTTATACCTTTTTCTGCTGAAAAATTTAAAAATTTCGCCTTAAAACGCAAATTTAAATTCCCATGGAAAAAAATTATCTATCTAGATAGTTCCAATAAAGAATTATTAGAAAAATTTGCAATACAATTACAAAAAATCCGTAAAAAAGACAAATTAGATCTGCAACAAGCCATTACACTTACTCATAATCGACATTATTTTGCCTGCCTCGCCCTATTGGATAATTATGCCGACAGTGTCGTTACAGGATCTATCGCCACTACCGCTGCCTCCATTTTCCCGGCCTTAAAATTATTACGAAATAACACCAAATTACGAGAAGTAAGCAGCACTTTTATAATGATGTTTCCAGAAACAGCATTGTTTTTTGCTGATTGTTCAATCAATATCAATCCCACCTCTCAAGAATTAGCTGATATTGGAATCAATACAGCCAAATTAGCTGAAAAATATGGTTTTAAACCAAAAATCGCCTTTCTCAGTTATTCAACCAAAGGTTCCGGGCATGGTCCTTATGCAGAAAAAACTCGGAAAGCAGCAGAAATTGCACATAAAAAGTTCCCACATTTAAAATTAGATGGAGAACTCCAGGCTGACGCGGCTATTTCCCCTTTTGTAGCCAAAATCAAAGCTCCCAAAGCCAGAATTCATGGTGATGCTAATATCTTAATTTTCCCTAATCTTGAAGCTGCAAACATTGCCTATAAGCTCACCGAAAGATTAGCCGGTGCAAAAGCCATCGGCGGATTAATGACAGGTTTTAAAAAACCTTATAATGATTTATCACGCGGCTGTTCTGTGGAGGACATTATTATTCTCAGTGCATTGACCGCTTTGGAGTGCAAAAAAACTTAATCTCCACTTATCACTTACCCATGTATATTCTTAGTATTAATGCAGGTTCATCATCAATGAAATTCCTGTTTTTAACATTAAATGTGCCAATCAACATCTGGCACTACAACTTATTTTTAAAAAACTGCTTCAATTAAAAATTATTACTTCACTAAAAGAAATTCATGCTGTCGGACATCGTTTTGTACATGGAGGTATAGATTTTTATAAACCCACTATAATCAATAATCTCAATCTTGAAAAATTAAAAAAACTATTAGATTTAGCACCTTTGCATAATCCTTCTAACTATTCAGGTATTGTTTCTT
>CAZGKO010000003.1:13542-33439 GCA_964526005.1 uncultured Candidatus Peribacteria bacterium
AAACAAAACAAATTGCGGTATTTGACACCGCTTTCCATCATGATATACCACCCAAAAGTTACACTTATGCTCTACCAGAAAAAATACAAACAAAATTTAATTTCAGACGTTTTGGTTTCCATGGCATCAATCATCAATATATTAGTTTACAAGCAATTGCCATTCTCAAAAAAGAGAAAAAGAAATATCAGAAAATAGTTACATGTCATTTAGGTAACGGGATTTCTCTAACCGCTATTAAAAACGGGAAATCCATAGATACCAGTATGGGATATACCCCTCTTGAAGGTCCGTTAATGGGAACACGTAGTGGAACCATTGACCCTGCCTTACCTCTGATTCTATGTCAAAAATTAAAAAAAACTCCCGAAGAAATTTTAATGTTATTAAATAAAAAATCAGGATTATTCGCTATATCCAGAATTAGTTCCGACTTTCGCTTAATCCGTCGCGCTGCGGCCAAAGGTAATAAGCAAGCTCAACTAGCTATCAAAATATTAGCATATCAACTCGCCAAAAACATTGGAGCATATACCGCAGCGCTAAATGGTCTTGATGCCATTGTTTTTTCTGGAGGAATCGGTGAAAACGCTCACAGTCTTCGACATGAAATTTGTTCTTATTTAACTTATTTGGGAATCAAATTAAATAAAGGCGCAAATTTAAAACATCATCAAATGATTTCTTCAAAAGATAGTGCTATAGCCATCTTAATAATTCCAGCAAATGAAGAAAAATCCATAGCTAAACAAACTTTAGCTTTACTTTAAGCCAAACTCGACCTAATATTCCTACTCAATCTTTTACATTCATGCAAATTCACCAAAACACATCAATTTTTCAAGAAACTCAAGAGATAACCGACCAAATTAATAAATTTTGTCAAAAATACCCAGGGATTCTTAGTAATGAATTAGAAAAACATTCTCTTCATCTAATTTTAAATTTAGCCCAAACACTTGACCATCACGAACATCATGAACTACAAGAACATTTAGATCATATTGCCTCACAAGTAGAATTATTAATCTATTTTTTTAATCAAGCTACCCATCAAAAAATCGGAACTGAATCAGAAATTCAAGAAATTCTAGAAAAATTAGAAAAATTAAAAAATAACCTTGAACAATTTCATCATCATCGCAAAAGAGTTTTAATCCTTTCTTCAACAATGGGACAAGGGCATATGAGTGCTTCCAACGCTATCAAACAAGGATTTGAATATCTATATGGAAAAGATTTTCAAATAGATATTATCGATTTTTATGAAACAATTGGCCCTCTATTTAATAAAGCTATGTTAAAAGCCTATGAAGGTTCCACCAAATATTGGCCCGAATTTTATCAGGCATTTTTTGAGAGTACCGATAACCAATGGCCAATTAAACTTTTAAATGTAATTAATTATCCACTTAATGCCTCAAGAATTTCTAAATTATTTGAAACTTATAATCCTCAAATTATTATTAGCACTTTCCCTATCTGGGATTATTTAGCACGTTTAATTACCAAAAAACTTCCAATTAAATATTTTATCAGTGTAGTTACTGATTCTATTTCAATTCACAATGCGTGGGTCACTGGCAAACCCGATTTCCAAATTGTTGCCAATCATGAAACCGCTATTTCTCTCAAAAAATTAGGTACCAAAGATGAAAAAATCAAAGTATTGGGCTTTCCAGTCAAAATTGAATTTTCTACACCAATTAATAAAAATCACTTTTTTGCTGATTATAACCTCAACCCAAACAATTTTACCATTGTTTTTTTACCCACTTCCGAAAAAACAAATATTACTATCAAACAAGTAGAAGAAATTCATGAAAACTTTCCTAAAACCAATCTTTTTGTAATTTGTGGACGCAATAAAGATCTTTATCCAAAACTTGCCAAATTCAATAAACAAGACAATATCAGAATTATTAATTGGACCAATCAAATGGCAAATTTTATTAAAACTGCGGATGTTATTATTACTAAAGCTGGCGGTGCTACTATTATGGAATGTATAGCTGCCAAAAAACCAATGATTATCACTCAAATCATTCCCGGTCAAGAAATGGGTAATGCCGAATTAATTAAACAATATAATTTAGGTATTATTCAAAAATCAGCCAAAATGAGTTTAACGGAATCTCTCAATTATATTCAAAAAAATTATTCACATTTTACAGCACCATTAAAAAAGATTTCTAAACCAGAAGCCAATTTAGAAATTGCTAAATTTATCAATAAATTATCATCTTAAATTCAGCTGCCTTTAACCACGCCATCAACTTATTCTAACTTTCATTATATATATATTTTTCAAACCTTTTTTCATCAAAATGGAGACTTTGCTGTTGTCGTCGTGGCCTGCACTAATGAAGTTCTATATATTCCCGTCTTAGTTAACAAATATAGCATATTAGTATTTTTATCAACATAAATATCTTGTAGGTTAGTTAATTCATCAACAATATATTGATTTTCATAATTCAAACCTCCACTACGAGAATCTTTTTCATAAACTAGAATTCTATTCTGTGAAGGCTCAAGAATATAAACCTGATTCATATCAGCATTTGTATAAATTTTAGTTGGATTAGTCATTGGCTTAGTTGGATGCCTCTTAATTGGCAAAGATTCTGGATTTCCTTGATAAAGTTTTATGATTGAACCATCACTATTTAGCACATAAATATTTCCATCAATTGCAAAATCAACTGCTTTACTCAAATTCACACCAGTTGCATAAGCCTGAGCGGGACCAAAATTATCACGATGTCTGACATAACGCCAAATCTGATTATCAGCCGAATCAAGAATATAAATTTTATTACCATAAGCTTTTAACACCGTACCCTTTTTAAAATTACCATCCACAGTAGTAAGCATATTAATTCGCTCATTTTTTAATTCTAAAATTTTTCCAGTAGCAGTTAAGAATAATATTGTTCCCTGATCATCATATCCCACCGCTGAAACTACCTTTTCATTATCATCAATCGTTAAAGGATCAGCTAATTTACCACCTAATAAGGGATATAAAGCATTATATTCATAGGCATAAATTTGATTACCTAATTCAATTAAACCCAATGCACTAACATTTGCACGTTTCGTAGTCAAATCTCCTAATTGTTCAAATTTTGGATGAATAACTCCATCCATTTTATCTCGAGTATCAGCAATTGATTGCAATAATTCTCCCGCTTTTGCTTTATATAATCCGGAATTATACACGGTAATCGCTTGTTTTTCAGCATCATTAAGCATAGTCGTCGCCCGATCTTTATCAAATCTACTGGTTGTTATCGCTGAATTAATTTGTTCCTGAACCAAAACTAATTGATTGGCATAAGTAGTAATTTTTTTATCTTGATCGCTTTTAGCTTTTAATCCCCAAACACCGATTACCAAAATTAAAAATAAAAATCCAATTGCAATCAGAATTTTTTCTTTACTCCATGTCTTAATATCCAACTGACTACCTCTTTCTGTTTTAGAATTAAATCCACGCACAAAACTTTTCATTGTTTGTATATTTTCCCGCCAACATTTTTTCAAAATTCCTCCAACATTCCTCAAATTCACATTTTTTAAATTCGGTATCATTCCATTTTCTTTTTTTTCACTAGAATCACCTGCTTGTGACATTTTCACCGCCTCCTCTAAAACAGCTTGATCTCCATCATGAGATGGTTTCACTTTGTGTCCATCAATTTCATTCAAAGCGGCAACAGCAATAATAGCGGTTTTATTTAAAACTTCAGTACTTAATGCGCCTTCCACATTTGATAGACTTTGACGAAAATTATTACCAACCAATTTAGCCAATTCAGTCTTAGATATATATCTTAACACACGAGTAGAGCATAAAAGCACCCAGTCTTCCGATTCCAAATCCCCAGAAGCAATATTTGTAAACACCTCATTATCAGCTTGTTCATCAGGCCCCTCAGAAATAGAAGTTATAAATTTTCTCCTAATCAGATACGCTTCAGCATCACCAGTTTGTGTAACATAAATTTGATTATTAACAACTGCAACAATCAAAACATTCATTTTTCCTAAAAAATCTGATCCACGTTCTTGACGATACGCATTTAGAGCCTTATTAACCTCTTTAAGAGATTCTTCAAAACGATCATAAGGATTAATAGTTAAATCGGCATAAAATATTTTTCTCAAATTATCAAAAATAATTTCACCAATTTTATCGGCATCCACCTTATTTTGTTCAATTTCCAGATTAATAAAAACTTTACCACCATCTTCTTCTCCATCACCTAAATCATAAGCATAATTTTCAACAAAACTACCTTGATCACGACCGACAAATAAAAATTCATATTGTGTTTTTAATTGCTGAGCCATTTATAATTAAAATTATTTTTATTGTATGAAACTATCGAAATTCACCTTAGCTTAAAATCATTCCTTTTTCAAGTTAAGGACTAACTTCCCAAAAATATGCTCATTACACTCAAAAAAAGTCCATTATTTAATTTGACAATAGACAAATCTACCATTATCTTCTCAAGGCACGAAAATTCAGTTAATTTTTATTATATGCTCGCAAAACTCAAAAGAGATAAACATCTCAAAATTCACGGTTTCAGAACAAGAATGAAGACCAAACAAGGACGGGCAATCCTCTCTCGCCGCCGCGCCAAAGGTCGAAAACAACTAACAGTTAGTGATAAATAAACCTTTTTTATCGTTGATAACTAAATTCAATGCTACCGCACACTCAACGACTTTCTAAAAATCAGGTAAACTACCTGCTTCGTAAAGGTTCACGTCTTGAAAATGAGTGGTTTAGGGTTAAATATTTAGTAAATCGACAAAAAAAATCCCGTTTTGCTATTGTCCTTAGTAATAAAGTTATTAAATTAGCCACTAATCGCAATCATCTCCGCCGCCGCCTCTATGCTATGTTTGAAAAAATTCCAAATCATAAACAACATTACGATATAATCATGCAGGTTAAAAAAGCTGAATTAGCAAACAAGCTTCCTTCCGATCTGTCCACTTTAATTAAAGAAACCATATCTCCTATTCTAAAATAATAATATGGACAAAAAAGCACTAACCAACTTAATTAAAAATGTACTGACCTTTTTGGTAATTTTCCTTCTTGTACAAGCAGCTTTTAATTGGTTTTACCATCCTTCCACCAAAAAAACTCCAATTAACACACAAATTGAGCTTATAGCTACCAAAAATAATTTTCATCTCCATGATATAGTCCAAATTAAACTAGAAAACCATAGTGCCACCCCTGTCACTTTTAAGAATCTATGTCCAACTCCATCACTTTCTATTGAAAAACAAAATAATGGAAAATGGGAACCTGTCACCTCATCAGGAAAAGAGAAAATTAATTGTTATGGTCAACCTAAATTTTATACTGTCGCTCCACATCAAACTTTTACAATTCCTCTTAAAGACTGGAATCACGCCCTTTTTGGTAATATTGGGAATTATCAAGCTAAATTAGCACTCAATAATGGGAAAATATTACATTCCAATTCATTTCAAATCAGTGGACAAACTTTTTTCGGTTGGATTTGGATTACTTTACTCTATCAACCAATCACAAATGCCTTAATTTACTTGACCAGCATAATTCCAAACCATGATTTTGGTTGGGCAATTATTTTATTGACTATTCTAATTAGAACTTTACTGCTTGTACCTAATCAAAAAGCACTTCATTCGCAAAAAAAATTACAAATTATTCAACCAAAATTAAATGAATTAAAAGAAAAACACAAAGGCGATCAACAAAAAATAGCAGCTGAAACTATGTCGCTCTATAAAGAGCATAAAGTGAACCCCCTCGGGAGCTGTTTACCAATGTTAATTCAAATCCCAATTTTACTCGGACTTTATGAGGTGATTCAATCTGGTTTAAGCCCCAATAACACTTTTTTACTTTATGGATCTTTAAAAAACTTTGATATAAATTTGGTTCATACTAATTTCTTGGGAATTCTAGAGTTAACCAAAATAAATTACACATTTCTACCAATCATAGTGGGAGTTTTACAGTTTTTCCAAATTCGACTTTCACTTGGACAAAGTAAAAACCAAAGTGGAAATCAAATGACTGCAATGAACAAAGGTATGACAATAATTATGCCGATAATGATTACTATTTTTGCAGCCTCTGTTCCTTCAGGTGTTGGTCTCTATTGGGCTTCTTCCACTTTATATGCAACAATTCAACAAATTTTTGTAAACCGTTCTCATGATCAAGATCATACCCAAATCAAATTAGCAGATGGAAGTAAGAATAAACTGAAAAAAAAAGAATATCAGAAAAAAACCGCAGCCCGTAATGCTATTAAAGTAAATTTGCATCAATCTGATATAATTGAAGCAATTCCCGAACAAACCATTTTAAAACAGACAGATAATGAAAATGCTCAGAATGAAGATGACGATCAAAATCCTCCTATTAAGATTATTAAAGCTTAATTTATCAATAAACCAATCTAACCCACCAGTCCCATGGAAAACATCATTCACGACACAATCAGCGAACTTTTTTCCCAAATCGGCTGTCATGTAACCAAAATAAAATTAGATAAAGAAGAAGATAATTTGTACCGCATTAACTTAAGCGTCACTGAACCTAATTTAATGATTGGTTATCACGGTGAAAATATTAAAGCTCTTCAACATCTCTTAAAATTAATACTAGTATCTAAAACAGAAGAGCATTTCGATATTTATCTTGATATTGACAGCTATCGCAAAAGACAAGAAGAAAATATCCTCAATCTAGCCGAACGAAAAGTTGAAATGGTACGTAAATATTCAATTTCCCAAAATCTACCAGCCATGTCTCCTTATTTTCGACGTCTAGTGCATCTGCATTTAGCTCAAGATAAATATAAAGATATTAGTACTGAAAGCAAAGGAGAAGGAGAACATCGATATATCATCATTAAACCTGAATTAATAATCTAACTAATGTCACATTTTTCTACTCAAAGAAAAAATCTTCTAATTTTAGTAATTTTTCTTTTATTAATCTCAATTAGCGGGAATGTTTTTGCCCAAACTTTAAACGTACCCAATCAAATTTCTACAATTTCCGATCAAACTTCCACAAATAAAATTAGTACTACCCCAAAAATAAATTCTAATCTCCCCTTCCCCGATGTTAAAAAAGGTAATCACAATTACACCGCCATTTATTATTTAGCCAATTTAGGAATTATTAATGGTTATCCTAATGGAACATTCAAACCAAATAATCCAATTAATCGTGCCGAAGCTTTAAAAATTTTAACCCTTGCCATCCCATTTCAAAGTTTTTCAGGAGTTGAAAAACCATTAAATTCATCAGCAGAAATAATAACAACTAAACCAAAATGTCCTTTTCCTGATCTTCAAAAAAACAGTTGGTATTATCCTCATGTTTGTGAAGCTTATAGTAATGGTATTATTACTGGTTATCCAGATGGCACATTTAAACCAGCACAAACAATCAATCGTATTGAAGCAATTAAAATTGGTATTTTACAAAGTGGAGTCAATTTCATGCAAACCAATTATCAATTGAAGAATTATAATGACACACCCGAAAATCAATGGTATACAGAATTTGCCAAATTCGCTAAAAGCACATCTATTTATCCTGAAGACACAAATAATAATCTTCATCCCGAATTAACAATGAATCGTGGGGATTTTGCAGGACTAGTTTATCGTTTTTTAAAATTTCAAAAATCCGGATCTGAATTTGGACGAGCCAGTTTTTATGGACCTGGTCTAGAAGGACAAAGCACAGCCTCTGGCAATCCATTTAATGCTTCTATCATGGCAGCCGCTCACAAAACCCTCCCCTTTAACACCAAAGTAAAAGTTACGGATCTTTCCAATAATAAATCGGTTATCGTAAAAATTAACGACCGCGGCCCTTATGTGAACGGAACCATTATTGATCTAACTACCGCTGCTTTTAAAACTATCACCTCACTCGGAGCTGGCATTTTTAATGCCGAATTAGAAGTACTTAATACTCCAAACAATGCAAATTGAAGAAGAAATAATTAAAAGAAGAGGGCGTACTATTCCCGTCAAAACACCACTTTCTATTAAAATTAAAAAAAGTGTTATTGGATTATGCTTCACTCTATTAGCCATTATTGTTTTATTTAGCATTGTTTATTTACTCAATTCCAGCCAATCAAATCAAAAAGGCTATGTAGTAAAAGAAGAACAATTAAAACAGGATTCTCTCAAAGAAACCTCGCGTGAACTAACCACTAAAATTAATACAGCGAAAACCACAAAGACCTTACAAAACAGCAGTATTATAAAAAATTTAGTTAAACCTAATCAAATTATCTATATTACTAATCAGAAAAAATAAAGTTTCATTTGACATCAACTTACCATTCCCTATAATTTTATCACTTCTTAAAAGAAGTGTAACTCAAAATTTAGGGCGATATCGTCTAGTGGTTAGGACGGCAGGTTTTCATCCTGTAAACCGGAGTTCGATTCTCCGTATCGCTACCATAAAAAACATGATGAGAGAAAAATCTGAATATAAAATTCTGATTCATTTAAAAGATTTCTACAATACCATTGCTGATTTTTATAAATAAAGTGCCAAAGCTTACCTTACCCCTACCATGTTTAAAACACAGATCTGATTTACAGAAACTAATATATAATAACCATTAAACTTTCGGGATTTGTGATTCAATTTCCGCCGCCCGATCTTTTAAATGATTTGCAATAGCTGTAACCTTTTTATTTGCTTTAATTGCTTCTGCTGCCTTAACCATCACTTTATCAGCATAAGTTTTAGCATTCACATAATCTTTTTGTAAAGCATAAACAAAAGATGTTACCAAATAATCATAACAACGCGCTAATTTAGCAGCACCTAAAACAATATTATCTGTTGGCATATTTTTATAAGCCTGTTGTGTCATATCCACAGCCAATTCCGCCGCCCTTTTTGCCGAAGCCAAATTACTCGCTCCAATATATCCCTCTACCAAAGCCATCTGTGATTCAGATTGAGTAATTAAAAATTGAGTATCTTTGCCTCTCACAATCACTAACATTAAATATACAATCTCTGAAACTTCACCACGAGTTAATTTCTTGCCCGGATAAACCTTATTGGCACTATCCGGAGTAATTAACCCTGACTTCCCTGCATAATTCATAAATGGATTAAACCAAGCATCTTTAGGAACATCAGCAAACAAATTTTGACCTGTCCATTGATCTTTTTTAAAACCAATTGCATTCAGTAACATTTTAACAAATTCAGCTCGTTCCACTGTTCTAGCAGGAGCATAAGTACCATCTGGATTTCCGCTGATAATTCCTTTTGATTTAGCATAAGCTAAATATTTAGCAAACCATTCATTCCCTTTCACATCAGTAAAAAGTCCACTTGTTTTCAAAGTGGCATCAATTTTAGTTTTAATTCCAACAAATATTATTTTTAAAGCCTCAGCACGATTTACCAATTGATCCGGTTTGAATTTTCCATCACTATAACCAGTCAACACTCCTTGACTACTTAAATAATCAATTGCCGCAAAATGAGGATTAGTTTTCGGCACATCTGGAAATTCTTTGGCCAACACAGTTAAGTTGGTAAACAAAGTAGCAACGAGCACAATTATACTTATCAATTTTTTCATATTTTTATATTACTATTATTTAAGTAGTAAAATCAATCATTCTCCATTTTGATACAGATGCATCATACAACAATATTACACTTCCTATCCCCGTCGTAGTATGATTACTTCCATTATTGGTAAGAATCCTATTTGCACTACTGGAATAAGCAGAATTGTTGAATATACGCATATCAACATTAGTTGTATTAATTAATGTAATTTCTCTTCCATCAGTCCCTCCCGCAATACCTGAAATTTTAAAAAGTGCCGTGGGACCAGATATTAAAATATAGTTATTAGATGGAATTACTATATTATCATTACGCCCATTTATAGCAACATATGTCCCATTATGCACTGTCATATCGGGAGCATTAATTACTCTCCAGCGGGAACTAGCACCATCATAAATTAAAGTAATAGTAGAATTACCACTACCATTAATATTCACTCCTTTTCCAGTAATTATTCTATTACCAGCTGTTGAAGAACCATTTTGATTATTAATAGTCATTATCTGAGAAGTCGTATTTATTAAATATAATAATTTCCCATCAATACCACCACTAAATCCAGTAATATTAAAATTGGCTGTCGGACCAACAATACGTATCACTGAAGAATTTATTGAACTTAAATTTACATTATTATTACCACCATTAGTTATGGTAATATTTGCTGGCTGCAAAGACAAATTCCCCATAATATTTAGAGCATTTGAAATATCAAAACGTAATTTAGCACTATTCCATTTCAAACTTTCCGCTAAAACCGATCCAAATTGGAGAGAAACATTCCCACCAGTATTATCATTATCTAAAGTGAATGTATTAGCAGAAGTACCCGTACTAGTTCCTGAAGATCCTCCTGTTATTTCCTTCCACACCGCAGCTCCCACGGAGCTATCCGTCAAAATATAAGATTTTTGATTACTGGTATTTATCCAAATAGTTCCAATCTCATAACCATCACTAACATCATCATTCACAGTGGGATTACTAGTAGACTGTATATTTGAAACTTCTAATCTAGTTGCCGTAGAACCAGCCACATCTACCGTAGTATCAACATTAGAAAACTGATTTCTTGCAATAACATCACCAACATTACTGGCATCATTACTAGAAATACCTACCGTATAATTAACCGGCCCCCCACGTATTATATTATTGGCAATAATTGAATTAACCACCCCTTGATAAAGATAAAAACCCGTAACATTAGCGGCAAATGCCCCTTCCATCGTATTATTCATCACAATTACATCAGTTGCATTATTCAAAAATAATGCCAATGCCCCTGAAGAATAACCAACATTTCTGGCACGATTTGAAACAATACTAGAAGAAGAAACATTAGTAAAAGCATAACAGGTTTCAGTAGCTGCATTAACAATATTATTTGAAACAATACTATCGGAAATACCATTATTATAACCATATGATCCAAAAGTCGTATCACCATCAAAATGCAACCCATCTGACCATCGATCAGCCGGCACATCATTAGTAATAACATTATTGACCACCCAAAACTTAGAAGCCGCCACAGCAGCTCCATCAGTAAATAACAAACCTACACGCAAATTTGGACTCCCTGATTTAACTCCAATTGATTTAATCATCATATCCATCACTTTAATATTCGTTCCACCATTAACCTGAATTCCATGAATATTAGGACCCACCTCAACTGTAAAATTACTGATTACTACTGAATCACGGGGAGCTGTTCCATCAGTCAATCCAATATTAATTAAAGCATCATCGGTCGTAGTTCCTCCTACCCATGTTCCTGCCTGAGCCCTCAAAATTGTACCAGGTCCATCCCCTTCAATTTTAATATTATTATATAAAATATTAATCGACTGTGTCACATCATGAATACCTATCAATAATTTGACCACACCACCACCAGATCCTAAACTATCTATAGCTGCCTGAATATTCATTCCCGGATATACTAAAATAGTCCGTTTAGGAACAGTGGTGATTATACCAGAAGTAACCACATTCGATCCTTCAACAGCAGTCACATTCCAATTCTCCAAATTCAAATTACTATCACTATAAACATTTGACACAGTTAATCTAGAATTAGTAACATTTAAATTTGCCAAAGATGTATTTTTCAATGTCTTCCCATAATCATCTGAATTTTGGAAATATGCCAAAAGCGTTGGTGGCGTTGCTGCAGTACTGTCAATTAATACCTTTCCACTATTAACATAAAAATCACATAAATTAAAAAAGACATTACTGGGAGAATTAGCATCATATTTAACATCTAAACCGAAATCTCCAGTTATTGATGTGTCAACCAATAAAGTTACTTGATCAAATAGAGTATTTCTAACTTTTAATAAGCCTCCACCAGAAATCGATAAGGTCGTATTACTTGAACCACTCCCCATTACATGTATATCTTGTAAATCAACAACAGTTGTTATCGAATATGTTCCTGGATCAACCCACATTTCACCTCCACCTAAACTGTTTAAATCTGATGCCGCACCAGCAATTGAAGTGAAATCTCTGCCTGTTAACCCAACTGTCACAATTTTTGATGAAGCAGTTGACGAATTTCCTCCATGCATTGCCACCCAAATATTACCATTCCACGAATAAGTCCCCAATGTACAACTGATAAGAACACACCCGGGAGCAATACTATCTGTCGCAGTTAACTGAACTATTCTCCCCGCATTTGCAGAACCTAATCCTCCAGCACCACCAGGCAAAGCCGTAACATTTTCCGCACGAAATTGAATTAATTGATTATTTTGTAAATTTAAATCATCTGAGAGTTCAAAATTCAATGTGGAATTATTCCATTTAAATGTTCTGCCCAAAGTTGACCCAAATTGAATCGTCAAATCTCCAGGATGATCATTATTAGAATTAAGCAAAATCCCACCAGAAAAGACATCAGCCAAAGTATCATTTTGGAATAAGATTTCTGCTTTCGCTTTAGGGAAAGCAAAACCCAACCCAACAATGATAATTGAACAAACTATTAAATATTTTTGTATTTGTATTCTTATATTCATCTCATTACCAAATTAAGATAATTATACTAAAATCCTTTTGAAATCTCAAATTTTTATGAACTACAACTAAAAAGCCCCCGATATATCGGGGGCTTTTTAGTATTTAATTATAAGTTTTAATGAGTGTAAGCTAATGCGACACCACCTACGTCTGCAAAATTAGCACTACTTGAACCATCATCAACCAAATGAGCAGTTACTCCCATTATATCACCAGGAGTCAAAGCAGCACATCCTGTTGTAATAGCACTAGCAGTTATAGTTACAGTAGTCCATGTAGTAGCAGCATTACTAGTACTAGTCGCACAAACAGTACCAGTTGTAACATCCTTTAAAGTTAAATCAACGCTGTTATCAGTATTAGTTGCAGTATTTGTTAGATAATCAAAAGTAAGATTTCCGGAGTTTACAAAGTCTGTTGGTAGTGCAAATCTAAATTTCACATCTAAATCTTGAGCAGAAGCTTGCTGAGTAGTAAATTTATAATAACTCTTTTTATTGGTTGCATCATATAAAGACTCTAATTTACCTTTATTATTCGTTCCATCTCCATCAACTACAGCATCTGGATACTCTGGCTTAAAGACCAATTGATCATTATTACCACTTACCGCATTTAATGATGAACCGATTTCTTGCAAAGATCCTTCCACATTAGTTGATGTATAATATCCACCAGCATCATTGACACCAACATTACTTGCACCATCTCCAGCGGAAGTAGATGTTAAAGTATTAAGAGCATCAATAATTCCATTAGTTCCATACGCCGCATCAATACCAGTAGCCGTATTAGTCAATTGCACTGGTGATAACAACTTAGAATCAGAGAATATAATATTCCCAGCGGAACTTAACTTAACATCGCCAGAAGTAGTTGTCGCTAAGTTTAAATTACCTGTATCAGTTGTTAAATTAGAATTACCAGCTGAATTGGCACTAAATGCGCCAGTTGTATTTAAATTAAATGTAGCGGCAGCAAAACTAATTCCTCCAGTACCCGTAACATTAAAGTTTCCAGTACCAGGGGCTATAGTATAATTTCCATTGGAAGTAGTTAAAGTTTTATCAGCATCTGCATTATAAACACTTTCAAAATCTTGAGTTCCAGTAGAAGACCATGTATTGGCTGCAGTACAAGTATATAAAGAATGATTAGTAGTATTATAGTAAATTTCACCTTCAGTACAAGTGGCAGGATTAGCTGTTCCCTTCCTCATTATAAATTGTGTTGCATTACTAAAATCAACATTACCAGTGGCACTTAAACCTCCAGTAATATCAACCGAATGATCAAATTTAAAAGAGTTGGAAGTAATATCCCATGTAATATTTCCATTTTCAGTTGGAACTGTATCAGCACCGAATCGAATGGAAGTATTCACGGCACCAGCTCCGTTAGAGTCCAACTGCAAACCTGGCGACACAATATCATTAAAATTGTCATCTTGGAATATAATCGCCGCCTGTGCGATCCCTGAAATACTAAATAATAATATCGATACTGAAAGTACTGTAAGAAATCTTTTTGTGTTTTTCATATATTTGTTTTTTGAAATGATCATAAAATGATACCATAAAATCAAAAACAAATATAACCACAGCCCTTGCTCTAAGTGCCAAAATAGTTTATTATAACTTTTCCAGGCATAGCCGATCCAATATCCGTAGTATACATCTTTACCTTTATAGTAGCCTGTTTCCCTAGATCAAATACTGGCGAACCCGAAAAAGTAATATTAGTACCAACAAATCCACTATTTGAAACTAAATGAGACGCATTATTCAACGTTACCGGGTTTCCATTAGTATCTAAAAGCACTATATCTAAATAATTATCTGCAATAGATGAGGTCAAAGTATTATAATAAAATTGCATTGGTATACTTTGCCAATTTTGAAAACCTTCAGGAATCTTAAATTTAATTATCAAATCCAACTCATTTAAATCACTATGCTGAGTAGTCCATTTATAATAATTAACATGGCTACCCGTTTGACTATTAAATATTTCCAATTTCCCATAACTATTTGGACCGGGCTGTTTATATATAGAATTTGGATATTCCGGTGCCAGTGCTATAGTTTTATTTCCCAAATTCGGACCAACCGCCGCACCATTAATAGTTAGTCCACCCGAAATATTCACCCTATCATTAAAATTAAACCAACTCTTTGAACGATCATATTCTAAATATTTATCAAGTGTTCTCCCAAATTGTAATTTTACCGAACCAGACGCATTCACCGTATTATCTTGATCTATTATAAATGTATCCTGATTCACACCATCCGGCAAAACACCAAAATCCAAAACACCGCTACTATTTAAAGCAGGTATATTCAAAGGATTATTTCCAACAGAATGAAAATCTACAGTATCTGCATTTATAGAATATGGCACTGATGTAAAAGGTTTCCTATCTGTCGTATTATTAATATTTCCATCTGGATCAAGAACTTCAAAAGAAGTAGCAGGAGAACTGGAAGGTTTTACATCCACCTGTAAATATAATGCACTATTATTGATTTGTGGAAGCGGGGTAATTGATCCCAATTGTACTGAAAAAATCCCATCCTGATCTGGCGTAACAGTATGAGTTTCTTGCCAATTAGCATAATTTGTAGCACTTCCATTAATTGTTCCATTAGAATTTAAATCATTGGAAGAAACAAAATCTGAATCAGTCCATAAACTAAATCGAACCGTTTGTGCAGTTGTAATGGGATGTGATGAACTATCGGTTAATTTAGCAGTATATGTCATTTGATAAGGTACTGTCACAGTTTGAGCCACAGTATTCCCAATAAAAAACGTCCCAGCCAATAATACTGTCCAAAATACAATTAAATATTTATTTATTTTAATTTTATTCATAAGATAATCTTCAAATCTATAAATTATAACATATAATTATATATCTGGCAAGTTCTTAAACTCTTTTATAGTTTATTAAAGTGATATAGTTTCTTATGTTTTTAACACCTTAAAAAAATAAAAATGATAGTAGTAGTAGATCGGAATTTATGTATTGGAGCAGCGCCCTGCGTAGCCGTAGCAGGGAATGTTTTTCAGCTCGACGAAGAAGGTAAAGCAATCGTGGTCGGTCCTTCAACCGATGATAATAACACAACTTTAGCCGCCGAAGCATGCCCTACCAGAGCAATTTTCCTTTATAATAGTGACGACCATAAACAACTTTTCCCACTCGAAAAAGATAACTCACGCCCTTTTCAGCAAGTTGATCTAACAAATAATCCCTCCGCACCTTCTTCCACCGATAATAAATAATTTAGCTGATGGAAAACCCTATCCCAAACAATCAGCCCAAAGAAATCAATCGCGAAGATGCTCTTCAAGCATGGAAATTAATTCAGAAAAGTAAAAAAATTGTTATTATATCACATCGCAGCCCCGATCCCGATTCAATCGGCAGCAATTGGGCTTTAAGCTTATGTTTACAAAAACTTCAAAAACAAGTGATTTCTGCCTGTATTGATCTTACTCCTAAAAGTTGCAAATTTCATCCGTTAAGCCCATTATTAACTAAAGATTTAGACATTTCTTCCTACGATTTAATTATTTCCGTTGATTGCGGTAGCACAAATCAAGTCGCACTTGGAAAAATTTATTCTAATCTCTTTACCATCAAACCATTTATTAATATAGATCATCACGCTTCCAATAATAATTTTGGAACAATTAATCTAGTATATACCAATTTTTGTTCCACCTGTGAAATTTTATATAATTTATTAAAAATTTGGGATCTACCTATCAATCAAGAAATAGCCACACTTCTTTTATTTGGAATATATTTTGATACTGGAAGCTTCAAACATTCCAATGTTACACCAGAAGTTTTAGAAATAGCTGGAGATCTCATAAATTATGGAGCTAATCTACAATTAATCACTAAAAATTTATTTCAATGTTTCAGTAAAGAGAAATTCCACCTGTGGGGAGATATACTCAACAATTTTCAAATTTCAAAAAAAAATGCAGCTACTACCGTCGTCCAACAAAACACCTTTCAAAAACACAATACTCAAACTGAAGATTTAGAAGGCTTAATTAACTATTTAGTTTCCACAAAAAACACTGATTTCGCTCTTTTAGTTCATGAAAACAATAAAGGAGAGTTAAAAGGATCATTACGTACCGAACATAATCATATCGACCTTTCAAAGATAGCCGCTTCATTAGGAGGTGGCGGTCACAAAAAAGCTTCTGGTTTCTCTTTTCCAGGAAAAATTGAAACTAAAACCACTTGGAAAATAAAATAATATCTATGACTCTTTCAATTATCAAAAACAATCAACAAGCCGAAAATTTTTCCCGAATTAAACTAGCTAAATCAATTCAATTAGCACTTAACCAATCTGGAGAACTGATTACACCACTTGATAGTTTAATTGATACCATCGAATCTTATTTAAACATTTTTTCAATTAGTGCCAACAATATTTTAACCACTGAAATTTTACACGCATTAACTTTAAAAGCTCTAAATGAGAATAATCTTCCAAAAACCGCAAATATTTACAATAATTTTAAAAAAAATAAAAATCAAACAGACAACGATAATTTACAAAAACAACAAATCATCTCTATTAATGAATTTTATTTCGATGAACCCATTCAAGACTTAAATAAATTTAAAAAAGCAATTCAACAAATTTCTAAAACTTATAATTTTCCTTTTCAGGATTTTTTTCAGAACCGACAATTAATATTCTCTCCTGCCCTATTCCATAAAAATAATTATGACAAAAGTCAGATTATTTTAGAAGATAACCTAAATAGTATTTTCGATAATTTAAAACAATTGGCAGTAAACCACCAAAGCGGAATTTCTACCTTATTGGATTTTTCACAACTCCGTCCGCGTAATTCTTTAATCGGCTCAACCAAAGGAAAAAGTGCAGGTCCAATATCTTTTATGAAAATTTTTCTCTCAAGCCTTGAAGCACTAGATCAAAACAAATCACTTAGTCATCAGCCACTTCCTCATCAAATCACCCTTTCCATTGACCATCCTGATATTTTAGATTATTTGATCTTAATCAAAAACCAACCTATCGGCATATCAAATCATTTCAATTTTCAAATCAAAATCAATCAACAATTTCTTGAAACTCTTTTTAAATGTAATGACTTTGAACTGATTAATCCCATTAATCAGGAAATAGTTAATTTCCTTAGTTCTTCAAATCTTTTTGACCTACTTATCTCTACTGCACAAGAAAATCCTCGTTTAGAATTAATCCGCGATACTCAAATTCAAAATTCACAGAATTTTACCCATCTACATCTCAACCTTTCCGCATTTTTTGATGATAATAAATTTTCTTCAGATAATCTATTATCACTTTTAGAAAGGCTAACAAGCCTTCAAGATCAATTTATTAATACAAAATTAAAGATAAATATTAATGGACTTGGAGAGCTTTTCAATAAAATGCAATTAGCTTATTTTTCAATTCAAACATTAGAATTTTGTGAAAAACTAATCGATATTTTTAATATATTTAAAGATAAACTTAGTTTTACAGCTATTGAAAATTCCTTAGTACAATCAATTCTTAATACTACAATAGGAATTGAACCATATTCAGAATTGGTGAAAATTAAAGATCAAATTGATGGATCCGACAAAATAGAGATTTTACCAAAACTCGAAAAAATATTAATTAATCATCAACTACTTCAAGACACATTATTACGCCAAATTGCAACATTAAACAGTATCCAATTTGTAACTGATTTACCTGAAAATGAACGACATCTTTTTCAAACTAATCAAGATTTAAACCCTAAATATCAATTACAAATTAAACAGCTATTTGAAGAAAAACTAAAAGACAATTTTACTAAATCAATTAATTTCCCAAGAAATTCTAATCATCAAGAAATTAAAGAACTCTTAATTTTCAATCTAAAAAACAATTTGCAAAGTCTTTCTTTATTGCAATTTGAAGAAAATGAAGATAAACATTTAGAGCAATCATTTTCTGAACAAAAAAAGATTTTATTAAATCTCCATAAGAAAAAACGTAAATCAAAACAAATTCAACCTCCCCTTTTCCAAATCAAAAAAACAGAAGAAATAATTTTACCACCCATTAACCCAAGTATCCATGAATCTTAAATCCATTTCATCTTCAGAAAAAACTCTCGAAATCAATCCAGAACATAATTTAAATATAAACAATTCAGAAAACTTAAAATTAAAAGCCAAACTAGAACAAAAATTTCAATCATTTTCACCACAAAGACAAGCTCATTATTCTATATTTTATAAAACAGATTTACAAACATGCAAATTATTAATTGACAGTATGCTGGAAGAACAAAATCATGAATATGAACAAAAAATTCTAGGACCAAAATTAAAACATTGTTCAAAAAAAACACGTGAATTTTGTTTGCAATGGTTTAAATCAGAAATAAATATTAGCTATCGTGAAGATGCTATTGTTTTATATGAATCACGAATTGTCATTGAAGAAGAATTAACATACATCTTTGAAAGTTTTGATGAACATTTACAAAAAAAATATAATAATTTTTATGAAAATGAATTTGATGGCAAAAACCAAATTCTAGAAACAATGACCAAAGAAAAACAAGAACAAGAAAAAGTTATTGCTAAATTTGCCGAACTAAAAACTAATTTCCAAAAAGAAATTTTAAAAACCGTTGAACAATCAAAAATTTCTCCACAAGAATCAAATGAAATATCTCTAAAATTAGAATCAATAACAACTGACGATCAACTTCAAAAATTATATATAAAATTTAAAGAAATTCAGTCTACAAGACAAAAAAATCTTAGACAACTTAAAGAACAAACTTCTCCAGAACATTTTAGAAAACTAATCACTGAATTATTAAAAAGAAATGTCGAAGAACAACAACAATTTATACATAAATTACCCCGTGTTTCTAAATAAAAAACAATATAAACTACTATAATATGTTAGATTTGCTTAGCGTATTTCTGGTAATTTTTCTTTTAATTCCAATTATTTATTTCACCAGTAAAGATTTTAAAAATAGTTTTTCAATCGCCACACTTCTTTTAATTGCAATTCCAACTATCATGGCTTTAGTAAATGGTGCCCCCTTTGTTCCAACTCCAATGGATCGAGTTAAAAAAATGCTTGAATTGGCAAAAATAAAAAAAAATAG
>CAZGKO010000003.1:33449-39025 GCA_964526005.1 uncultured Candidatus Peribacteria bacterium
ATGGAAGAATTGTTTACCTTGCAAATAAACTTTATGGTGCAAAAGCAACTGGTTTTGAACTTTCACCTTTAGTATATATTTTAGCCTTAATTAAAAAATTAATTTGGCACTCCAAAGCAGAAATTAAATTTGCCGATTATAAAATGGAAGATATTTCCGATGCAGATATTATTTTTTGCTATCTATTACCTGAAACTCTAGCTAAAGTACAAAAATCAATCGCAAATCAGGTAAAACCGGGAACAAAATTTATATCTTATGCTTTTCCTATTCCAGAATGGGAACTGATTCATCAGGAATCCCGAATTGCCACCAAGCACTTCGCCCCGATTTGGATTTATAAAAAACCTTAAACAGAAAAAAGTAATAAATTAACCAAATTAATTGCCACTGAGCAGTCATATTAATAGTTAAGAAATTTACATGCGCCAATACAGCTACAATATTTATTAAGAATTCTGTAAAAAAAGAAATAAGTTTTCCAAAAAATAAAGTTCCTACCGTAAATAAAAATCCCATCAACCAAAGTATCACTCCCAATAACATTAATAACGAAATAAATGGCAAAACTATTAAATTTGCCGGGAATGAAATTAATGAAAAATGTTGAAAATTAATCATAATCACCGGTAAAGTTAGCAATAATGCTGATAAAGTAGAGAAAAACACTTCCAAAAATATTTCTGGAATCAATTTTGTTTTAAAATTTTGAAATCCAGACATAAAAATCAATAGACCCCAAGTTGCTAAAAATGAAAGTTGAAAACCAACATCAAAATCTAAAATACGCGGATTAACCATAACCATCATAAAGATAGTCATAAATAAAACTAAAACCGCCTCATTCTTTTTGCCATTATATTTAATAAACAAACTAATCATTCCCATCAAAGCCGCTCTCACAACACTAGCACTAGCACCTGTGAAAATTGTAAAAATACCAATTAATATTCCCATTAAAATAAAACGGGATTTTTTTGTTATTCTTTTTTCTAAAATCCTCTCTAACACTCCAATTATTAAAACAATATTAAAACCAGAAATGGCTAACACATGACTTAATCCCGTATTAGAAAAATTAGTTAATACCTGTTTGGAAAAATCCGCCTTTTGTCCAATTAATATTCCAATTATAAAAGCCGCCGTATTAGTAGAAAGATTTTGCCGATAAAATCCAACCAATTCACTTTTCCAGCGATTTAACAAATTCAAAAAATCATCACCTAAATTATATTGTGAAAACATTTTTTTTATCCGTGGAGAAAGCAAATTAAAATCTATCCTTTCTTTATATAAATAAGGCCAAAAACGATTTTCTTTAAGCAGCCCCCTTGCTTTTAAAATACCTGTAATCTGTACCTTTTCGCCAATTTTATAATACTCAAAAGCCGGCACAGACAAATCTAAAAAAGACAGATCTCTCCGATCAATATCTAAATATCCCCTAGCAACTCCAATAAATACTAAAATTAATATTATCACCAACTGATAATGCCTAACATTAGAACGTAAATATTTTATTACCAACCAAATAAGAATTGCCGCTCCAACATAAACCCAAAAATTCATTTTCACTATTCCATAAAATACTGCCGTACCACATAAAAAAGCTAAAATAGAATCGAAAATAAAAATCTGTCTTGGAGACATATTAAAAATATTTGGCTACCATACCAATATCTCTGACCTAAATTAAACAATCTTAAAATATAAATTAAAAAAAAGGATCCCTCTAACGAGGGATCCTTTTTTTTAAATATCTATTTTCTATTTAACCTTAAGTGAAGAAGGTGTTTTGTTCACTGAAACAGAAGTTTTGCTTACTGAAACAGGAGTTTCATTTACTAAAGAAGAAGTTTTGCTTACTGAAGCAGAAGTCTTAGTTCCTGAAATCCCACCAAGCAGTCCTCCCAAAACTTCAGGTGGTATTGATTTAGCGTTGGCAGGTTCTTGAATTGTTATTGGAATATTAAAGTTACCCATTTCAGCAGTAACAGTAATTGTTCCACTTGGCTTAGTTTTGTCAGAAGCGATAAGAGTAATATGTACAATTACTTTATTCAAAATACCAGAGGTTTTTCCAACATAAATATCACCAGCTATATTCACCTTATTCAAAGCGGCTTTCATTGAATCAAGTTCATTTTGCGCCGGAGTTTGTCCCTGAATTTTTGCTGATTGTTCAGTAAATTTTATAAAAGCATCCTTATTTAACGTTCCACTATAATGATAACTATCTTCTTGCATTACCTTCTCAGATCCAACAAATTTTAAATCCTTAAAAAAATTGGTTTTCGCCACCAAAGCTTTTATCTGTTTTTGTTCAGGAGTTAAATTATTACTATTAATCCCTGCTGGAAGTGCTTGTGAAAATTTATCTACAACATTGGCAGGAATCGGAAATTTCCACCATTTACCAATAAATTGAGTTTTGAAACTATCTGGAATAACCATATTCCCTTTCCCATTTAAACTAATCAAATTTAAGAATATAGCAGATTTATCAAGTCGAAGTTCAGCATTACCACTACCAGAATCACTATCTGCACTTACATTACCACTAACCTTTAAAGTAAACTTTGGATCCTTGGTATCTTTAACATCCAGCCCACCATTTAATTTCAAATTAAGTTTCACAGAAGCTGGTGGTTGTCCTTCTGGTCCAGTTAAATCACCTTTTATACCCACATTATAAGCATAAGAGGTTACACCAGAAAGTTTAGTTAATCCTCCTTGAATCACCTTATTAGGAGATTGTATTGGAGCTTGAGATTGAGATTGACATCCAGACACGCCCACAATAATTATAAGCAAAGTGCCTATCGCCAAGAATTTAAACCGTTTTTGCATAATTTTGTATTTAAAATATATTTTCGTCCAAGATATTATCTATAATGCCCTAGCAAGTCAAATAAATCAGCCTACAAAGTAGTAGTTTTAAAATCAAATTTCAATTTAAACAATATCTTTTTCCATAATTATACATTAAAATCTTCACAAACCGCGCAAAATTATTAAAATACCTAAGTCCATATCAAAGACTATGAATTTCAAAATTAAAAAAATCAGAAAGAATCTTAAAGTTTATCAGCAAAGACAAAAAAAAGAACAGATAGATAAAGATACTTCTACACTTTATACCTCCAAACCAGATTCACTGCATAAGAAACAAAAATTAATACAAACCTCCGTGCTTGGCATTGCAGTGCTTTGTATTTTTATTCTAGGGTTTTTAACCATCCAATTAGTAAAAAGTATTGATTTTGGATCTATAATTTTTTCTTTTGGACAAACTTTAAAAACTGACCAAAATGATCAAACAAATTTCTTATTAGTAGGAATCGGCGGTGCAAATCATGACGGTGGTAATCTTACTGATACTTTAATAATTGCTAATCTTAATTCTAAAACCGATCATGTAAAATTAATATCCATTCCTCGCGATCTTTATATATCAGACAAAGATGTTGGTAATGGAAAAATCAATCGAGTTTATGATTCTTACCTCATTCAAAATAATCACAATAAAAAGATCGCTATAGAGAAATTCAAACAAAAAATTAGCAATATTACCGGAGTAAATATCCAATATGTAATAATTGTTGATTTCAACGGTTTTGTAAAAATTGTAAATAGCCTTGGAGGAATAAATGTTGATGTTAAAAAAGCATTATATGATCCTTATTATCCGCTCGGAGAAACCACTAAATATACCACTGTCCAAATTTCAGCTGGACCTCATCATTTCGATGGGGCAACCGCTTTAAAATTTGCCCGCAGCCGCGAAACCACCTCTGATTTTGACCGTTCCAAACGACAACAGCAAATTATGGTCGCTATTCGTACAAAAGCACTTAATTTAAATATTCTCACCAATCCGGGACGATTACAAAGCCTTTATAATTCAGTTGCTAGCAGCATCTATACAGATCTCAACGTTGCTGAAATCTTGGAAGCGGCAAAAATCGCCAAAAATATCAATAAAAATCAGATTGAAAATCGCGTTATCACCGATGACTTCACTTCATGCGGAGGAATTCTTTATACTCCACCTCGCGATCTCTATGGAGGAGCATCAGTTTTAATCCCAATTGGACATGGTTATAATGAATTACAAAAATTTATTTTTAATTATTTTCATACACCTGCCGCTGCAACCCAAGATGAAATTCAAATATTAAATGGAACAAGAATTAATGGACTAGCCGACAAATATCTTAACATGCTCAGTCGTGCTTGTTTGAACACGGTTTATTATGGGAATGCCACAGAACGAAATTTGAAAAAATCAGTAATATATTATAAAGCAGGACTAAAAGGGAAAGAACCAGCAGCCCTACCTATTATACAACAAATCATTAATGCTCCAGCTCAAGCTAATATCCCTCCCGAATATTTAGATACTAAAAAACGACAAAATAGCACCATTGTAGTTGATCTTGGAAAAGATTATTCTTCTATTGCTAAAAAAGATCTTTTCGATTCATTACCAGTTTATACTCCTAAACCAACCATACCAAAGCACCCTGAACAACCCCTCAATTCTGGAAATAGTAGCGCTTTAAATACTAGCACAACAAGTTCTACATCCACTTCAAATTCAAAACCAACAACCACACACGCTCCTATTTCCAACAACCCAAATCCTACCTCATCAGGAGTATCTAAATAAATTATTTACAATATAAATGCTAACCACCCTACTCAGCCTGCTTGGCGCTCAACAAATTGCATTTAGCACAATGGTTCCAGTGCAAAAACCAAAATTTGATCTACCAGCCAATCCATATCCAATCTTAAAACCCTTTGCAATCAAACCCATCATCAAAGCCAAAGCTGCTTTCTCAATTGATTTAGAAACAGGTCAAATCCTTTTTAATCAAAATAGTGCCGCCAAATTACCAATGGCAAGTTTAACAAAATTAATGACAGCCTGGATTGTGTTACATGAACATAAATTAAATGAAATCGTCCAAATTGACCCTCAAGTTCCTAAAATAGAACCTTCCAAAGCAAATTTATTAGCCTATGAAAAAATAACTGTAAAAGCATTAATTGAAGCGATTTTTGTAAAATCAGCCAATGATGCCGCCTTAGCTTTAGCTATTTACGATTCTGGTAGCGAAGCTAAATTTGCCGAAAAAATGAATAAATACGCACAACAAATGGGGCTTCTTGACACACATTACGAAAATTCCACAGGGCTTGATGCCGATAATCATTATTCTTCAGCCAGAGATATTGCTTTATTAGCACGAAAAATTTATCATTATAAAATCGTTCAAAATAGTGCCGATCTAAAAAGTATTGTCATCACCTCAATTCACAATAAATTCAAACACCCACTTAAAAACACTAATAAACTTTTAAACAGTTATCTAAAAGTACTCGGACTAAAAACAGGAACCACTGATGCCGCTGGACAATGTTTAGTTTCAATAGTTGAACAAAATGGACATCGAATATTGAATGTAGTTTTAAATAGTCCTGCCCGATTTAAGGAAAGCAAATTGCTTTCACAATGGATTTTTGATAATTATTATTGGAATTAATCCTTTTACACTAAATTTTTTTAA
>CAZGKO010000003.1:39035-69147 GCA_964526005.1 uncultured Candidatus Peribacteria bacterium
GGTATGAGATATGGTGTTCATGAAAAATTGGAAGGAAATTTTAATGAATACTTTGCTAACCGCCAATCTCCGCTACCCAGTTTTAATTTTCGGCTCAATGACATTGGCTTTTTTAATTACAGTAACATTAGCCCCTTTCTGGCTAAAAATTCTAAAAAAATATAAAATCGGAAAACAACTCAGAGAAAAAGCTTCAACAGGTGAAAAAGCCGTTATTTTCAATGAATTACATGCAAAAAAAGCTGGCACACCTACCATGGGAGGAGTGCTAATTTGGGGAACAACATTACTGGTCATTTTACTTTCTACCCTTTCTACTCATTTCGGACTTACTGAAAATTCCCTTTTTAGCCGCCAAGAAACTTATTTGCCAATTTTCACTTTAATTGCCGCCGCCATTCTCGGAGCTTTTGATGATTATTTAAATCTAAAAGGAAAAGGTATCAGTAAAGGAATTAATATGCGCCCAAAATTGTTATTACTTACATTACTCGCCGCCGCCGGTGCTTATTGGTTTTATTTTCGGCTCGGTTACAGTGAAATTCATATTCCTTTTTTTGGTTCCTTTGATATTGGCTTGTGGTATATCCCTTTATTCATGTTAATAATTATTTCTTCTTCCAATGCTGTCAACATCACCGATGGTCTTGATGGTTTAGCCGGCGGCCTTCTAATGATCGCCTTTCTAGCTTATGCCGCAATTTCATATTTTCAGGGGCTTTTCATCCTATCTGCATTTTGTACCGTTATTGCCGGCTCTTTAGTTGGTTTCCTTTGGTTCAACATTATCCCTGCCAAATTTTACATGGGTGACACGGGGGCAATAGCACTCGGGGCTACCCTTGGGGTTATAGCCATGCTCACCAATACTGTTATCATTTTACCATTTATTGGTTTCATATTCGTAATTGAAACAATATCAGTAATCATTCAAATAACTTCCAAAAAACTCTTTCATAAAAAAGTATTTTTAATTGCACCTCTACATCATCATTTTGAAAAACTCGGCTGGCATGAAGCAACGGTCGTAATGCGATTCTGGATCATCGGTGGATTTGCAGCTATTTTTGGTCTATTATTAATTGCTTTTTAAACTTGAAATATTATTCATATTTAATTCAGCTGTCGCTTGAAAATCAATTATAATAGGTTGAATATTTTTTGTACCCATATTTAGATTATCTGAATTCACACTTATATCCTTTAATTGATTAGGTTGTTGTTTTTCCAACTTCTTCATTTTCTGAAATTCTGGATAAGTATTCAGTATGTTCTCCAATTTTAATAAAACTTCAGCTTTTTCTTGCCTATTATCACTATAGGTTTGCACAAACGAATAAAGTTGTATTAACAAACTATATGGAATTTTCTTATTCCGTGATACAGAAATAATTTGAATTAATTTATTTAAAGAACTTTTTTCAACATTTTTTACCACTGTTTCAAAATAACTTTCACCAACATTACGTAATTTAATTTCCAATGATCTCAATAGTTTTAATTGTTTAACTTGTTCATTTAGTAAATCATAAAGCTTATTATAAGTAATTTGATTATTTTCTTTATTAATTAAATTAACTACATCATCTAATGATGATAAATATTGATGAAATGTAAACTGCGCCAATTTAAAATTTCTTTTATCAATTAATCCTTCAGTATCAAACAGAGCTTCTCGTAAAATTATTAATTTATTTTCAATTAAATCCGCTCGTGTAGGACTTAAAGTCTCCATAACTTCATTAATTACTTGTTTAGCCAAAAATAAATTATTATCAGGCAATACCACCGCCAAAGCCTTAACTTGTGAATCCACATTGTCATTTATCAATTTAAATAACACAGCACTCTCACTTTTATTTTGTGATTCCAAATCAACTTTCTTAGACATCAAATCTTTCATAAAATTACGATAAGCATAGATATATTTCAAAGAATCCGTACGATCAGTATTATCATTAGAATTATTACCCAACAACTGTTCCGCTTTTAGAAAATTCATATGAACCTGTAAAAACTCTTTTCGGACATGCTCAATTTCAGGTGTTTTAAAGTAAGGAAGTGTCATATCTTTAATATCAGCAATCATTCCAGCCACACCTTGATCTTGCCCTAGAGCATTATTAATAAAAGTTCGATTTTCACTCAAAAGTTTACTTGGATGCTGCTGATCTAATTTTAAATTATTCTGTACCCATTGATCTGGAGTATTATTCACTTTGGCTAAAATAATTTTAGAAGAAATCCCAGAGTTCCCATTACTCAATTTTAAACTTATATTATCAACTTCAGCACTATATCCCTTAATTACAGTTTGTGAATTATCAGTTAAATCAAATTTACCAGTTAAATCAACACTGTTTTCATAAACAGAAACTTTAGTTATAGAAGGTACAGCCGTTATTTCAAAAGATGCTTTAGTAGTTGCTTTGGTTTTGGCATTTTTAGTTTCAATCACAAAATGAGAATTAGTTCCCATTAAATTCACTACATGAGCCCAAACCCGTCCATTAGCCAATAATAAACTAATCTGTGTTTCCAAATCCCCTTGACCATTATCAACACCCATTTTTTCAATTTGCAAAGAAGTATCTTCACCCAATCTAGCTACGCTATCATCCATAAAACGAACCACAGCAGTACTGTTTTTACGAGTAACAATAATATCCCCTTCCTGTAAACTTACATTAGGATTAGCCTGTAAAATTTGTCCATCTCGATTGATATAAACCTCTCCATAAACATTTTCCAAATAAGTCCATTTGCTGGCTTTGGTTAAACGATAATTAACAGGTAACAAAATCAATGAACTAAATACAAACATAAAAAGCAAAACAGTAGCAATCATATTTCGTGCTATTTTATTAACAAACCACCAATTAAAATGAGGAATTTGAATTCGCTCTAAAATTTGTTGTTTAAGCCAATATTTCTTCCCAGAAGAAAGCACCGCATTTTTTTGAATTATAATTAAATCTCGCTCAACCGAAGCATCTTGAGAACTAATCAATTCCTGAGTAGAATGTTCATTCTGAAACTGAGAAATTGTATGTAGAAGATAAATTTTACTATTCTGTTTTTCCACATCAGACAGCATTGCAGTTTCTCCAACCTTCAATAAATCTTGTTCAAGCTTAAAATCACTTAGATCCAATTTTAATTTTTTCCTTTTCAACATAATAAGTTTAGACAACATTTATAACGAAAGAAAACATGATTTGTTTCAGTATTTAACACCCATTTCCTTGAGCACCCTTTTCAATTCTTTTAGAGCACGATGCTTAAGAACTCTCAACCCCACTTCATTTTTCCCCATAATTTCAGCTACTTCAATATTATTCATATCATTTAAATAGCTTAAAGTAAGCACTTCTCGATAATTCTTTTTTAACAAATTTAAAGCACTTCTCAATTTTTGTTCAGATAATTTTTGTTCCATCAAATAACGAGGATCATTATCTTGTTTACTATCAGGCACATCAATATTTAAAGGTAAACTCTCTTTTTTCCTTTTAAAATAATCAACTGCTAAATTATGG
Organism: uncultured Candidatus Peribacteria bacterium; assembly: GCA_964526005.1. Classification (GTDB taxonomy): domain Bacteria; phylum Patescibacteriota; class Gracilibacteria; order UBA1369; family UBA1369; genus CAZGKO01. The sequence goes on from CAZGKO010000003.1 coordinate 42,575, forward strand.
GCAATTCTAAATATCCAAGAAGAAAAACCACTTTCAGGTTTAAATTTATAATGAGTAATATATTCCCAAGCTTTTAAAAACACCGTTTCCGTTAAATCCAAAGCCTCTTCTTTTCCAACTTTAAAAAATAAATACTTATATATCTTATCTACAAATATATCATATATATCAGCAAAAGCCTCAGTATCCCCTGCTTGAGCCTTTCTCACCAAATCTTCAATTAATAATTCTTGTTCAGATTTCTGCTTTCGTTTTTTAAAAATGTCCATCAGTAAATTTCATTTATAAAAAACTACCTTGTTTATAATTAAAATTCAACTTGTAACTTTGTCAAAAAAGTAGTCTTTCATCTATCTTATTAAGATAAACTATTTAAAAACACAAATATTACAAAATAAAATCACTTCAAAATTTTTAGTATGCTTTTGCTAGTTCAGCTGAGTTTTCAATTACATATTGAACCTTAGCAGGAGAACGCATGTTTGAAATAGACGGACTAGAAATTAAATTTCCCATTGATTTAGCATCAGCTAAATATTGATTTGTAATTTCAGATTGAGTAACTAATTCTTGCTTAGCTATTTCCAATCTTTTTAAACCATAACCCTTAGTAGCCAAATTATTATAAGTAATCACCTGAAAAAACCCTAACACACTAGCAAAAACTAAAAGACCAACCACAATCCAACTTTGTTTAATCACAAAACTCACTGTTTTTTTAGCTTGCTTAATTTCTTCATGACGTACAGCCCTAAACTGGGTTCGATATGGGCTATGAGAAAGTTTTGAATTTCGCATTTTTATTTTTAAGATTTTTTTATTTACACTCGCTCAGCCACCCTAAGCAATGCTGATCTCGCTCTGGGATTTGCAGCAATCTCTGCACTTGATGGCTTAATTGGTTTTTTTGTTAAAATTTTTAAACTGGGATCTAATTTTCTAGTCATTAACTCTTCTTTAAGATTTATAAACTCACGTGAAGCATCTCGAAAAAAATTTTTCACAATCCTGTCTTCCAACGAATGGTAAGAAATTACAATAATTCGACCTCCACTTTTTAAGAAAGTAATGGATTGATTCAACACCGAAACCAGATTATCTAATTCTTTATTCACTTCAATACGAAGAGCCTGAAAAATTTTAGTAGCTGGATGAATACGACCTAATTTTCCCAATTTTACCAAAATTAAATCAGCCAAATCTTTAGTAGTTTCAAATGATTTCTTTATACGCTCCGTCACAATTAAAGATGCAATTTTTCGAGACCGTTTTTCTTCTCCATATTTATAAAAAATTTGAGCTAACTCTTTTTCTCCATATTGATTAACAATTTCAGCAGCCGTTAATTTTTGTTTCTTAGAAAATCGCATATCAAGAGGACCATTTTTGCTAAAAGCAAATCCTTTTTCAGCCCGATCCACTTGAGTTGAAGCAATTCCCAAATCAAGAACAATACCATCTATTTTACTATATTGTAGCTCATTCAAAACTTCAGTTAATTCACTAAAATTACGATTATAGTACAATATTCGATTACTAAATTTTTTTAATTTCTCTTTTGCTAAATTTAAATTTTGTTCATCAAGATCAAAAGCAATTATTTTTAATTTGTCCGAAGCAACTTCAAAAATCGCCTCACTATATCCACCAAGACCTAAAGTGCCATCAACCACAATTAAAGAATTTTTTAAATTCAGCCACTCAACAGCTTCTTTTACCATCACTGGATAATGTAAATTTTTTGATATGATTTCAGTCATTTTTATTTTAAGTTCAAAAGTTATATTCAGCACATGTTCATATTTTTTATACCCTCAAACTATCTCTAAGATATAAGCGAAATAACGTGCTGTCAAACTTTTTATACAAGTTTGTTCACCTTTTTTATACTTAATAAATTGCGTCAACACGTTTTCCCCTCCCACAACCCACATTCCAGCCCTATAAAAATATATAGCCCCATTGATCTTATATAGTCTAACTTTTTTGCTCTTCAGATGTATAAAAGAACTGCACAATAAATTATATCTGTACAAAAAAAAACTAAGGTTTAAAATCAATTAGCATAAATTTCAATAATCAATGACATTCCCTCCAACACTAATTGTGGCTTTAGTAGGCGCTATACCAGAATTAGAAATGGGCGGCTCCATTCCATTAGGAAAAGCATTACACATGTCTGTTTATTCAGCTTTTTTTTGGAGCCTAATTTCAATTACTCTTGGTACAATAATCGTTTTCAGATTACTCGATCAAATAATTGCCTTCTTATTTAAACATTTTCCCAAACTTCATAAATTGGTTGATCATCATTTTCAAAAAATTCACACCAAACATAATAAAAATTTTCAACGTTGGGGACTTGGTTTTCTCATTCTTTTAAGAATTCTTCCAATCCCGGGAACTGGAAGCTATACCATGGTAGCTCTAGCTTATTTATTAGAATTACCATATTGGCCAAGTATTTTTGCTATTTTCATTAGTAATTTAATTTATGGTTTAATCTTGTCTCAAATTATTATTGGCGCAATCACTTTCATTCATTTCTAAACTTTTTCCATTTTTAAAAACATTGTGCTAAAATTATAACAAATAAAAATTAATTAAAATAAATATGCCAGTAAAATCTTCTTCTAAACCAAAAGTCGCAATTAACGGTTTCGGTCGAATTGGCCGACAAGTTTATCGAGTCAATATGGACATGGGATACCCCCTTGATATTATAGCAGTCAATAATATCGGCGATAATAAAACTACCGCACACCTTTTAAAATATGACTCGAATTTTGGAACTCTAAATGCTGAAGTAATTTGTAAAAACGCCAATACCATCACCGTCGGAGATAAAACACTCATTTATTTGGAAGAAAAAGATCCTCTAAAACTCCCATGGAAAGATTTAGGTATTGATATTGTAATTGAATGTACCGGAATTTTTAAAGATCGTGAAGGGGCTTCTAAACATCTAACTGTCGGAGCTAAAAAAGTAATTATTTCCGCCCCAGGCAAAGACCCTGACATCACTATGGTACTAGGTATTAATCAAGATGAATATAATCCAGACCAACATCACATTATTTCAAATGCTTCCTGCACTACCAATTGTCTTGCACCAGTAGTTAAAGTTTTAAATGATAAATTAGGAATTATTCAAGGATTTATGACCACTATCCACTCTTATACCAATGATCAACGTTTACAAGATTTAGAACATCATGACATGCGCAGAGCACGTGCTGCAGCCATTAATATTATTCCAACCAGTACTGGTGCCGCCCGCACCGTAGCTGAAGTAATTCCTGAACTAAAAGGCAAACTCGATGGACATTCCATTCGAGTCCCCACGCCAGTGGTTTCAATTGTTGATTTCGTATGCAATGTCAAAAAGGAAACTTCAATTGAAGAAGTTAACACATTATTTAAAGACGCATCCCAATCTTATTTACGTGGAATTATGGATTTCACAATGGAACCACTGGTTTCCACAGATTTTAAAAAAAATACACACTCATCTATTGTTGACGGACTTTCCACTTTGATCATCAACGATACTTTTATAAAAGTATTATCTTGGTATGACAATGAATGGGGATATTCCTGTCGCACCGTAGACATGACTAAAATGATCGCAGACAAATTATAAAATGAATTCAACTTGCCTCAATTAAATTAGCACTGTAAAATGCAGTCTGCTAACCTAATTATTATGGCTATAGACAGACGTTTAGAAGTTCTCCGCGCCATCGTCAATCACTTTATAGAAACCGCCGAACCAGTTGGATCCAACACTATTTTAGTTAGTTATAATTTTCATGTCAGCCCTGCCACAATTAGAAATGATATGGCAACTCTAGAAAAAGAAGGATTGATTTATCAGCCCCACACTTCCGCCGGTCGTGTGCCAACTGATCTAGGTTATCGACTTTTTGTTGAAGAATTAACCGATCTGGAACAAGCCCATACTGATGCTAAAAAAGCACTAATTCAGGCCCGTAAAGATTTGGAAATCAGTCAAGCCAAACAAAAAATTAATGATCTGGTTTATTTATTGGCGCATACTACTCAAATTGCCAGTTTTGCCACAGTTCCATCCTCTCCACGCACTTTTTATTTGGGACTTTCTAATATCGTGCGCCAACCTGAATTTTTATCAGACTTAAATCGTGCCAGCCAAGTAATTGAAGTATTTGAAAAAAATGACAGCTTTGTGAACCTATTAAAATCTCTGGATATTGATAACACTGTTAAAATTTTTATTGGCAAAGAAAATATCTTGCCAGAAATCCAAAGCTACGCCTTAATGGTTACCACAATTAATTCACTTAACCATAAAGCCTATGTCGGCTTACTCTCCCCCACTCGTACAAATTATGCTTTTAATAAAGCAGTACTTGAACAAATAAAAGATTTAATCTAATTAAAAAATGCCAAATACAAATAATACTCAAAACGAGAAAAATCTCAAAAAACACAATTTTGAACCCCATACGGAATCAAATCAATCAAACAATGATCAATCCTTCACTAATCTTCAAAATGAATTAGAACAAACAAAATCTAAATTAACCGAACTTACTACAATCAGTCAACACGCTTTAGCCGATTTGCAAAATTACAAAAAACGTGCTGAAGAAGAGAAAAAACAATTTATTCTATTTGCCAACGCTACTTTAATCAACCAACTTTTAAGTGTATTAGATAATTTTGACCGAGCTCTAAAAAATATTCCTATCATCAAAAAACCTCCACTTAGTGGAACAAATCAAAATCAAGAATGGATTAATGGCATTTCCAGTATCAATAAAGAATTATCTATTATTCTACAAAATAATGGTTTAAGTGAAATTATCACTACCGATCAAAAATTTAATCCACAAATTCATGAAGCGGTAATGACTAAAAATGGTCAACAGGACAAGATTTTAGAAAAAGTAGAAAAAGGTTTTATGCTGGGAGATAAAATCTTACGCCGTTCTAAAGTAATAGTTGGTAATGGGAAAGAAACCACATAATTTAAACATTATCTCAAAACACATATAATAAATATTGACAATTATAATTTGGCACTCTAAAATAACGAGTGCTAAACGCACTATCCTGAACTTGTTTTAGGATTGAGTTTGAACAAAGTAAAATATAATTAAAAAACTATGAGTAAAATTATCGGAATCGACCTTGGCACAACCAATTCCTGTGTTTCTGTAATGGAAGGAACTGAAGCAGTGGTAATTCCAAATTCCGACGGACAACGCACCACCCCGTCAATGGTCGCCATTAAAGGTGGAGAAAGATTAGTTGGAGTTTTAGCTAAAGCCCAAGCCGTCACCAATCCTAAAAATACTATTTTTTCCTCAAAACGTTTTATTGGACGCCAATTTAAAGAAGTTCAGGATGAAATCAAATTAGTACCTTATGAAGTAGTTAAAGGGAAATCCAATGAAGCCGAAATTATGCTGGATGGAAAGCAACGAAGACCAGCTGAAATCGCCGCAATGATTTTACAAAAACTTAAAACCGATGCCGAAGCATATCTTGGCGAACCAGTCACTGAAGCAGTAATCACCGTACCCGCCTATTTTAATGATAGTCAGCGCCAAGCCACCAAAGACGCAGGAAAAGTTGCAGGACTGAATGTCAAAAGAATTATCAATGAACCAACTGCCGCCGCACTTGCCTACGGAATGGATAAACACACGGTCGATAAAAAAATTGCCGTCTTTGATTTGGGCGGCGGCACTTTTGATATTTCTCTTTTAGAACTCGGCGAAGGGGTATTTGAAGTCTTATCTACAAATGGCGACACTCATTTGGGTGGCGACGATTTTGATGCTAAAATTATGGATTGGATTATCGCCGAATTTAAAAAAGGAAATTCCATTGATTTAAGCAAAGACAGTATTGCCCTTCAACGTATTCGCGAAGCAGCTGAAAAAGCTAAAATAGCACTCTCCAATCAACATGAAAGTGAAATCAATCTACCTTTTATTACAATGGATGCATCTGGTTCTCCCAAACATTTAACTATGAAACTTTCCCGCGCTAAATTTGAAGATTTAGTAGCAGATTTAATCGAACGCTGCGTTGATCCATGTAAAAAAGCATTAACTGATGCCAAAATTTTTACCTCCGATTTAGCTGAAGTTGTTTTAGTAGGAGGAGCCTCCCGCATTCCAGCCATACAAGCAAAAGTTAAAGAAATTTTTGGTCGTGACCCGCACCGTGGAATTAACCCCGACGAAGTTGTTGCACTCGGTGCCGCAATCCAAGGAGGAGTTTTACAAGGCGATGTTAAAAATGTGATTTTACTTGATGTCACTCCCCTTTCTTTAGGCATTGAAACTTTAGGTGGAGTCTGCACCCAATTAATCGAACGCAATACAACCATTCCAGTTTCCAAATCTCAAGTTTTTTCAACTGCCGCCAACAATCAACCAGCTGTAGAAATCCATGTATTACAGGGCGAACGTCACATGGCAACCGACAATAAATCACTTGGAAAATTTATATTAGATGGTCTGCCACCCTCTCCACGTGGAGTTCCTCAAATCGAAGTAAGTTTTGATATTGATGCCAATGGAATTTTAAATGTTAAAGCAACAGATAAAGCATCCAACAAAATCCAAAATATCACAATTACTGGATCCTCCAATATTTCCGCCGACGAAATTGAAAAGATGAAAAAAGAAGCGGAATTACACGCTGAAGAAGATCAAAAAAAGAAGGAGTTTATAGAAACTCGCAATCAAGCAGAAAGTCTGGTTTTTCAAGCAGAAAAAACTTTAAAGGAAGCTGGAGACAAAGTAACTGAAGATATTAAAAAACCGATACAAGAAAAAATTGATACCTTAAAAGCAATTCTTGGAAAAGAATCAACAATAGAAGAACTTAAAAAAGCAACAGACGAACTTTCTGAATCAATTCAAAAAATCGGTGCGGCAATGTATCAAAACCCCGCTTCCAACACCACCTCTGATGAAGGTGTCAACGTCAAACAAGCACCTGAATCAGAAGAATCTTCTTCTGCCAAAAAATCTGAAGACAATATATCTGAAGGAGAAATTATCAATGATAAGAAAAAAGATGAAAAGAAAAATGAGAAAGATGATGAGAAGAAAAAATAATAAATTAAATCAACTCTATCACCTATAAATAATGCTTGATCTCAAATCTATCCGTGAAAATCCTGAAGAAATTAAAAAAGCTCTGGCTAAAAAAAAAGTTCCACCAGAACCAATTAATCAAATTCTCAAATTAGATGAAAAACACCGTGACATAATGACCCAAACCGAAGAGTTACAAGCTCAAGTTAATAAACTCTCCAAAGAAATTCCTAAAGCCGATACTAATCAAAAAATTACTCTCCTTGAAAAAAGTAAACAATTAAAAGAAGAATTAAAAAAGCTTGAACCAGAACTATTTAAAATTGAAGAAGAACAAAATAAAATTCTCTTTGTAATTCCAAATATCCCTCATGAATCTGTCCCTGAAGGAACAGATGAAAATGATAATATTGAACTTAAAAAATGGGGTCAACCCGCAGAAATCAAAAATCCCCAGAATCATGTTGATTTAGGCACTAAATTAGGAATCTTAAATTTAGATCGCGCCGCCAAAATTGCCGGCGCTCGTTTCTCTATTTTAAAAGGAGCAGGAGCCAAACTTGAACGTGCTTTAGCTACTTTTATGTTAGAACACCAAACCAATGCCGGTTATGAAGAAATTATACCTCCTTATTTGGTCAATCCAGAATCCATGTTCAGCACTGGACAATTACCAAAATTTGAAGAAGATCTTTTTAAAACTTCCGCAGGTAACAACACATTTTACTTAATTCCCACCGGCGAAGTTCCACTCATTAATTTATATCGGGATGAAATCCTCGATAAAAAACTTTTACCAATTAATAATTGTGCCCTCACTCCTTGCTTTCGTTCTGAAGCTGGATCTTATGGCAAAGATACCAAAGGAATCATTCGCCAACACCAATTTCACAAAGTAGAATTGGTTAAATTTACCACCGCCGAACAAGCTGAAGAAGAATTGGAAAAACTGACCCGCAATGCCGAAGAAATTTTAGAAAAACTAGAACTACCCTATCGCCGAGTTATTCTATGCGGTGGTGATATAGGTTTTCACGCTCATAAAACTTATGATCTCGAAGTCTGGATTCCTTCTCAAAACAAATACCGAGAAATTTCTTCTTGTTCATGGTGTTCAGACTTTCAGGGCCGTCGCGCTAAAATCCGTTACAAAGATAATACAAACCCTAAAGCCAAAACTCAATTTGTCCACACTTTAAATGGCTCAGGTCTCGCACTCGGTCGCACTTGGGTAGCTATCATTGAAAACTATCAACAACCCGACGGTTCAATTCTCATTCCTGAAATCCTACGTCCATATATGGAAGGCATAAATATAATCACCTCTCATTCATCTACCACCTCACCCTGAACCCACATCTTCACCCTAAAATCCAACGGGTATTCCCACACTCTCACCTTAAAAAGGTGCTACCACCACCCTCACATAACTCACAAAAAACTTAATTCATACACTTCCCTTTCACATTAAGATAATCTCTGCTAAAATATAGAAAAGAAAAATTATTAAAAATAAAAATGCTCGCAATCTGTACAGAAAGTTTAAAAGGTTACGGATTAAACCGTGTTTTTGAAATTGTAAAAAACGCTGGTTATGACGGCGTGGATCTCAATATCAATTTAAGAAACTTCGATACACAAGATGCTAAATACGTCAAAAAATTAATTGAGACATATCAACTCCCAGTTTTAGCTATTTCCGCCCCCAGTATTTCTTCCGCTAAAAAAATTAATGAAATTGTCAATTTATCCAAAAAAATTGGAACTAAAATAATCGTTATCCAACCTCCAAAAATTTTTGATTTTAAATATATTTCATGGCTTAAAAATGAAATTCCTAAAATCCGTCAACGGGAAAATATTTCCATCGCTTTAGAAAATGGTTCCAATCAAACTTTTTTAGGAATTATTCCTGAGCATGCTATGAATAATTTAGTTGATTTGAAAAAATTTAAACATGTCACCATTGACACCACACGTATTGCCACTAAAAAAGAAGATTTAATCAGAGTTTATAAAATTCTCAAAAAATTCTTGGTTCATGTTCACCTTTCCAATGTTAAAGCTGGTATAAATTATGCTCCTCCAGCTAAAGGCATTGTGCCAATTGAAAGTTTTTTAACTAAATTAAAACAAGATGGATACCCTGGCGCAATTAGTTTAAAAATTGCTCCTCAATTTATCCCTCTTGGTGATGATGATAAATTAATGAGCTTTCTAGATGAACAAAAAGAATTTTACAATACTTATTTTACAAAAATCAAAACAGTAGGTGAACATAGCAAGCATTCTGATTAATAAGAGCAAAATTAAAATTCAATAAAATTATTAAACAAAGCTTTAAACGATAATTTATTTATTTAGCAATCTAAAGTTCCAAACATTTTAGTTTTAATGATAAAAAAAATTGACAAGAGAAATTCTTAATATATAGTATGCCCAGCTGTCAGCAATTTTAAGATTGTGTTAAGGAAGATGGCACCCAATGTTATTTCTTCTAATCTTTTCAATATGACTAAAAAAATCAAGGTGCAAGCCAAGAAGGTAAAAACGACTAAATTAAAAAACAATACCAAACCTTCAAAAGCTCAAGCACCTAAGATTAAAGCTGCAAAAAAAACATCTACTCACAGCAAAGTTGTTAAAAAAACACACAAACCTATAAAAAAAGTTACAAAAAAAACCATAACCAAATCTAAAACAAAACTCACTCCAAAAATTGAAAAACCTACCAAAAAATCTGCCAAAATCAAAACCAGCTCTTTAAGCCAAGTTAATATTGCTGAAGAGATTTCAAAACTCCTTCCCAAAGAAAATATTATAATGAAGGAAACTTCACATCGTAAATATTTTACCGATAGAATCGATAAAAATATTATTCTCCCAAATATGATAGAAATTCAGCTCGATTCTTACCGTTGGTTTTTAGAGAATGGAATTCGTGAATTATTTGATGAAATCACTCCAATCACTGATTTTTCTGGCAAAAAATTAGAGTTACATTTTTTCAACTATATTATTGATGAACCAAAATATGATCCTGAAATTTGTAAGGTCAAAAACCTAACTTATGAAGCTCCATTAAAAGTACATGTTCAATTAATCAATAAAGAAACTGGTGAAATTAAAGAACAAGATGTGTTTCTTGGAGGAATCCCCTTAATGACTCAAAAAGGGACTTTCGTTGTAAACGGAATTGAAAGAGTTGTTGTGTCTCAAATCGTTCGTTCACCTGGAGTCTTCTTTTCCGCTGCTTCTAATTTAGTTAATTGTAATAATGCTAAAATTATCCCTAAACGTGGAGCTTGGCTAGAGATTGAAACCGACAAAAAAGGTATTCTCAGTGTTAAAATTGATCGCAAAAGGAAAATTCCGATTACTTCTCTAATCAGAGTTTTCGGTTATCCAACAGATACTGATATTCGAGACATATTTAAAGATACCATCCAACCAAATAAACCCGACTATATATTAAATACACTCGAAAAAGATAATTCCAAAACTTTGGATGAAGCCTATCAGAATATTTATAAAAAAATACGTCCAGGAGATTTAGCCACTCCTGACAATGCTCGTTCTTTAATCCAGTCCATGTTTTTTGATTACAGAAAATATGATATGGGTCCAGTAGCTCGCTATAAATTAAATAAACGTTTTAATTTAGATACTCCAAACACAAAAGAATTTCATACTTTTCAAGTTGCCGATTTAATCAAAATTCTCAAACATTTAATCAGACTTAATTACGGTGAATTACAACCAGATGATATTGACCATCTTTCCAATCGCCGCATTCGTGCTGTTGGAGAATTAGTTCAAAACAAATTTCGTGTTGGCTTGCTTCGTACAGATCGTATTGCTAAAGACCGTATGTCTGTAATGGATTTGGAAACTGCAACTCCAACTCAATTAGTCAATTCTCGTCCAATTACCGCCGCCCTTCGAGAATTTTTTGCTAGCCATCAATTATCTCAATTTATGGATCAGACAAATCCACTCTCTGAATTAGCTCACAAACGTCGCCTTTCAGCCATGGGACCAGGTGGTTTAACCCGTGAACGTGCTTCATTCGATGTTCGTGATGTACATCCATCCCATTATGGAAGAATTTGTCCGATTGCCACACCAGAAGGACCAAATATCGGTCTTGTAGTCCACTTAGCTACCTATGCCCGCATTAATAAATATGGTTTCATTGAAACACCCTATCGTGAAATGAATGACACCATTTTTGTTACAGATAAGAAAAAATTAATAGGTCGTCATTTACGCAATGACCTGATTAATCCCAAAACAAATAAAATACTACAGAACAAAGAAACAATTATCACCGAAAAAACTATTAAGGAAATTGAAAAACTCGGTATCAAGGAAATTAAAGTTTATAAATTTGCCACTGACAATATTCGTTATTATGCCGCTGATGAAGAATTTGAAAAAGTAATTGCCCAAGCCAATACCGCCCTAGATAAAGAAGGACAAATTATAGATTCTTTAGTATCCGCACGTAAAAAAGGAGAACCTGAACTTGTGTCTGCCAAAAATATTACTCACATGGATATTTCTCCAAAGCAAATTATTTCTGAATCCACATCTTTAATCCCTTTCTTGGAACATGACGATAACACTCGCGCTTCCATGGGCTCAAACATGCAACGTCAAGCAGTATCATTAATTTCTCCAACAGCTCCAATTGTAGGTACCGGTATGGAAGAAATTGTAGCCAAATCTTCTGGGCAAGTATATCTCGCTGAAGGTAGTGGTACTGTTTCTTATGTTGATGCCGATCAAATTGTTATCATTTATGATAATGGTAAAAAAGCAACATATCTATTACAAATTTATACTCGTTCAAATCAATCTACTTGCATTCATCAAAGAGCAAAAGTTAAAAAAGGACAAAAAGTACTTCGTGGCGATGTTCTATGTGATGGTCCAGCCATTGATAATGGTGAATTGGCACTTGGAAAAAATGTATTAGTTGCTTATATGACTTGGCATGGTTACAATTATGAAGATGCTATAATTATTTCCGACCGCATCGCAAAAAAAGGGTATTTTGATTCCATTCATATAGAGTCTTATCCTATTGATGTTCGCGACACTAAACTTGGTCCGGAAATTATTACTCGTGACATTCCCAATGTTGGAGAGGCTAGACTTAAAGATCTTGATGAGAATGGTATTATTCGTATCGGAGCAACCGTTCATGAAGGAGATATTTTAGTTGGTAAAATCACCCCTAAAGGTGAAACTGAACTTTCCGCTGAAGAAAGACTTTTACGCGCCATTTTCGGTGATAAAGCTCGCGATGTTAAAGATACTTCCTTACGTTTACCGGGGGGAGAAGGAGGGAAAATTGTCGGAGTACAAATTTTTACTCGTACTAATGGAGATGAGCTATCTACCGGTGTAAATCAACAAATTAAAATTTCTATTGCTCAGACTAGAAAAATTTCAGTAGGTGATAAAATGGCAGGTCGTCACGGAAATAAAGGTATTGTCTCTATCATTGTACTTCAAGAAAATATGCCTTTCTTGCCAGATGGAACCCCTATTGATATTATTTTAAATCCACTTGGTGTATCTGCTCGTATGAATATTGGACAAGTTTTAGAAACACATCTCGGCTGGGCTGCCAACACTTTAGGATTTACAGTTGCAACACCTGCTTTAAATGGAATTTCCACTCAAGAAATCACTAAAAAATTAAAAGAAGCTAAACTTCCTTCCGATGGAAAAATCCAACTTTACGATGGTTTCACAGGTGAGCCATTTGATCATCGCACCACTGTTGGAATGGGATATATGATGAAACTCTCACACTTAGTTGAAGATAAAATTCATGCACGTTCTGTTGGACCATATTCTCTCGTCACACAACAACCTCTTGGAGGAAAAGCTCAACATGGTGGACAAAGATTCGGTGAAATGGAAGTTTGGGCTCTTGAAGCTTATGGAGCCGCTCACACTTTACAGGAAATGCTAACAATCAAATCTGATGATGTTTATGGACGTGCCAAAGCTTATGAATCTATCGTTAAAAATGAATCTATTAAAAAACCGAAAACTCCAGAATCATTTAATGTATTAGTTAAAGAGTTACAAAGTCTCTGTTTATCAGTAAAATTTGAAAGTACTGAACAACTGCCTCCAGAAGACATTTACGAAGGTAATCCTGAAATTGAAGAATTAACTAATTTGGAAACTAAAGCCAATCAAGAAATTGATAAAGAAGTTAATACTATGCTCAACAAAGAAAAAACTGATAATGCTGAAGATCTAAAAGCACATATCCCCGGTGTAGAAGTAATGACCGATCAAGAATCTGAAAATCAAGAAATCAGTGAAATTAAAGAAAAAGGTGATCCAATAGAATTAGAAGATTTTGCTAAAATGGATGCTGAAATTGATCTTGATCAAATTGAAGATGTCCCTGATGAAGAATTAAAAAGATTTGCCGCAGAAGAAGGTTTAGATTTAGAAATTGAAGAAAATGATATAAAAGAGAATAAAGATATAAAAGATAATAAAAAAGAGAAATAAATAAATTAATTATTTTTTTAATAATTCCCAACAATTAAATTAACCATCACATTATGAGTTTATCAGTAAAATTTGAAAAACCAAATCGCACCAATGAACCTTTTAACACAATTTCCATTGCTGTTGCTTCACCAGAAGAAATCCTGTCATGGTCACATGGTGAGGTGAAAAAACCAGAAACCATTAACTATCGTACTCAAAAACCAGAAATGGATGGCTTATTTTGTGAAAGAGTTTTTGGTCCAACCAAAAATTGGGAATGTTATTGTGGAAAATATAAAAGAATACGTTACAAAGGTATTATCTGTGAAAAATGCGGAGTTGAAGTAACTCATTCTTCAGTCAGACGTAATCGTATGGGACATATTAAATTAGCTGTACCAGTCACCCATATTTGGTTTTTACGTTCTACCCCCAGTCGTATTGGTTTATTAATTGATCTACCAATTAAAGCTATGGAACAGGTAGTTTATTTTGCTGCTTACATTGTTACTCATGTAAATGAAGAAGTTAAAGCAGAAGTACGTGCACAATTAGCTGAAGAATATAAAAATTTACGTAAGAAAATTCAGAAAGAATACGCTAAGAATAAATCTGATAATAAAAAAGGAGAAAACACAGGTAAATTAGAGAAAAAATCTGATCGTGAATTCAATCAAAAACTCGATGAACTAGATAAAACTCATCAAACCACCAAAGATCAGTTGGAAAGTATCAAAATAACTCAGATTTTTTCCGAATTAGAATATCGAGAACTATCTACTAAATTCGGTCACATTTTTAAAGCTGGAATCGGTGCCGAAGCAATACGCCAAATTATACAAAATCTTGATTTAGAAAAACTCAGTAAAGATTTAGTAGAAGAACAAAAAAAATCAGCAGGACAAAAACAAAAGAAAATAATTAAAAGACAAAAACTTGTAGGATCTTTACTTAAAGCGGGAATTAAACCAGAATGGATGATTATGACCGCCTTACCTGTAATCCCACCCGATTTACGTCCTATGGTTCAACTTGATGGAGGGCGTTTTGCCGCTTCTGATTTAAATGACCTATATCGTCGTGTCATCAACCGCAACAATCGTCTTAAAAGATTAATGTCTATTGGCGCTCCCGAAGTTATTGCTCGTAACGAAAAACGTATGCTTCAAGAAGCGGTTGATACTCTTTTAAATAACTCAGCCCGCCAAGATAAAACTGTTTTCAACGCTGGCGACAAACGCAAACTACGCTCTCTTTCAGATATGCTTAAAGGGAAACAAGGTCGTTTCCGTCAAAATTTACTTGGAAAACGTGTCGATTATTCTGGTCGTTCCGTAATTGTGGTCGGTCCTCAACTAAAACTACATCAATGTGGTTTACCTAAACAAATGGCACTAGAACTTTTTAAACCTTTCGTAATTGGACGATTGGTTAGAGACGGAATTACCCATAATATCAAAACTTCTGAAAAATTAATTCAAAGCGGTGATAAAATTGTTTGGGATATTTTAGAAGAAGTAACTAAAAATCGTTTTGTATTATTAAATCGTGCTCCAACTTTACATCGCCTTGGAATTCAAGCTTTTCAACCCATCCTTGTTGAGGGTAAGGCAATTCAGATTCACCCACTAGTTTGTACCGCTTTCAACGCTGACTTTGATGGTGACCAAATGGCTGTCCATGTGCCTCTTTCAAAACAGGCTCAAGAAGAAGCCAGAAATTTAATCGCTTCAAATAAGAATTTACTTAAACCTTCCGCTGGCGAACCAATTATCACACCACCACAAGATATGGTACTTGGTTGCTATTATTTAACAAAAGAAACTAAAGGAAGTCTTGGTGAAGGAATGATATTCACCGATCTGGATGAAGCTATGTTAGCATGGCGAACTGGTCATTTATATCTTCAAGCCCCAATCAAAGCTCGTTTCCGTGGCATTATTATGGAAACTACTTTGGGTCGATTAATTTTAAATAGCTTCATGCCTGAAGAACTCCCTTATTACAATGAGACTATCGGTAAAAAACAACTTTCCAGTTTAATTAATGATTCTTTAGTTTTATGTGGTGACGCTAAAACTGCAATTTTAGCTGACCATCTTAAAAAGATTGGCTTTGAATTTGCTACACTTTCTGGTCTCACTGTTGCCGCCGACGACATGGTTATTCCAAAAGAAAAAGATGGAATCATCGATAATGCATCTCAAGAAATTAAAAAAATCACCAATTTATTTCAGCAAGGTCTAATTACTGAAAATGAAAGGTATATTTTAACAATTAAAGTTTGGACCAAAGCCAAAGGCGACATTACCAAAGTGATGATTAAAGGAATTAATATTGAAAATGATTTATATTATATGATTAATTCTGGAGCCCGTGGTAACTGGGGACAAATCACACAACTTTGTGGAATTAAAGGACTCGTTTCCAATCCTTCCGGACGTACAATTGAACTCCCAATTAAATCCAATTTAAAAGAAGGATTTACCATTTTGGAATACTTCATTGCTACACATGGTGGACGTAAAGGTAAATCTGATACCGCTCTTAAAACTGCTGAAGCCGGTCATTTAACTCGTCGTTTAGTTGATTCTGTTCAAGATGTTATTATTCGAGAAAATGACTGTAAATCTGAAGCAGTTCACGTTATCACTCAAGCAGAAAGTGAACGCATCGGAGAAAAAATGATAAATCGCATTTACGGAAGAGTTTTGGCACGTGATTTAAAAGATAGTAAAGGCAATATTATTGCACCAAAAAATACTGAAATTACTCATGTACTTAATAAAGAAATAATAAAACATAATATCACTGAAATACCTGTCCGTTCTGTAATGACTTGTCAAACCATTGGAGGAATTTGCCAACTCTGTTATGGAAAAGATCTTGGAACAAATAAAACAGTTGATATTGGAACAGCAGTCGGCATTATTGCTGCTCAATCCATCGGTGAACCGGGCACACAGTTAACAATGAGAACATTCCATATGGGTGGTGTAGCTTCAGAAGAAGGTGATATTACACAAGGTCTAACCCGTGTTGAAGAACTTTTTGAAGCCCGTCCACCAAAATTCCCGTCTATAATGAGTGAACTTGACGGAGTTATTGAATTTAATCTCAAAGGTCAACAAAATGAAATTAAAGTAATTTCCACCGATCTGGTAGAAATGGAATATGAAGTTTCACCAGAAATGAATATTATCGTTAAAAAAGGAGATAGCCTCAAAGAAAAAGAAGTTTTCGCCAAAGGCAAAACCAATAAATCTTCACTCAAAGTTGCATTCAACGGGAAAGTGATAGATATAAAAGATCAAAAAGTAACCTTCCGCAGCAATGAGAAAATTACCAAAACATATAAAATACCATTTGGTAAAATTATTAAAGTAGCCAATAAACAAATTGTTAAGAAAGGTCAACCACTTACTTCTGGGCATCTAAATCTTAGAGAATTAATTGATTTAACTTCTGTTTATGGAGGTCAAAAATATATTGTATCAGAAGTACAAAGTATTTACGCCTCACAAGGACAAACTATTAATGATAAACATATTGAAATTATCGCGCGCCAAATGCTTTCCAAAGTAAGAATACTCAACACTGAAGATTCTTCATTCTTGCCCGGCGAGGTTTTTGATATTCTTGATGTCGAATTCGCCAATAAACAATTAGAAAAAGAAGGTAAAAACAAAGCTATTTATGAAAGACTTTTACTTGGTTTAACCCGTATTTCTTTACATACTGATTCTTGGCTTTCTGCCGCCTCATTCCAAGAAACAATTCGTGTGCTTGTTGAAGCATCTACCACAAATAAAACCGATGTTCTCGAAGGTCTCAAAGAGAATGTTATTATTGGTAAATTAATTCCAGCTGGAGAAACTTATCGAAAAAAACATGTTACTACAAACATCAAACCAGAAAAAAGCATAGAAGAAATAGAAATGGAGACCGAAAGTTATGAGAAATACAAAAAAATATTACCGATTATTTAAATTATCTTGCATTTAAAATCTTCTTTGTGTAAATTTACCACACTCAAGATCTAGGATATAACCTATTAAAACAATACATGCCAACAATCAATCAGCTGATAAGAAAGCCAAGAAAAGCTAAAAGCAAAAAAAGCAAATCTCCTGCTTTACAGTATGGATTAAATACTCTTAAAAATCGCCAAATTAAAATAAACAGCCCTTTTCGACGTGGCGTTTGCATTAAAGTGGGAACTATGACACCAAAAAAACCAAACTCTGCTTTACGTAAATTTGCTAAAGTCCGCCTCACTAATGGCATGGAAGTTAATGCTTATATCCCTGGCGAAGGTCACAATTTACAGGAACATAGCGTTGTCCTAATCCGCGGCGGAAGAGTTAAAGACCTGCCAGGTGTTCGTTATCATATTGTTCGTGGATCACTCGATACACAAGGAATTGGTGACCGAAAACAAGGCCGATCTCGTTATGGAACAAAAAGACCAAAAACATAAATCCTATTTCTGAATTTAATTTCAGAATAAATCCATAAGCTTGTAAATAATTATCCATCGTTATGCCACAAAAAAAAGTTACTTTCATTCCAGAAAATTCTAGTCCCCTTCAGGAAAAATTTATTAATTGTATTATGAAGGGTGGCAAAAAAAGTTTAGCCCGACGTATTTTCAATGATTCCCTTCAAATTCTTTCAGATAAAACTCAAAAAGATCCTATACGATTATTTGAAAAAGCTATCGAAAATGTTAAACCCATCCTTGAAGTAAAACCAAAAAGAATTGGTGGAGGTGTATATCAAATTCCTGTTGAAGTAAAAGCAAAACGTCAACAAACTTTATCTATTCGTTGGATTTTAATTAGCACACGCAATCGCAAAGGAACTACCATTGCTAACAAATTAGCTGAAGAACTAATGTTAGCTGCTAATGGAGAAGGCAATGCCATGAAAAAACGAGAAGATGTGAATAAAATGGCTATTGCTAATAAAGCTTTCGCTCATTATGCCAAATATTAATTAATATTTGGTAATTTAAAATACAAATAGTCACATAAAGCAAAAAACCCGCTGCGATATCGCAGCGGGTTTTTTGCTTTATTGCTTACTTCATTTTCGCCTCATTTTTCGCAATCTTTCTTCTAATTCTTTATCTATAGGTAATATCATAATTAAAATTACCAATAATGCTCCAAATAATTCTAACCAAAATAAATTATTGCAACTTTCAATATAAGCAATCGGACCATATAAGAAACCAATTGCCATACCCCCCCCCCCCATACTATAACATGTTTTTTAATACTAACAGAAGATCTACGACTACAGAGATTTACTTTACAAATCACTTCCTTCACCACCTTTTGAATTTGAGTTTTCGTAATGATAGGTATAACAGATTTTCGTATAGGTTTCTGAATAGGAGCCCGAGTAATTATTTCAGGTGCACTAGGATGAAAATTCACCACCAGTGGTTGATTTGGTACAGGAGGCTTTGGTATAGATGGTGAAGGATTTTCACACGCTATTGAAGTACAATCGGTATGTTGGGGATAATTAGATCCGGCACCAACTGGAGTAACACCTCCACCTCCACCTCCACCTCCACCTCCACCACCACCTGTAACTGGAGTTGGTGGTAACAAACATCCCTGCAAAACCGCAAAATCACCTGTACACAGTTTATAATTATTTGAAGTGTTAATACCACCATAAAAATCAGTGCTTCCATTTAATTTATAATTAGAAGAACCACTAATTCTAGCTTCTGGATTTAAAAAATCTACCACTCGATAATTAGCGGAAGAAGCCAAAGCAAAAGCCAAATTCGGTACCAATAGCAAAACCAACGAGATAATACTTAAAATTTTTTTAATTTTATTTTTATTTTCTGCCACAAAAATTTACTAAATCCTTATATTATAGCAGAAAACAGCCTTTTTTTAAAGACAAACCAAAGAGCCTCGCAATCTGTTGACTTTTATGCCACTCTCAATATAATACCCATGCTCTTCTGAGCACTATTTATTTATATACACTTACATTGCCTCTATCATGTCATTTGATTTAACCAAACTTAGAAATTTCGGAATCATCGCTCATATTGATGCGGGAAAAACAACCACATCAGAAAGAATCCTATTCTATACTGGCAAATCCTATAAAATTGGTGAAGTGCATGAAGGCGCAGCTACTATGGATTGGATGGCACAAGAAAAAGAAAGAGGAATCACTATCACCGCTGCCGCTACCACATGCAAATGGAAAGATCATCGATTCAATTTAATTGACACCCCCGGACACGTAGACTTCACCGCTGAAGTAGAACGTTCAATGCGCGTACTTGATGGAGGGGTTGTTGTATTTGATGCTTCACAGGGTGTTGAACCTCAATCTGAAACAGTTTGGAGACAAGCCGATAAATATCACGTGCCTCGCATCGCTTTTGCCAATAAAATGGATAAAATTGGTGGAGATTTTTTTATGACCATGCAAACAATTTGGGACCGTCTTTCAAAAAACGCCGTTGCCATTCAACTTCCAGTTGGAATAGAAAATGATTTCAGCGCTATCATCGATTTGATGGAAGAAAAATGCTATGAATTTGAAGGTAAACTTGGAGAAACTATTAAAGAAATTCCAATTCCAGATAATATGAAAGACCAAGTTAATGAATATCGAAATACCCTAATCGAAAAAATTTCAGAAACCGATGATGCTTTGATGGAAAAATATTTAAATGGAATCAAACCTGAAATTACTGAACTTAAAGCCGCTTTACGACAAGCCACATTAAAATCCCAAATTTTTCCGGTTCTTTGTGGATCAGCTTTAGCCAATAAAGGAGTACAATTAGTACTTGATGCTGTTATTGATTATCTTCCATCTCCAAAAGATATTGGAGTGATCAAAGGAACTAATCCAGATACTGGCGTTGAAGAAATTCGTCGCTTAATTGATGAAGAGCCTTTTTCCGCTCTTGTTTTCAAAATTGCAACTGATCCTTTTGTAGGAAAAATAGCTTTCTTCCGTGTTTATTCAGGAAAATTAAAAGCTGGTTCCTATATCACAAATATGAATAATGGTAAAAAAGAAAGAATCGGCCGTATTCTCCAAATGCATGCTAATAATCGTGAGGAAATTAAAGAAGTTCACGCCGGTGATATTGCCGCCTTAGTAGGTTTGAAAGAAACTCTAACTGGAAACACTTTAGCCGATGAGAATCGACCAATTATCCTTGAATCAATCCACTTCCCAGAACCAGTTATTAAAATTGCTATTGAACCAAAAACAAAAGTCGATCAAGAAAAAATGGGGGTTGCCCTTCACAAACTAGCTGAAGAAGATCCTACTTTTCGTGTTTCTACCGATGAAGAAACTGGACAAACCTTAATTGAAGGTATGGGAGAACTTCATCTGGAAATTCTAGTAGATCGTATGAAAAGAGAATTTAAAGTAGATGCCAATATTGGAAAACCCCAAGTAGCTTACCGTGAAACTATTACCATTCCAACTAAAGCCGAAGAAAAATACGCAAAACAATCTGGTGGTCGTGGTCAATATGGTCATGTTTTAATTAAAGTTACACCAAATGAAGCTGGCAAAGGATATGAGTTTATCAACTCTATCGTAGGAGGTAAAATCCCCCGTGAATACATTCCAGCTGTCGATAAAGGTATTCATGAAGCTTTATCACGTGGTATTCTTGCGGGCTACCCTGTAGTAGATGTCAAAATTGAACTCTATGATGGTTCTTATCATAATGTGGATTCTTCTGAATTGGCATTTAAAATCGCAGGTTCATTAGCTTTTCAAAAAGCTGCCCGCGCCGGTCAACCAATAATTCTGGAACCAATTATGAAAGTAGAAGTAACTACTCCTGAAGGATATTTTGGAGATGTAATGGGTAATCTCTCTTCCCGTCGTGGTCAAATTTTTAAAACTTCTGATCGAGGCATGGCTAAAGTAATTGATGCCAATGTCCCTTTAGCTGAAATGTTTGGATACGCTACAGATTTACGTTCAATTTCTCAAGGTCGCGCCGCTTACGCAATGGAATTTGCTCACTATGAAAAAGTCCCAAATAATGTTGCTGAAAAAATCATTGCCGAAAGAACAAAAGCATAAGTGTTTATCAAAAGTTTACTTTAAGAAAACACTCGAAAAATTTATTTGCATTTTAGAAATTTTTCGGCTACTATCGCTGCGCACTTGTCACAAAGTACTTATTATTAGTTATATCTAACCAAAAAACACTATGGCAGATGTCTTCAATCGAAACAAACCTCACATTAATGTAGGTACAATTGGTCACGTTGATCACGGTAAAACCACTTTAACAGCAGCAATTACATACTATTGTGCTGAAAAAGGAATGGCTTCAGCTAGACGCTATGACGAAATCGACAAAGCACCTGAAGAAAAAGCACGTGGTATTACAATTTCCACTTCACATCAGGAATATGAAACTGATAAACGCCACTATGCTCACGTCGACTGTCCCGGTCATGCTGATTATGTAAAAAACATGATTACAGGTGCTGCTCAAATGGACGGAGCTATCCTTGTGGTTTCTGCCGCAGACGGACCTATGCCACAAACTCGTGAACATATTCTTTTAGCAAAACAAGTAAATGTTCCATATATTATCGTCTTCTTAAACAAGATGGATATGGCTGACCCTGAAATTGCCGAACTTTCTGAAATTGAAGTTAGAGATCTTCTAACAAAATATGGTTATGATGGTGCTAAAACCCCTGTTATAAAAGGTTCTGCTCTTAAAGCTCTTGAAAATCCAAAAGACCCTGAAGCTACCAAATGTATTCAAGAACTTCTCGATGCTCTTGATACTTATATTCCTGATCCTGTTCGTGAACTCGACAAACCATTCTTAATGCCTGTCGAAGATGTATTTTCTATTAAAGGTCGAGGAACTGTTGCTACAGGTAGAATTGAAACCGGTATTATTAAAATAAATGAAGAAGTAGAAATCGTTGGTATCAGAGATACTAGAAAAGTTATTGTTACTGGTGTTGAAATGTTTAAAAAATTACTTAATCAAGGTCAAGCTGGTGATAATGTCGGTTTATTACTCCGCGGCATTGAACGTAGCGATATTGAGCGCGGAATGGTGCTTGCCAAACCAGGTTCTACTAAACCTCATACTAAATTTGAAGCTCAAATTTATATTTTAACAAAAGAAGAAGGTGGGCGTCATACTCCCTTTTTCAAAGGTTACAAACCGCAATTTTATATTAGAACTACTGATGTAACTGGAGCTGTTGAACTCCCCACAGGAGCTGAAATGGTTATGCCTGGTGATGACGTTAAAATGACCATTACCCTTGCTTGCCCCGTAGCTATCAACGATGGTCTTCGTTTTGCTATCCGTGAAGGAGGCAGAACAGTTGGCGCTGGAGTAGTTACTAAAATTATCGAATAACATTTAAGTCTTATTATCCCGTGACTACAAAACAGAAAATCCGTATTAAAATCCAAGCTTACGATCATAAAATTGCCGATGACTCAGCTCGTTTAATCATTGAAACAGCTGAAAAAACAGGAGCAATCGTTGCTGGACCAATCCCCCTTCCTACTAAGATTGAAAAAATCACTGTCAATCGTTCAACTTTCATCCATAAAAACGCACGTGATCAATTTGAAATCAGAACACATAAAAGATTGATTGATATAACAGAAAGCACTCCTAAAACCGTAGATTCCTTAACAAATTTAAGTCTACCGGCTGGAGTGGATATAGAAATCCGAATGTTACAAAAAGAATAGATAATAAATTTTATATGTTATCAGATTTGCGGGAATAATTTCTGCCAATCATTTATAGCTCATCACTTAATACCGAACTATAAAATAACCTCTACCAAACTATGAAAGGAATACTAGGAAAAAAACTGGGAATGACGAGAATTATCCGTGATAACGGCATCGTTGTACCAATAACAATTGTGCAATGCAATCCTAATACCATCGCCCAAATTAAAACTACCGATAAAGATGGTTACGAAGCAGTAGTTTTAGGATTTGATCCAATTCACAAACCATCCAAAACTAGAAAATTTCATTTTATCCGTGAATTTCGTTTTGATAACAATTTTGATAACAATACAGAACTAGAAAAAGGAAAAACTATTGATATTAGTTCTTTTACAGAAGGTGATAAAATCAGTATTACTGGCACTACCAAGGGAAAAGGATTTCAAGGCGTAATGAAAAAATATAACTTCGCTGGTGGTCCGGGAAGCCATGGTTCACACTTTCATCGTGAACCAGGTTCAGTTGGTGCTTGTGCTAAACCCGGCAAAATTCACCGCGGTAAAAAATTACCCGGAAGAATGGGTGGTGAAACTCAAACTCGCAAATCTATCGTTGCTTATCTTGATTTTGAAAAGCATTTAGTTGGAATCAAAGGAGCAGTCCCAGGTTCAATCAATTCCTATGTATCTATTAAAATACTGTCTTAGTTATGATTAAAATTGCAATTTACAATCAAACCGGAGAAAAAATCAAAGATTTTGAAGTTAAAGATATTTTCTTTGGAGTTAAATTTAATCCAGATTTAGTACAACAAGCTTTACTTCGTCAATTAGCCAATCGCCGCGTTGCGGCAATTGCACACACTAAAACAAAAGGTGAAGTTGTCGGTGGCAAAAAGAAACCTTTTCGACAAAAAGGGACCGGTTATGCCCGTCAAGGAGCTACTAATAATCCGCATATGATTGGTGGAGGTGTTGCCTTTGGTCCTAGAAATGTCCGCAATTATAAACAAATGATGCCTAAAAAACAACGCCGTTTAGCGCTTTTTTCCGCCCTTTCTCAAAAAACCCGAGAAGATAAAGTTCTTGGTCTTGATACTTATGATTTTAAAGAGATAAAGACTAAAACTTTTTCAGATATGTTATCTAAATTACCAATAGAAAAAGATGTGTTATTTGTATTACCTGCAAAAAATGAAATACTTACAAAATCATCTCGTAATCTTCCCCATGTTAAAACAATTCTTGCCAATTATTTAAATATTGCAGATCTTCAGAAATACGATAAAATCGTTTTTCTAGAAGAAGCATTGGAAAAATTAAATCAAATTTTTTCTCAGAAATAATAATTTTTAAAATATCCTAACTCAATGAAAGCCTACGACATTATCAAAAAACCGTTAATGACAGAAAAAATTAGTGCTTTAAACGCTAATCAAACTTATTGCTTTCAAGTTTCTCCAAAAGCTACCAAGATTGATATTAAAAGAGCCCTTAAAGAAATGTTTGGAGCCGATGTAGATGAAGTGCGTATTGCAAATCTTCCCGGAAAATCTCGTTTTAGACGAAATAGAAAAGCCCAAAAGAAAGCTGCTTTCCGAAAAGCTTATATAACACTAAGAAATAAAGCAAAATTAGATATTACTAAATTTGCTAAAGAAGAAAAAGAATTGAAAATCAAGAAAATCAAAGATCCAAAAATTCCCACTACTAAAGCAAAATCTACTAAAAAAATAGCTAAAAAAACAAGTAAAGCATAAGGAGAACATTCATTATCTCAATACTCCTCGCAAAATCTACTACCTAATTCTTAATACCTCATTACTGTGCCAGTTAAAAAATTCAAACCAATTACTCCGGGTCGAAGACACATGAGTGTTAATTCCTTCATTGAAATCACCCGCAGTAAACCGGAAAAATCTTTACTAAAAGGTAGAAAAAATGGATCCGGACGTAACAATCAGGGGAAGATCACTATCCGTCATCAAGGAGGAGGACATAAAAAACGCTATCGTTTAATTGATTTTAACAGAACTGATAAAATCGGTATCACGGGTAAAATAGTCAGTATTGAATACGATCCTTATCGAACCGCTTTCATTATGTTAGTTAATTATAAAGACGGTGACAAACGTTATCATATCGCGCCTAATACCATACAAGTAGGTTCTCAAATCATTTGTGATAATCATCCTAAAATCAGTGTTGGCAATCGATTACCTCTCAAATATATTCCTTCTGGCATGGTCATATCCAATATTGAATTAGCTCCTAAAAAAGGGGGTCAAATTGTCCGTTCCGCAGGTTCCCGCGCTACTCTGCTTGCTGTTGAAGGAGACTACGCTTTAATTCAAATGCCATCAGGAGAACAACGTAAAATTGCAAGCAACTGTTTTGCCACTATTGGAACAATTAGTAATGTCGATCATGGTTTAATAAAACTCGGTAAAGCAGGGCGTTCCAGGTGGTTAGGAAGAAGACCTTCCGTACGTGGTAAAGCTATGAATCCCGTTGATCATCCACATGGTGGTGGAGAAGGAAATCAGTCAATTGGTTTAATTCATCCAAAAACTCCATGGGGAGCTCCAGCCCTTGGTGTCAAAACTCGCAAAAGAAAATATTCCGATAAATTTATTGTAAAACGCCGACGTGGCAGAAAAGTAAAATAATTTAACTATTTAATATAATGTCCAGAAGCTCAAAAAAAGAACCATACGTAGACCCAAAACTGCTGAAAAAAATTTTAGCAGCACAAAATTCAGGCCAGAAAAAGGTTATTAAAACATGGGCACGTTCATCTACTGTTTCTCCAGAATTCGTTGGATTCACTATCGCCATACATAATGGCAAACAACATATTCCAATATATATTACTGAAGAAATGGTTGGTCAAAAACTTGGAACATTTGCTCACACTCGCAAATTTAAAGGACATGGCGGCAAATTAGCTGCTTTAACTGGTGCTGGTAGCGGTAGAGTATCGTAATAAATAATTTCTAATTTACTAAAATGAAAGCAATTGCCAGAACAATCAGAATTACACCTAAAAAAGCAAACTTGGTTGCCGGCATGATTCGTAAAAAATCTACTGAGCAAGCACTTGATATTCTGAAATATACCCCTAAAAAGGCGGCTAAAATTTTATTAAAACTTTTAAATAGTGCTGTAGCCAATGCTACTAATAATTTCAAAC
>CAZGKO010000004.1:0-12374 GCA_964526005.1 uncultured Candidatus Peribacteria bacterium
CTAAATCATCAATTAAAATAAAAACAATATTAGGATTTTTTAAATTAAGTAAATTATGTTTTAGTTCCTGAGGATTATCAGTGCCGAGTTCATTTTTAATTTGATTAAGACGATTTTTTCTGGCAGTAAAAATTTGAATTATTTTTTGTTTATCTTCTGGTTTAATTTTGTTACTTTGAGCAACTTTTTGAGAAATAGAATCGAAAATATCACAAATAGCAGAAATTTGAGTAATAATTATATTTTTTCTTTTTTGAAAACGTTGAGTGATTTCCTGTCTGATTGGTAACGGATTTTGGTTATAATTAATTTGAGTGGTTGTAGCAGCAAAACCGACTACTGGAATTAATAATCCAAGTAAAAAAATGATAGATGATTTAAAAAGATTTTTTTTCATATTAATTGTGTACTAAAGCGTTAATTGAAGAATTTAAAGTATCAAAATCAGAAATATTGTAATTCTGCATTATATTTGTAATAGCAGTGATTTCAGTATTGTCTAAATCTAAATCATTGATATTTTCATGTAAAAAATCTGTATCTGTTCCTTTAATTAAAAAGAAAGTTACTAAAAGAATGGTAGCAAGAATACCTGTAGCTAAACTAAGATTTCTCCATGGAACTGGTTTTTTATTTTTATAATATAAAAGACGAGTTTCTTTTCTTAATTTTTTTTCTAATTGTTTTTGGAATTGAGATCTCATAATAATTAAGTACTTATTTGGTTACATTCCAAATGAATTGGCTTTTTTAAGAGCGCGATGTTGAAGAACTTTTACATTTTGGATAGTCAATTTAAGCTCTTCGGCAGTTTCGGCTATAGTATAATTTTTGATAAAGCGAAGTTCCAAAATTTGGCGATAGCGATTAGATAATTTAGAAAGGGTATAATCGACACGTTCAGTATTTTTAATATTTGTAATTTCTAATTCAGAATTGTCTAAATTAAAATTGGTAATAGATTCTATGGAAGTTGTTTCTCCATTTATATTTTCATTTAATTGGCTAGTTGTCTGTTGATATTTCTTTTTGAGATATTTAATTAAAAGAAGTTTAGCAATACCAAAAAGCCAGTTTTTATAAGAGGAACGACCTTGAAAATTTTTAATGCTAACCACAACCTGTAAAAAAGTTTCGGAAGTGAGATCTTCACTATCGGTAGTATTTTGTACTTTATTATAGAAATAACCATAAATGGTTTTAAAATATTTATTATATAATGAAATAAAAGCCTCTTCAGCTTCTTTTAAATTGTGGTTGTCGGTATTTTGTGCCAGTTGTACTAATTCAAAATCCGGATCCTGATTTTGAGCTTGATTGTTGTTCATGTCGGTAAATTAAGTATGCCAAAGGTTACAAAATAAGTAAAATTTAGGTTAAGCCCACCTCGCCAAAGGCGAGGTGGGCGGGTTGTGCCAATAGAGACTTACTGACAAGTACGGTAAACTGTTTTGTAACCTGTATAGTAAGTACAATCTGAGTTTTGACAATTGGAAGGAGAAAGAATTTTGGCTTTTAGCCCTGCTCCGTTTTGAGGACCATTTTGTGTTAAATAAGAAAGATTGACTTGTGCCCAATTAGAGCAAATATTCCCTGCATTGATTTGTCCAGTTTTAAGCAAGATGACATGATTATCATCATAAAGCTCAAAAGCGGCTGTATTCTGGAATGCTCCTCCTTGTTTACAAACTCGGAAACGGTAAATGGTGTTGAAATCCGCTGATATTTCAAGACAAAGGGTAGGGCTTCCTGAATTTTGGTGGTTTGTATAACAACCGTTTTCACTGGAAGCAAGGAGCATGGGGTGACATGGTGGCGGTGTGCCAGTGTCCTGAACTGGTGGCGGTGTGCCAGTGTCCTGAACTGGTGGCGGTGTGCCAGCGTCCTGAACTGGTGGCGGTGTGCCAGCGTCCTGAATTTGTTGGACACAAATGGGTGCTGGTCCATTGAACTGACAACTTTCCTGACTGGAACAATAGTGGTAAGTTTGCCAAAGTCCAATGTGATGTAATCCATCACAATAGGCAGAATCACCAGTGCAGTAGTTCTTTACAAGGTGATACTGAATATAGTAATTGGAATTTTGACCTGCACATTGATATTCTATTTTACTAGAGCACAAGGTAGAAGAAGTTTTATAATGGCAACCGTCGCAGCAATCTCCAGATTGACAATTACAACTTATTTGACAAGCTGACCACCCCTCCCAATACCTATTATTATTGCAGGTACGATGTTGCCAACCACCTGAACAGATTTGTGTATCAGTTTGACCAGGTGAACATTCACCTGTGCTTTGACAGGCGCTCCATGAAGACCACTGTCCATTGGGAAAACAAGATCTAGTCTGACTACCCAAACTACAAAAAATAGTTTGTACCTGCCCTGAAACACATACTGCTGATTGCTGACAAGTGCTCCAGTTTCCCCATTGACCAACGCTGTCACACTTTTTGATCATGTGACCACCATTGTTGCAAGTCTGTTTCTGAATTTGTCCAGGTGTACAAACTGGAGATTTATCAGGTTTGATATTTCCTCCACCAACTGGACAGGGAAAACCTTCTGTAGAAATACAAGAAGGTACGGTATCGCATTGTCCATTTTGGAGATTACAATATTGTCCTGACAGACAAAGTCCACAACCAGTACTAGAATTTAGCAGTTTCTTATTCATTCCTTTGGTTAACCAGATTACAGCTTGTCTTCTGGTAATTGAGTGTGCCGCATTCATCCATTCATAATCACCTATCAAGTGTTGCTGATAGGCAAAATAGAAAAATGGAGCATACCATGCCGAGGTATCTATACCATTTAAGGTTGAAAGATAGGCTTGGGCAAGTGTCGGATCGGAATACCAAAATAAATCTGCATAAGTTTGCAGATATTGATTAGGGTAAAAGGCAAGTATGATCATTTTCAGTGCTTCTGCTTCAGTGACCTGTTTGTTTGGACAGAAATAGTTCCCAACTTGTAGACAAGATGCCTCAGCATTAAGTACTGAGAAACTATGTTTAGGATATTGAAGTAGGGCCTGAATGTAGGGAAAATCAGGATGACTATTCCCGACATCAATAAAATTTGCCTGTGTGGAAAATTGATTTGGAACTTGTGCTGCAATTTTGACCCATCGAGCCATTTCTGAACGAGAAACGGTTTTATTAAAACCGAAATTCCCGTTCCATAGCCCAAACTCAATACCCTGACTACGCAAGAAGAGTGATTCTACATTCCCTTTTATAGCAGTGTGATTGAGATCACGCCAAGTATTGGTGAGGAATCCCTCTGGATCAAGATAATTGGCAAGCAGATATTGTCTGTTTCTAGCATAGCCATAACCGTAAAAAACGGATGGGCTGTTGATCAAAGCTTGTTGCAACTCTTGCCAATTTGACCAACGACGAATGGTAACATGTAGATGTACCGGCCAGCCATTGGTATTTCCTTCTTTAGCCAAAACTTCACCAGCTATAACATGATCACATGCATTAACTTGACGGGAAGTTGTATATTTCTTGCCGTTTGGATCACCAGTAGCATGTAGATGATAGTAGTGAAAAGTAAGAATTTGAGTTGAATAAAGATTAGTGCGAGAGGCAATAATTATGGTTTCGCCCCAGCTACCCATAAACTTGCGGTTAGTCGAAGCTAGAACCAAACCTTTGGAGATGCTATGGACATCATATTGTCCGTCCTTAGCCCCTAAAGGATTGAGATCCAAACCGTCATGACCATAATGAATGATCTTGCCTTTACAAACAGGGCTATTGCTATTGGCAAATGAACCACTGATTAGACAGAAACCTTCCGCTTTGGTTGTATTGTATTTCTGTGTGATACGAAGTTGTGTGAAGGGCAGAGGTACAGGTTGATGGAAATCAGCGACTGGAATATCTCCACTATAGAACTTTGTGCATAGTGAAGAAGTGATTGGTGTTTTCCCTTCCGCTTTGGTTGTGAGAGACAGCCATGTCATCAGAGTAACGAGGAAAAAAAGTGAGAGGACAAAGCGCTTGTTCATTGTTCTTTCCTTTCATCTACACCCTAGAAAGGGGGGAGTTGTGATGATTGTTGTTGAGCCTTTTCAACATTTTGTGTATTTTGGTTAGTCCAATTTTCCTTTCTCATGCTGTTAGCGATTGTAGTTAAATCATCAATGTAGTTCTCAAAATTTGCAGTGATGACTAAAGAAGAATAAAATCCCAAATTATTTTTGAAATAAACTGTGGAACTTATTCCGCTTTCACGCATCTCTGCTGGTTCAACTATGGCAAAAAATTTAATGCCGTGATTTTGAGTTACTTTGAGATATGGTGCAAAAGCACAATCAAAATATTCGCATTTTTGTCGAGCTTGAGTTAAGTCACGTTTAGCAAAAATATCAACCAGGGGGTCGGAAGCATAATCTTCGATAGTATTAGGAACCCAGTAAATATTAACTGCTTGTCCATTCTTAATGGTGTGCAACTCGGTTGGATTTGATATGGATCTATGCCAACCGGTGGGTAAATCGAAATTTGTAATTTCCCGTTCTTTAATCTGGGAAGAATTGTTGTTTTTCTGATCGATTTTTCCTCCATCCACAGGATGTTGACTACTTGATGTGCTTTTTGCGTGATTACCAACATCTTGTCTCTGATGATAGAGGCTTTGATCGCAACCTGAAAGAATTAGTACTAGAATGATCGAAATTATGAACGTATACATCATGTTTCTCCTTTTTATAATTGTTAATGTCAATGAACTTATTGGCGAATGAACATTGCATTTAAAGATTAAAAATATTTTTAATTTTTCCTTAACTAATAATATTAGTTAAATAAACTTAAGCAGATTAATTGATTCATGTAAAGGATTTACATATTATGGTTAAAATTTTTTAGATTATGAATATTATTGAAGTAGAAAATTTGGTAAAGAAATTTGGTGATTTTATCGCTGTAAATAATGTTTCTTTTAATGTAAAGCATGGTGAGATTTTTGGTTTTTTGGGACCAAATGGTGCTGGAAAAACAACTACAATTAAAATACTAACTACTTTATTACATCCGACTTCTGGTAAAGTGCTGGTAAATGGGATGAATCCAGTGTTTAATCAAAATGAAGTGCGTAAATCTTTTGGAATTGTATTTCAAGATCCCAGTTTAGATGATGAATTAACTGCCTATGAAAACTTGAATTTTCATGGAATTTTGTATCATGTCCCAAAAAATATTCTTAAAAACAGGATTGATGAAATGTTAAAATTTGTGGAACTAGATGATCGACGTAATGATTTGGTAAAACATTTTTCTGGAGGTATGAAGAGACGTTTGGAAATTGCTAGAGGATTGATTCATCGTCCGAAAATTTTATTTTTGGATGAACCTACTTTAGGATTGGATCCTCAAACTCGTAATCATATTTGGAGTTATATTCAGAATTTGAATAAAATACAAGAAATGACTGTGTTTTTTACTACTCATTATATGGAAGAGGCTAATCGGGTATGTAATCGTATCGCCGTTATTGATCATGGAAAAATTATTGCTGAAGGAAGTCCGAAAGATATTATAGAAAAAAATAACGCTGTAACTTTGGAAGATGCGTTTTTGTCTTTAACCGGACATCAAATTCGTTCTGAAGAGGCGAGTTCTTTAGATAAAATGCGAGGACATCATCGTATGTTTAGAAGATAATTTAGAATTGTATGAGTACTATTTATATTCTATGGTTAAGGCAATTAAAAAGATATTTTCGTTCTAAGTCTAGAATTATTGGATCACTTGGACAGCCTGTTTTATTTTTGGTAGCTTTGGGATTTGGGCTTGGTCCAATTTATCAACAGGCAGGTGGAGGAAATTATATTCAGTTTTTAGCACCAGGAATTATTGCGATGAGCATTTTGTTTACTGCATTATTTTCTGGCATTGAAATTATTTGGGATAGACAATTTGGTTTTTTAAAAGAAACTTTAGTAGCACCAATTTCACGATTTGATATTATGATAGGTCGCACTTTGGGTGGTGCTACTGTTGCTATTTTCCAAGGGGTAGTCGTATTTGTTATTTCACTTTTAGTTGGATTTTGGCCTGAAAGTTGGGCATTATTGCCGCTAACTGTAGTAATGATGTTTTTAATTGCAATTTTTTTTACTGGTCTTGGTACAGCAATTGCGTCTGTCTTGGAGAATATGCAGGGTTTTCAATTAATAATGAATTTCTTGGTAATGCCAATTTTCTTTTTATCAGGTGCTCTTTTTCCACTAAAAGGTTTGCCTGAAGCTTTGATTTTAGTAATTCGAGCTAATCCGCTTGCTTATGGAGTTGATGGCTTGCGGTCAACATTAATGAGTGGTTCATATTTTGGAATGGGTCTGGATTTTTTGGTATTGGGTATTGTTTGTATTTTGATGATATGGTTGGGAAGTTTTATGTTCTCAAGAATTGAATTATAAAAGTAGCTTTTAAATTTGACAAGTAAGCCCTTATAACCTATATTCGCTGAGATTGAAATTGAAGTTTTGGGTTCAATTAACAATCAGTATATTTTTACCTTTATATTTTATCAAAAAACAATATCGTTTAAATGAAAAGATTACTGCTCCGTTAATACGTTTGATTGATGAGGAGGATAATCAATTGGGAACAGTCTCCCTTGAAGAGGCTCTTAGAATAGCCAATGAAAGAGGTATTGATCTGGTCGAGGTTGCACCATTAGCACAACCTCCAGTCTGCAGAGCTATGGATTATGGAAAATTTATCTATAAACAAAAAAAACTGGAGAAAAAACAGAAGACTACCCAAAAAAAGGTGGAAATGAAGACGGTTAGATTAAGTTTAAGAATTGATACACATGATTTAAACACAAAAGCTAATCGAACTAGAGAGTTTTTGAAAAATAAAAATAGTGTAAAAGTGATTCTAATGCTTAAGGGACGTGAAATGGAGCATCAGGATCTCGGAATGTCCAAAATAAATAGTTTTCTGGATAAAGTACAGGATATTGCAACAGTTGAGTCTCTGCCAAAAAGACATGGTAATAATATCTCAATGAATTTAATTCCTTTAAAACATTAATTATATGAAACAGAAATCACACAGTGGTCTTAAAAAAAGAATTAAAATAACTGCTACCGGTAAAGTGATTTTTAAAAAATCATCTCGGAATCATTTATTGACCAATAAGTCTAAAAGACAAAAAAAAGTATTTAAATCAGGTAAACCCGCATCTCATGCTGATATGAGATATATCAAGAAATTATTAACTTAGTTCTATAACTATCTAAAATTATGACCAGAGTAAAAAGAGGTGTAGCTTCTCACAAAAGACATAAGAAATTACGTTCACAAACCAAAGGTTATTCCAAAATGGCGCAAAGTCGTATTAAATGGGCAAAGAATTTTATTGCTAAAGCTGGACAAAATGCTTATCGAAGCCGTAAATTAAAGAAAAGAGATATGCGCAGTTTATGGATAATCAGAATTAATGCTGCCTGCAAATTGAATGATATTAATTATTCTAAATTAATTAATGGTTTATTAAAGGCAAAAGTAGCTATAGATAGGAAAATCTTGGCAGAATTGGCAGTAAATAATACTGAAGTATTCAAAAAACTGATTGAAACTGCAAAACAAGTATAGTTAGAATGTTGCAATTATCATATTATTTATAAATAGCGATTGTTACCTTTTTTAGTTTTATTGGAGTAAGAGGTTTGTTATTAGAATCGGTTTTGACTTGCTCAATTTTATCAACCACGCTCATTCCTTCATAAACTTGTCCAAAGATAGAATAAGATCCGTCTAACCAATGGGCTCCATTTTTAGCTGAGACTATGAAGAATTGGCTACCATTTGTATTTGGACCGGAATTAGCCATACTAACCGTATATTGATAATGTTTCAGATCAGGGTTAATTTCATCATTCAGTTTGGTGCCTGGACCTTTATAAGAATAACCTCCCGTGCCATTTCCAAATTCAAAATCACCAGTTTGAATCATAAAATCCTTAATAATACGATGAAAGGGAACGTTAGTATATTTGTTTGTTTTTGCTAATTCAATAAAGTTTTTGGTAATTTCTGGAACTTTATTAGTAAATAGTTTAAATTTAATGGTTCCATCATCAGTATCGAGAATAGCGATAGTGTCACCTTTTTTAGGAGGAGCAAGTTGATTGAAGTTTTGATTTTTAGTAGTGTTCATTGTTTTTGATAATGTGTTTTTAGAACTTGATGTATTAGTTGTGGTATTGGAATTAGTAGATGCAGGGGTCTGTGTGATAGGGATGGTAGTAACGCTGACATGTCCTACTTTGGGTGCACTTTTAGCACAACCTGTTAATAATACTAAAACTGATATAAAAGCTATACTTAATAATTTTTTCATATTTTTATAAAATGAAGATGTGTATATTTTTATATAAATGATTTGAAAATGCAATATGTGTCTTCAAATTACTGATGACAAAACTGCCATTAAAGTATAAATTTAGAGTACTTTAACTTGCAAAATGTTTTTTTCTAATATAATTGGACATAAAAGTCAATTAGAGCAGGTGCGGGAAGATTTATTTTCTAAAAACATGTCTCATGCTTATCTTTTAGCAGGTCCTTCCGATATAGGTAAATATACTATAGCTAAAGCAATGGCTAAAACTTTGCAAACAGTTGGAAAACTAAAACAAGATATTAATAATATCGCTGTGCAAATTGAAAAAGAATATCATTCAGATGTTTTGATTTTAAGAAAAGGGAAAGAAAGTTCTAAAATTAAAGTTGAAGAGATGAGGCCTCTGCTAGCTAATTTAAATTTAACAGGTAATAGTGATTTTCGGATCTTTTTAATAGAAGAGATTGAGAGATTGACGGCAGAGGCTGCCAATGCGATGTTGAAAATTCTGGAGGAACCGCCAAGGAATGTGCTTTTTATTTTCACTTCTAATAAACCAGATCAAATTCTAGAGACGATCTTATCACGAGTGCGCCGCATTGATTTTAAAAAAGTCCCTGAATATATTGCTCGTGACGGTTTGAAAAAGCGATACCATTTGAAAAAGGCGGCGGCGCTAGATCAAGTTATTGCTTTAAGCGGGGGTAGAATAGGATTAGCAATTCGCTTATTGGAAAATACAAAAGTTTTGGAAGCATATTCAAATACTTATAATGAAATAGAGAGTTTTCTGACTGAAAAGAATATTAGTAAAGGAATGTCTTTTATAGGACAAATTTATGA
This sequence comes from uncultured Candidatus Peribacteria bacterium, assembly GCA_964526005.1. Lineage (GTDB taxonomy): Bacteria > Patescibacteriota > Gracilibacteria > UBA1369 > UBA1369 > CAZGKO01. The sequence continues at coordinate 9,217 of CAZGKO010000004.1, forward strand.
TGATGCCGTACTGACCGAGATTTTTATTAATGTAGTAATGATAATTTTAAGAAAATCTCTAATTGAGGCCGCAAATCATAATAAAATTGAAGAACAGGAAAGTCTGGTCAAACAGTTAGATTTTGTATTAAAATTGTCCAGACAATTAGAAACTAATGTCAATTCCAGATTAATGCTGGAAAATTTACTTTTACAACTTTAAATCATGTTTGAATCAGCTTTGATAATTATTGGCTTACTTGTGTTAATTTTAATATTTCTTCGTCATTGGTATTTATATGAAAAAATTTCTGCTTTTGGTAAAATGGTTCTTAAAAAAGGATTAAAATTACCCGGTAAAATTTCTAAAGCGGATATTGAGGTTACAGTGGAAGAAATGATTCCAGATGAAAAAGAAATTAATGTGAAATTACTTTCAAAAGGTGATAGTTTTTATAAAAAAGCAGCGATTGCATTAAAACATGGGGATAATAAAGATGCTGAAAAATATTTTATTCAGTGTCTGGCAATGAATCCTTCTAAAATAGATGCCTATTTTAAATTAGCTATGCTTTATTTAAATAATGAATCTTTTAGTAAAGCTGAGCTTATTTTTAGAAAATTAATTCAAAAAATTAATGATGATCCAATTTATTTAAGTAATTTGGCATTAGCTTTATATCAACAGGAAAAATTTGATGAAGCTAAAGGTTTTTATGAGAAAGTTCTACAGATTGATTCTTCCAGAGCGGGGCGTTGGTATTCTTTAGCAAATTGTAATCATCAACTTGGTGAAATCGAATTAGCTATAACCAATTTAAATAAAGCTTTAGAGTTGGATGGAAATAACCTGGATTATTTATTAACTTTGGCACATTGGTATGTAGATGCTGATAAAAAAGATGAGGCTAAAGGTTTATTGATGGCAGTTATAGAAAACTATCCTGGTAATGAGGAAATTAAGGAAATGATGTTACAATTATAAGTAAAAATCATTGTCCAACTAGAATTTTATTTGATGTAGCCCGATAATCGGAAAAGATTTTTTCTATTTTCTGTGTACCGTTAGTATATTTAATTATCCTATTCCAGCTGGTATCAAAACCAGCGTGAGCAGATTCAATTAGTTTTTTATGTCCGGTAGGAAGAGTGTTTGTAGGAATTAATATGGTGCCCCCTGCTGGTCGATAATTGCTACGGTGATAATCTTGTAAAATAACCTTTCTTCCATCTGAAGTTCCATATATTTTCACATAAGCATTATTTTTTGTAACTTCAGTCTGAATAAGAAATGCAGCAGGGGTATCATTGGTAAATTTTAAATCGTGTACACCGGGGTAAATTGTGGCATCAAGTCCATAACCATCTACTCTAGCATAATAAGAAACTGCATAAGAATGATTTGCCCTTTCAACAATAGGTAAACCGGTACGCAGAGCGGCTTTATAAAAAGTGGAAGAATCTTGGCAAAGTCCACCTCCATATTCAGGAATAGTTCCTTTTGCTTTAATGACCAATGCCATTTTATAACCAGTGGTACTATCAACACGTCCAAGATGACTATTAAATGAAAAAGTTGCTCCTGGTTTAACTATAATTCCATTGAGTTTATTCATTCCAACTTGGATATTAAAACGACGACCGGCAGGAGATCCTGCAAAATTTGTATGTCCAACTCCAATCAATTCTTTAATTCCTAAAGCTTGTAATTGATTATCAGCTTCTACTTCTGCTTTAATAATTTTAGTTGGAATATTCACTTCTGAATCAGGTCTCGTTAAGGCTTTTTGGATTTTATTTAAAAGTTGTGCTTTTTGAACTTGAATTCCATTAACCGCATTACCATCAAATATGATTTTTCCTTTATTATTGTGATAAATTTTAATATTAGAGGCCGTTTTATTAATCTTATTTAAAATTTTTGGTTGTAGATATTGTTGATAAAATTTGTTGGAAAGATCAATATTTATTTGATTATTCACTTTGGTGAAATCTATTAAATTAATATGATCGGATAATTTAATTTTCCAATTAGAATTTTTATATTTTAATGTGATGGGTTTTTCTAATTTAGCTAATAGATCATTTGTGTGAGTTTTTAAATCAGCTGTGGTAATTTGTGGTAATTGATTTTTTAATTCAATTGTAATTGGATTATGTCTTAAATTATCAACGTTATTTGTTATATCACTAACTAATTTTGTTATATTAATTTCTTGTCCTGGATGTTCTGGTCGAATTTGAATGTTGTTTTTATCATCAAAATAAAAACTGGCATTTTGAGCGACCAATGATTTTAATCCAAATTTTTCAGTCAATAAAGATTTAAGGTTAGCTTCATTAATAGTATAAACTGGATTTATTTTGTGCTGACTGAAAGATGCTGTAATTAAATCCCAAAAATGGTTATTGCGAAAATTAAAAATAGGAAGTTTTCTGATAGTATTATTAAGATTGATTTTTAAACCGGTTTCTGAAGAATTAAGGGAAATTGTTTTATTTTTCCAAATAAAATTTTGTTTTTGAGATAAATAAGAAGAAATTGATCTAGAAATATCTATTTTCACTTGTCCCGCATTTTCAAATGAATATCCAGTGTTAGCAAATACTACTCTTGGAAATACACGTTGATGTCCAAATAATTCTAAAGAAATAAAAATTGTTGCTAAAAAACAAAGAGTTAAAAACATGACAGAAAAACCCTTAAATCCATAAAATAATTCTTTTAAAAAATTCTGATGTTTAGGTTGAAGAGATTGAAATTTTGGAAATGGATGTTTAAATATTTTCTTTTTTTCCTTTGATTTAACTGGTTTTATCAGTTTTGTTGAAACTACAGCTACCTTTTTAGGAGATGATTTTGTTTGTTTTTTCTTAGTTAAAGTATTCTTGTTTGGACTTTTGCGTTTCTTTTTGTGATTTAGTTCTTTCTGATTCAATTTTTTATTATTCAGTACTTTATGATTCAATGCAGAACTTTTCTTCTTTTTTCTAGGCATAAAAATGTTTTAATTTTCGTGTGGAATTTTTTTAGCGTTTTGAAATTTAATATTATTTTGAGTGGAAGATTTATTTGGAAATCGTATGTTTTTTTTCTTGAGTAGAAATCGATAAGTGTTCCGAATGTAATAATCTATTACATCTATATTCCCCAATTCGTAATGGCATATCAAACTAAG
>CAZGKO010000004.1:12384-17792 GCA_964526005.1 uncultured Candidatus Peribacteria bacterium
TTTTGTTATGAATATTACCAAATAATTTATTAGTTTTCTTGACTACCTGTTTTCGAGTATCTTCTCCTTTATTAGGAGCAATACCTACTCCAATAACTGAACCAATAGCACCTCCAATAACTGCTCCAAGGATAATTTTATCAATTGAGCTTTGTTTTTTTTCTGTTTTTTTCTTTTTATTAAACCCAAACATGTAATTAATTATATTGAATATATATTTTTAATCCGCGTATTAATTTTATACAACTTAATGCAGCATTACAACCAGATCCAATACTGATTGCAACTTGAGGAGGGGAGCCTGTGCAATCTCCTGCCGCATAAAGTCTTGGAATATTTGTTTTTCCTTCAGAATCTACTTTAATATAATTTTTAATAGTTTCAATACCCAATTTTTTAGCAAAAGAAATAGCACCAGCAGTTCCAACAGCCATAAAAACACCATCTGTTTGATATACATTCCCTTGAATATCTTTAATGTTTTCCACTTTTTGTTTACCTTGGATAATTTTTAGACGTGATGTTTCCAAAGTTTTAATTTTGTTCTCAGCTAATTGTTTTTTCCACTGATTATTAAACATAAATTTTTTACCATGACTTAAAATTGTAATATCAGTAGTATAACTTAATAATTGGATAGCTTCTTCAGCCGCATAATCACCATTTCCCACTACCACTACTTTTTTATTTTTAAAAAAATATCCATCACAAGTTACACAATAAGAAACTCCTTTACCTGTTAATTCCTGTTCATGTTGAATGCCAGAAAGAGCATAACTTTGACCTGTAGATATTATGACTGTTTTAGATTGATAAATATTTTGATTAGAATCTTTTAGCTCAAATTGTTTGTTTTCAAGAATTTTTAAATCAACTATTTCGTTTTTTGAATGTTCAGCTCCAAAACGCATAGCATGTTTTAGACCTAATGTAACTAGTTCTGGACCGGAAGGATCGTTTGGAAAAGCAAAATAATTTGAAATGATATGGGATTTATAAAGATTGCTTTTGGTTTCATCCCCAAACATAATAGTTTTTAATTCGCCACGTGAACCATAAATTGCAGCACTCATCCCAGCAGGACCTGTTCCAATAATGGCTAAATCATAATTCTTCATTATTATTCTTTTTTAATAAAAATCTATTTCTTTTCTTTTGCAGTACGATAATATTGTATTTTGCGGATAACATTAACTTTTATTTGACCCGGATAAGCTACATTTGATTCAATTTCTCCTGCAATTGTATTAGCTAGTTCGGGCAAATTTTCATCATTGAGATCTTTGTGATTGACGATTACTCTTAATTCGTGCCCGCCAGAAATCGCATAGGATTTTGTTACTCCCTGATAAGACTTAGCAATTTCTTCAATAGCAGAAATTCTAGCTAGATATTTTTCGATGGTTTCTTGGCGGGCACCCGGTCGACCAGCTGAAATAGCATCAGCAGCTTTAACTAGTAAAGCTTCAGGCGTTTCAATCGGCATAGCATCATGATGAGTCCATGCAGCGTGAATTTCTTCCCAAGAGAAAATAGCAAATTTTTCCATTATCTCTTTAGTGAGGACATCGTGCGGTCGACCGTCCTCCTGATCAATCGCTTTCCCTAGATCATGGAAAAAACCACCAATTTTACAAATTTCTTCATTTAGACTAAGTTCATTACCAAGAATTAAAGTAAAATAACCTACTTCAAAACAGTGCTTTAAAATATTTTGTCCATAACTAGTTCGATATTTCAATCGACCAAGAATTTCCTTAAAATCATTTGGAAATTTTCGATGAACTAAATCCAGTTTACTTATCACTTTATCACCAATGGCTATTAATAGCATACGAGTTTCATTTGAAGCTTCTAGTAATCTGGCTTTTACCTTGTCTAGATTAACCACACGATCTTTCATAAGTTTTATGAGAGTTTCTCTAGCAATATGCCTTTGAACTAATTGAAAATGTGAAACAGTAATTCCTTTTTTATTATTTTCAAATAAAATATCACAACCAGTAGCTTCTTCAATAAAATTAAGAATTTCAAGGTTTTTCCCCATTAATTTAAGACGAGTTTCATCTCGACTAATCGGAATTAAAAAACTAGGTTTTTTAACAGAAGTAGAAGCAGCATAACGCTGAATAGCTTCAATTAAATAATTTTTGGCTAATTGAACAGATTCTTCTTTTAAATATTCTTCCTGTTTTTTTAATTTAATATTATTGATATATTGGCAATCGTTCTCTAATTCTCGAAGAATTTCTTGCTTTATATCCTCAATGGAAGTAGAAAGCCGAGTTGCTAGTCTAGGTAATGTTTCCGCTTTAATACTTTCAATTTGTGACTGTAAAGTATTAATGACAAGCTCTTCACTAGTTAAATGTTCTTGAAGTTGCTTTTGCTGATTTTCTCTTTCTTCAGTTTTTTGTTCTAAAAAATCAATACTGTACTTTAAACGCTGTGAAAATTGTTGGTATCTTATTTCATATTCGCTGATTAATTGTTCATATTTGCTCTTTTTTTCTTTAGATTGATTAATTAAATGTAAACATGTTTGTTCCGTTTCGCTTAAAATAAGTTGGGCTTTTTTTTCTGCTTTTTTTAATTTTTGAGTAAAATTTGTTTTGAAAAAAACAAGTCCTGTAGTTAGACCGATTAAAAAAGTGATTCCACTAAAAATGAGATTTGTGTAGTCGAGCATTAATTTAGTTCGGTTACTTGATAACCCGCAGGTACTTTAAATTCCTGATCATTAATATTTTGATTCAATTTGATTGATGTAGCCACCGTAGTTAAATTAATACCAAAATTTGATAATATAGTGGTGCTTTCTAGTGGAATATTTTCCCAAAGGCATACTGTTCCTGTTGTGGTGGTATAAACCTTACAAGTTTGACCGGCAATTTTCTTTTCTTTCTTAGAGATAGGTATTGTGGTGCCTTGTTGATTGGTAGTGTTAACGGCTTCCTCTAAAAGTTTTTTATTTCTATCCACCGATGACATTTTTTGTAATTGCTTATAAAGAGGATTAGTCAAAACAGTACCTGTTTTAGTTTGACTATTTAGAGAATATATTTTAGGTCCATTTTGAATAGTAATAGTGTCACTATTGGTTTTAGTTCCATTTAAAGCTGTCTTAATAATTTTATTAATAATTATTTTTTTATCATTCTTGATTAAAACTTCAGAAGTTCCCTGTGAAGTTCCGCTGACTTGATAATTAATTTTTGCAGTTTGAAAAGTATAACTATAAAGAGCATTACCTGTTGGAGCGTTGCTACAAGCACTTAATAGAAATCCTAAGGTGATTAAAAAGATATATTTTAGAGAATGTTTCATTTTGTTTTATATTAAGCATAATAATACTAGTGTTATGCCTTCACATTATCATTTTCAAATTTGGAGTTCAACTGATGTTTTTTCTTCTCAATTAATTTTAAAAATTCCGGCATATATTCATTCATTAAAATTTCTCCTTTAATAATAATTTTATTGATATTTTTAAAATCAAAAGCTTCATATTCATTCACTTCGATTTCCAATAATAAATCTGGATGAGCTTCTTGCTTTTTATATTTAAAAAGTTCGTCACGAAGAATGGTTATAGAACGATCAATAATTCTAATAAAAAGTTGACTTTCAAGATTAAAAGATTTCCAGAATTTGCTTACAAAATTTACTTTAGAAAGAGCTTTGAATTTATTTTTTTTAGAAAACCGATTGAATACAATTGCTGAAATAAATTGTTTATTACTGTTATCAACAATTTTCATTCCAATTAATAGATCTGGATTATTCTCTTTACGCATTGTGGAAAAAGGAACGTCTTCCAAAAGTCCTCCATCAACATAAAAATGTCCATCTTTATAAAAAGGATCAATAAAACCTGGAATTGAAGAGCTTGCCATAATAGCTTCCCATAATTTTCCTTCTTTAAAAACAACCTCTTCACCAGATTCTAAATCTACAGCCGTGCAAGCAAAAGGAATTTTACAATCAGCAAAAGTTTTATCCCCGAAAATATATTTTAAAAATTTTGAGATATAATCTCCTTTAAAAAAAGAACCATGAAGAAAATTAATATTCATCCAACTATTAAATTTTCCTTTTTCAAAATAACTTAAAATTTTCTCCTCAGTTTCTTTCAAGTCAAGATTAAGAGCATAAAGCGCTCCAACCATAGAACCGCAGCTTGATCCCATGATATAATCAATAGGAATGTTATGTTCAACAATTTTTTTAAGCATTCCATATTCACAGGTAGCTTTTGCTGCACCACCACCTAAGGCAATTCCTATTTTAGGTCTTTTGTCTGTTATATTTATATTGGGCAATAAATTGAAAAATTAATATTAATAAAATTAAAATCTGTTGGATTAAACAAAAAATACAAATTCCTTCTAATACAAAAAGCTCTATTCCTGTTAAGTAAAAAGCGAAAACAAAACCAAAAAGAGATAGAGAAATTAGATAAGTTAAGAATTTTTCACTTTCGCTATAATATTTGGATTTCAATAATAACCATAGAAAAAGAAGTCCAAATAATATATTTATTAAAATTAAGATAATTTGATAGACAGAACTAAATTGATAAACAGAAAACTCTAAATAAGTGATGATTCCCAGTTCAGTAAGCCCAAACAATGTTATTAATAATAGAAGCCAGCTAGAATTTAAAGGGTAATATAATCGATAATTGAAATTTTTAATTATGCCAAGTAGATTGAAAGATAGAAAAAAATAAAATAAAAACCCCAAAACAGCGATTGGTATTCCTAAAAATCCTGCGAATATACTTTGATTAATGCGATCACAATTCCAATAAGCATTAATATCACAAAAACTTCCCGCTTCTAATGGTTTAAAATGTATATATATAAGATAAGTGCTTACAGCAAGGGCAATAATCGCTAGAAAAAAAGACCAGATATATAGTTTTTTTGCGTTTGTAACAATTTTCATAAAATTTTTGAACAATTTAATATTAGTTTTCCAACATATTTTAAACTAAAATGTTAAATTTAGGAAAGGTTTTAAACATAGAACGAATGTTTTATAAAAGTTGAAAAATTTAGTCCCGCTGATTTATAATTGAATTTGGGTAATTAAAATTTATAAACAGACCACATCATAAGATGAAGCGATTGTAAAAGGTTTCTACTACTACTAATTATAAATTTTAATTTATTAAAAGATACTTTTGAAGGGAAATTGGTTGTGTTGAAAAGTGGAAATGAGAAGGAATGTCTTGAAAGGATTGTGAGGAAGGATATAATCTGCAGGTGATTTTTTAATTGAGATTTATGATAAAATTGAATTGTAGTCAGGCTGAACTTTCTCATGCTTTAGGAATTGTGGAGAAGGCTATTACACCAAACTCTACACCAGTTAGTCACTTTACCATTTAAGTTATATTCAAC
>CAZGKO010000004.1:17802-65689 GCA_964526005.1 uncultured Candidatus Peribacteria bacterium
TTACACCAAACTCTACACTCCCGATATTGAACAATGTGTTGCTTTCTGCGGAAGGTGGAAGACTTTATTTTTCAGGTACCAATTTGGAAATTGCTATTCAAACCTTTATTCCAGCTGATGTAAAAGCTGAAGGCGCGATTACTGTTCCAGCTAAATTACTGGTTTCTTATATTGCTCTTTTAAAAAACGAGGATTTGGAGCTGAGTAGTGATGATTCAAATAATCTTTCAATTAAATCAGCATCTTCTCAAACAAAAATAAAAGGCTTAGTGGCTGAGGAGTTCCCCATGTTTCCCAAGGTAAATCGCGATATTGTTGTAAAAGTTTCAAAAAAACAGTTTGATTTGGCTATTAATCAAACTGTTTTTGCAGCGGCTTCTAATACCGTCAGACCCGTTCTTTCAGGTGTTTTATTTGATATAAATAAAGGGGAGTTGAAAATGGTATCTACCGATAGTTATCGCTTGGCAGAGAAAAAATTAAAATTGAATGAAAAAGCTGATATTAGCCTGCAGTCCATTGTTCCTTCTAAAACCGTGAGTGAACTTGGAAAAATATTAGGTAAATCTGATGTTGAAGAGATTGAAATGACTTTTTCTAAAAATCAAATTCTGTTTTTAGTTGGAGATACTAAAATGATTTCACGTTTAATAGAGGGTAAATTTCCTGAATATGAAAAAATAATTCCTAAATCCAGTAAAACTAAAATAAAAATTAAAACTGATGAATTATCTTTAGTTGTAAGGAGGGTTGGGCTGTTTGCTAGAGAAAATAATAATAATATTAAAATTTCTGTGACCAATGATGGGAAAATGGTTATTGCAACCGATGAAACTAAAGTTGGTGAGGAAAAGGCGGAAATTAATGGAGAGGTGGAAGGGGAAAATAATAAAATAGCTTTAAATTCACAATATTTACTGGATGTGTTGAATTTTATAATGGCCGATGAAATTATAATTGAATTGGAAAATAAATTAGCACCAGCGGTTATTATGTCCGCTAAAGCTGAGGAGAGAAATTATACTTATATTATAATGCCTTTGAAAATTTAATTATTTTAAGCCATTTACGTTGAATATGTTTAAGATAATAAAAAATTATAATTTTGGAGGTTTAATGATTTGTGATATAATAAAAGTGTAAAAAGTCTTGATTTTTTAATCAAAATTTCGTAAAAGATATATCTTGTCCTATTTAAGTAGGATGTGTACTTAACAGGTTTTTCTAATGTCAGACCTTAGTAATTTGATTCGGTTTTTCCCCACTGTATTGAATGACAGAGTTTTGGATTTGGCCAATAAAAAGAGAAATTTTTCTATTTCAGGGATTTCTAATTATTGTGCTAAAGCTTTTGTTTTTGCCGATATTTATCGAGATATGAAAGGTGTAGTTGGTGGAATTTGGATTGTGAATAATCCTCAAGAACAAGATCAGGTTTATAATTCTTTATTACAATGGACTGATTTTAATATTTATAAATTTAGTTCAAAAATATCTACTAATATTCTTTCATCAAAGATGGTTAGGGAACAAAGGTTAAAACTAATTGAATTGTTGGCTTTAATTAAAAATAAAGAGAAGAAAATTTTAGTTATTCCTTATTTTGAGCTTTTAAAAAGGGGGCCTGATTGGATTGAATTTGAAAGGAATTTTTTAAAAATTCAACAAGGGAAATCTGTGAATTTAATGAATATATATGAGAATTTAATTGCTTTAGGTTATGAGCTTTCTGATGATATTTTTTTAAAAAAAGGTTCTTATCTTAGAAATGGTGATAATTTAACTATTTTCCCTGTTAATTATACTAATCCTGTGAGATTAGATATTGGTTTTGATAAGATTGAGAAAATTGAAATTTTTAATCAGGAAAGTGAATTGAAGGAGAAAATAAAAGTTATTAAAGAGTTAAATATTTGGCCTATTAATTTTCAAGAATCTCAATTTAGTTTGGTTGATTTATTTAATAGGAATGATTTGATAATTGAGGATGAATTAGATGTTTATGATGATTTTTTTGAAGAGTGGAATGCTTCTTTTAATGAGGTTTATAGTCGAAATAAAACACTTAGTTTTGTAAGTTTTAATGATGAAGAAGAATCTCATTTACATGCACATTATTTATCTGTTTTAAAATATCGTGGGGATTATGATTTAATTCATGATTTGAAAGACAAAATTAGTAATCATTGGAAAATTATCTTTTTTACTAAACATAAAGAGAAAATTAAAAATTTGTTTGTGGAAAATAATATTACTTTTAATGAGGATTTATCGCAGTTTGGATATGGGCATTTTAAAGTGTTTTTAATTAAGTTGGATAAATATGACTTGCCTCCACATGCTTTTCAAAATCCAGAGTTGAAATTAATATTGATTTCGGATAAAGAAGTGTCTTCTCTTAAAGAAGAAGGTAAAAAGAGATTGAATCAGAAAGTTTATTTAGATTTTGTGTCTAGTTTGAAAATCTATGATTATGTGGTTCATTCTAATCATGGAATAGGTGTTTTTTTAGGATTGGAGCAAATGGTTATTGATGGAGTTACTAAGGAATATCTAAAAATAGGTTATGCTGAAAATGATAAATTATTTGTACCGATTGATCAGGCTGATAAGGTCAATAAATTTATTGGAGCCAATGAGAATCCACCTAAATTAACTCGGTTGGGATCAGCGGAATGGGACAATATTACTAATAAAATTAAGAAAGAAACCGAGGTGATTGCTAGAGAATTACTTCTTTTATATGCTGAAAGGAAAAATTCTATTGGTTTTGCCTGTAGGCATGATGATAAAGAACAGGTGGCTTTTGAAAAATCTTTTGGATATGAAGAAACCCCCGGTCAGTTGCAATCTATTCTTGATGTTAAACAAGATATGGAAAAAGCAATCTCGATGGATAGATTAATTTGTGGAGATGTTGGGTTTGGAAAAACTGAAGTTGCGATGAGGGCTGCTTTTAAAGCTGTTAGAAGCGGAAAACAAGTGGTTGTGATTTCACCGATTACCATTTTATCAGATCAACATTATCGTTCTTTTAAAAAAAGAATGGATCCATTTGGAATTCAAGTGGAAATGCTTTCTCGTTTTAGAACTTCGTCTGAGCAAAAGAAAACTGTTCAGAAGCTTGAGTCTGGGGAGGTGGATGTTGTGATTGGCACTCATCGTTTGTTGCAGGCAGATATTAAATTTAAAGATTTAGGATTGGTGATTGTTGATGAGGAACAAAGATTTGGTGTTAAACAAAAAGAAGTGTTTAAGCAGTTAAAATCAAATGTTGATTTTTTAACATTAACAGCTACTCCAATTCCAAGGACTCTTAATATCGCGTTGAATAAACTTAGGGATATTTCTATTATTTCTACTCCTCCACCTGGGAGATTGCCTGTAATTACGGAGGTGCGTCGTTTTTCTTTAGGATTGATACGTGAAGCTATTTTAAGAGAGAAGGCGCGTGGTGGGCAGGTTTATTTTTTGCATAATAGGGTGCAAACTATTGAGTCTTTAGCTGAAAAATTGAGAAATTTGGTTCCGGAGGCTAGTTTTGAAGTTGCACATGGGCAATTGGGAAGTGGGGATTTGGAAGAGAGAATTGTGAGATTTAAAGATGGAAAATTTGATGTTTTAGTTTCTTCCACAATTATTGAAAATGGAATTGATTTAGCTAATGCCAATACTTTAATTGTGAATAATGCTGAGAAATTTGGTTTATCTCAATTATATCAATTAAGAGGGCGCGTTGGGCGTGGTAAAAAGCAGGCTTATGCTTATTTTTTATATCATGGACAAAGATTGAAATTAGATGCTAAGAAGCGCTTAAAAGCGATTGTTGAAGCTTCAGAATTGGGGAGTGGATTTCAAATTGCGATGAAAGATTTAGAAATTCGTGGAGCTGGAGATATTTTAGGTGCGAAACAACATGGAGTGATTAATGTGATTGGTGTTTCTTATTTTATTCGTATGTTAAATAAAGCTGTGGAAGATTTGAAGGCGGGGCGTGTCATGAGGCAGGAAGAAGCTGAAGAGGTAATGGTAGAAATTCCGATTTCAGCATTTATTCCAGATCATTATATAGTGAATACTAAGGAAAAAATTACTGTTTATCAAAAATTATCATCTGCTGGAAATTTGGAAAATTTAACTAGTTTAAAAGAAGAAATTTTGGAAGAGTATGGAGCGTTACCAGTTGAAGTGGTTAATTTCTTTAAAGTGATTGAATTAAAGATTCTAGCTAAAAAAGCAGGTATTGTTGGGATTAAAACTGAAACTGTTTATCTGGGGAATGAAAAAGAGGTAATTTTACATATGTCTAATTTGGTTAAACCTGAATATGTTATAAATTTATTGGATTTCAATTCTAATTGGCTTATTTCAGGTAATAAGTTGAAAATTAAATTAAAGGATTTAGGATTACAATGGATTGAGGGATTAAAAGAGTCACTAAAAAGGCTAGGGTAATTAATGAAAAGTTCTAGATATTATCTTTTAGATGATATAAATAAACAGTGATTGAGGTCTATAGCAAGTCTATTTATGTGGAAAACTCTGTTTAAAACTCTTTATCATATGTGGAAAAGTAGATTGTTTTAGTGGAAAACTTTGTTATTAAATTTTAATTTGTGGAAAAGTTTTTGGGTTTTAAGGAAATGATGTTTATATTTGAGTATCATAGTTATGATTTATGAAAACTTTTTTGGGTAGATTATATAGAAATATGATGGTGATAGAGATTTCTTCTAATCAGAAAACAAAGGGTATTGTGGCTGGACGGGTAATTGGGATTTTGGATGGTGAAGGTATGATTCCAGAATTTAATAATCGAGAAAATGGATATATTTTGCAGGATGATAGCGGGAGGATTGTTGTTTTGAGTGATGATTTACCGAATATTGGGGATATTATAAAGGTTATGGTTGAAAAATTATCTGTCGGAATTCAACAGGTGGGGGAGTGGCAAATATTGGTAAATTGTACAGATTTTTTTATTACTTCTAGTTCTCCGAATTTTTTAAAAATGATTGTTGATGAAAATTTAAAAGAAAAGTTACAAAAACGAGCATTAATTATAAATGAGATTAGAAGTTTTTTTTTAGGTCGTGGTTTTTTGGAAATTGATACGCCTGAATTAGTTAAATATCCTGGGCAAGAACCTTATTTAGATTTGTTTAAGACACAGTTTTTAGGTTGTTATGAAGGAAAGAAAATAGAAGATGATTTGTATTTAATTAGTTCTCCAGAATATGCGCTGAAAAAGTATTTGGTTGGAGGTTTTGAGAAAATTTTTCAGATTGGTAAAGCATTTAGAAATAAAGAGAGTTTTTCTGAGCGGCATAATCCAGAATTTACTTTACTTGAATGGTATAGAGCTTATGCAAGTTATTTGGATATTATGGATGATACTGAAGAGTTGGTTAAATATTTATTTAAGATTTTTAATAGAGGTAATGAAGTTTTGAAGTATCATGGAAAAGAAATTAATATGATTGTAAAATGGGATAGAATTTCAGTGACTGATGTTTTTAAAAAATATGCTGGAGTTCAAATGCCTGAAAATGATCAAGAAAAATTTTTTGAAATATTTTTAAATCAGATAGAACCACAGTTGGGGATGGAAAAACCAGTGATAATTTTTGATTATCCGATTTCGATGGCAGCCTTATCTAAGACCTCTGAGGCTAATCCTAAATTTGCAGAAAGATTTGAAGTTTATATTAGTGGGATGGAACTTTGTAATGCTTTTAGTGAGTTAAATGATCCAATAGAACAGCAAAAAAGATTGGAAGAAGAGAAAATATTAAGACAGAAGATTGGTAAAGATACTTATGATATTGATCCAAAATTTATTGCTGCATTGCAAATAGGAATGCCGCCAGCCGGTGGCAATGCTTTGGGAGTAGATAGATTAATAATGTTATTACTTGGGGAAAATAATATTGAAAATATTTTACCGATACCTTATCGAGATTTATAAAAAATTTAGAATTAGTCTTGATTCGATATAAATAGATGGTTAAACTTGGGCGGATGTAGAGCAATAATGCGATTTATTTATGCTAACTTCAGATTTTACAAAAGGAGCTGCGATTAAATATAATGGTGAAACCTGTATTATTATTAGTTATCAATTTGTGAATCCAGGGAAGGGGTCCGCTTTTACTAGAACTAAATTGAAAAATGCTAAATCAGGGAAAATTGTTGAGGTGTCTTTTCGGTCTAGTGAAACTATCGAACCCGCTAATGTGGAATATCGTAAATGTCAGTATCTTTTCAATGATGGTTCCGATATCACTTTGATGGATAATACTAATTATGAACAATTCTCAATTTCATTGGATAATATCGGAGATATATTTAGATATATGGTTGAGGGTAGTGATGTGATTGCAGTGTATATTGATGATATGCCTTTTACTATTCAACTTCCTCCTAAAATTGATTTTGAAGTTATTGAGGCTCCACCAGGGAATAAAGGTGATACTGCTACAGGTGGTTCTAAACAGATTACAATTGAAACTGGAGTGAAAATAAATGTACCGTTATTTATTAAAAAAGGTGATATAGTTAGGGTTAATACTTCTACAGGTGAATATGTAGAAAGGGTTTCACGATAACAAATTCTTGATTAATCAAGATTTTATACATTTGGTTGGGGAATGGAATATACATGCTGAAATATTAGCTAAAGTTTGCTCAAACTGTATTAAATATTAATAAAACCAATGGTTTTGATGATGCTTTAAGATCTTCTCGATTGAATATATTAAAGTATTAGCGATTTTTGATATGTATAATTATATTTAATAAAAGGCTGGATGAAGCACTTTTTGATTCTGTTATTAGGGTGGAGGCTGGAATTAAAGTTAAGTTGATATTTATGGATAATAAAGATATGGTTGTAAACTGGCAAAATTGTATTAATGAAATGACGATATTTGGGATGATGCGAAAAACCATTTTGAATTTTCAGGATAAATTAAGGGATGATTTGTTTAAATCATAATATAAAATATCATCTTTTGATTTGGTTTTTGGGAGTGTATAATTAATATCTTGGGGATGTATTGGCATTCGACATTAATGTTCTTTTACAAATGGCAATCACGGGATTGTACCGTCTCCCGTTAGATCCGTCGGTATAGTTTTAAATGCAAACTCTATTGCAAAACTAAAAAACGCTATCATGGCTGAACAAGCACCAGCAATGGCTTTTGCTTAGTCAAAGTGTTTTTTAAATCTTTAGACATAAACTCTAAAGTCGTTCATCCGTTGATTTCTGCTGAACGGAATGAATGTTATTAGCAGGGCTTTTTTTTAGGGTCTTTAAAATTATGACAAAAGAAAAGTATTACCATAATTTTGGTTAAAGAAGTTTTTGGTCACATTTCTATTTTTTTGACAGTATTTAAAAGTGACTATGATTGTAGAGGTTTGTAGATCGCATTTATGGACCCGGGTTCGATTCCCGGCATCTCCACCAAAGATATTGTTTTGTGAAAATATACTCAATTATAAAAAATTTATGTATTTGTTCACATATATTATTTAATTTAGTGTGAGACTGATTATGTTTGTGAAATGGTTAGCCTATTTTAGGCTTACTGTATCACGAAATATTATGTTGAATGTGATGAATGCTGTGAATATTAAATTGGTTCATGAAATTCGTTGTTTGCAAATTAATAAGATGTCAATTTTAAATTATACTGAGGTAATAAATAATGCTATTAAAGATGAAGTGGATAATATATTCCTAGAGTTTAGGAATAGGGTGTTTATCTTTGATTTCTCTTATGAGCTTATGTATTTTTAGTCTTGCCTATCCATCTAGTGCTGATTATGATAAGCGGGATATATAAATATATAATGTGTTTAAAATACGAAAACAGAAAGGTAATAATTGGTGGAAAATATTAGTAGGTACACTTGTACTTATATTACTTTTAGCTGATACTACTGTGATATTTTCAATAAGCAATATTGTAAATAGAGTGGATAAATATAATCGTGGGGTGGTAGATGAAATTGGAAATGTAACTGGGAATATACATAAATTTGCTAATGATTTAAATGAAATTAGAGGTTTCTTATTGTTGCCGAAACATGATTATTTTGTAAATAAACAAAACGGTGATCAACTAACTGGTGAGAAAAAAGCATCTTCTGCTAGTCAAGGTATTTATGCTTTTTTGGAACAATATCAAAAAAATCAAAATTTTCAACAAAATCGAAATAAGGCTAACAAATGGTTAACGGAACTACAAAATAATTCTACTAATGAATTTAATTCAATTTTGATACAAGCGGGTTTGCAATGGGGTAAAAAAATTAATACAGATAAATTAATTAATGTAAAATTTACAAATAATACTGGAATAAATCTATTTGGTTTAATTCTTGATTTTCAATCTGGTCATATGAAAGTTCAGAGTATTTTGGGAGAAAAAGATTTAGGAATATTAAATGATACGGTTTTAATCGATTATTTAAAAACTAATGAAGAAATTGTTAAATCTAAACAAGCTGATTTGTTAAATCAGGAAATTAATTTAAATAAATTGATGAATACTGAGGATGTAATGCATTTTTTAAAAGCAAAAAATCTAATTATTAATAATGTTTATCAAAATAAAATGAGTGGTTATAATAAAGAAATAAAACAAAATGATAAGGTGGTATTGAGTATTGAAATCAAAAAACCAAATTTTGTTTTTGTGCTAGCTGGTCAGGAATATAATAATATAGTTTCTTTACAAACTGCTTTACTTAATGTTTTGAAAAATTTGGATTTGAGAACTAATACACAGAAAATTTTTGATGCTAAAAAAAGTGAGTTAGAACAAATTATGAAAGAACAAGCTTTTCAGGATTTGATTAAACGGATGCATTTAAAAGTTGGAAATTTACGAGGGGAAAATAATAAAATTGTTTATGATTTGATTGATAAAAGTGATGGACAAGTTAAATTTTCATTAGCGGTTGAAAAATCGTCTGGTCATTTGAAATTAATTGAAAATAATCAGGAAATTGATTTGGAAAATTATCAAATAAATAATGGCTTAAAAAAAAACTTTTAACGATATCAATGAATATCCCAAAATATGGGAATATTGCTGTTTCACATCAAAATCAACTAAATATTTTACTTGGGGGCACTCACGATTCCTTAGTGGATACTATAATGTTTGCTAATATTAATTTTAGTAAAAGGCACATTACTTTAATCAGTATTCCGCGTGATTTGTATTATAATAATCGAAAAATTAATGCAATTTATTCACGTTATGGGATTGCGGAATTGGAAAGATCAATAACCAATATTATTGGATATAAAATTGATAAATTTGTCATGGTGGATATGTATTCTTTTATAGATATTGTGAATGCGCTTGGAGGAATTGATGTTCATCTTGATAAGCCGGTGATTGATCCAACTTATAAAACTTATGATGGAGGGGTGTGGAGTACTTTATATTATCGGGCGGGAGATTACCATTTAAATGGTGTGCAGGCATTGAGAATTGCTAGAAGTAGGCATACTTCAAGTGATTTTGATCGAGCGGCAAGACAACAACTGATTTTACAGGCAATTCAGAAAAAGGCTCAGGAAGGTGGTTTTGGAAATGATTTAAAATTAACAGAATTAGCGAAAATTATTTTGGAGAAAGTGCAAACAAATATAAGTTTGCCGGAAGCAATTGGTTATTATTTTAAGTTTCAGAATTTTAAAATTATTGGTGGAAATGTTCTTTCTACGGCAAATATATTACAATCTACTCATATTAATGCTGATGGTGTTACACAATGTGAAGGGGATATTAAAAATATTAGAGGGATAGAGAGGATAAGTAATAAGGGTCAGGCTAATTCATTTTGCAAGGTTCAGAGTGGGGCTTATATTTTGCTTCCTCGAAATGGTAATTGGAGTGTGATTAAATGGTATGTCCATCACTTACTTGACTAATTTATTAAATTAGTGTAATAAAAATCACTACTATAAGGTTATATAGAGTGAAGAATTTATTTTAAAAAATATGCCTAATCATAATGAGGAGAATTTACCTCAAACTAAAATGGATATATCTCATTTGAGTGAACGAGTAGCTAAGAAAACCCCTGATATAGATAGCTCAGTGAAAGATACTATTATGCCTGTAATTGTTAAAAAGAGGGAAGATTTTAAGAGTAGAATTTTACGTTTATTTATTGCTGTGGGGGTTTTTGGCGCTGGAGTTGGTATTGGGGTTAAGATTCCTGCAGTTTTAAGTGAAATTAAATCTATATCAGAACATCATACTAATGATGGTGTAAAACAATTTGTGCCGAAAGTTATTGATTCTGTTAAAAATAATAGAAATATGTTTAAGACGAATGAGCGAGAGCCAGCAATTACAACGTCTGCAGAATTAATTAAACAGTTGAGAAAATATAAATATTTGATTGATATTAAACAGTTTCCTAAAGGTAAATATTTTTCTGGTATGGTATTAAAACCACAGAGTAAAAAGAATCCTAGGTGTATTTGGCAGCCACTTGGTAAATTGCGAACAATTAACGATCAAAATGTGGTAGCAATAAGAGTGACAGATAATCGTCTAACTTATTTGTTGGAAGAAAAAGGTGTTAAATCACAAGCTCAAGCTTTTTTAAATGGAGTTGAGTATTATTATTATAATTGTGTTGCTAATTCACATAAAAATCGAGCTGCCGCAATTGTACTTCGGGATCCTAGTACTGATAAAGATAGATTTTTAGATGTTATTAATCTAAATGTAGAATCTTGTCCAAAGTCTAAATAGTCGGAACTTGATTAACCGGTTTTACAGTAATGACACCTTTCATGTTTGGATGCAGTGTGCACTGATAGGTGAAAGTTCCTTCTTTATTGAATGTGGTTTGAAAAGTTCCTCCATTAGCGTTGATATTGCCGCTTGAAGCAATTGTACTATCATCAAAGATGACAGTATGAGTTATTGTATCGTTATTGGTCCAATTAACCGTGGTGCCGATTGGTACCAATAAATTCTTTATTGAATAGGTATTATTTTTAATATTTATTTGATAAACTACAGTATTTTTATCTGAATTCTGATTTGGATTTTGGTTTGAAGTAGGAGGTTTATTGAGTGTATTCACTTCTAATTGACGATACATTAATTCAGCCAGTTTTCCTCTGGTCATTGATTGGTCGGGAAAGACTTTGTTTTGTGCATTTGCATCAATTAAGTTTAGGTTTTTAGCATATTGAATATATTTGGTATACCACTGATTAATGGGAGTGTCGGCATAGAGAGTTTTTGAAACAATAATCTTGTTGAGATTTATTTTATTTGTTCTGATTACCATTTTTAAACTTTCTACAAGATTCACTGTTTGGGTTGGTTTGAAGGAACCGTCAGGGTAACCAGAAACAATATTTTTGCTAACTGCTGCTCTGAGATATGGCATATACCACTGAGTTTTATCAATATCTGAAAAATTAGTTGGTGTAATAATCTTTGAAAAATTATTTAAACCGCTTCCAAGTAAAATCATTTTTAAAGCTTCAACTCTGTTAACTGCTTGGTTAGGCTTAAATGTCCCATCTGGATAACCACTAATAACGCCTTCATCTTTTAGTTTTGTGATGGCAATAAAATTTGGATTGGTGGAAGTGACATCACTAAAAGGCGGAGTTGTTGATAAAGCTGATGCGAATAGGGGGAATGTTAAAGTGGCAGTTAAAATTAAAATAGAGATAAATTTTTTCATATTTGTATTGGTTAATTATTTGAATAATAAAAGATTATTTTGTTTTTGTGAAGTTTATTGTTAATATATATGTTATATATGGGCCTTTGGATTTTGTTCAGACGAGTTTGCTCGTTCAAAAGTTAGTAGCTTTTGGGGTCCACCATTCTTTATTTCTGTTATAGTAGGTTTTGAATGATATTATTTTTAGAAATTTATGCCAATTTGGAATTATTTACCGGAGGATGTATTAATGAAGGCTAAACAGTTGCGAGTAGATTTCCGTTTAATAGAAGAGAAATTTGTACGTGGGCATGGAAAAGGTGGGCAGAAAATTAATAAAACTTCAAATACCGTTTGGTTGAAAGATTTAAAGACAGGGTTGGAGGTAAAAGTGCAAAAACATAGAGAGCTTTATAATAATAGGCTTTCGGCTTATAAGTTATTAGTTAAAAAGATTGAAAATAAAATTTTAGGTGAAAAATCTACTGAAGCAAAGAGAAATTTTAAGATAAGAAAACAGAAAAAGAGAAGATCAAAAAGAGCTAAAGAGAAAATTTTAGAGACAAAAAAAGCGAGATCGGGACTAAAAATTTCCAGACAAAAAATTAATTTTTGATTTGATTTTTGAGTAAATTTTTAAAATGGGCAGTGAGATCAGCTAGTTTTTTAGTGTCATTGGTTAAAAAAGCTTGTTTAAGTTTAGGTATAATTTTGCGGATTTCAGGAGGACCAATTATTTCTAGTTGAGAGGCGATTTTATTGAATGAGTTATGGTCTAATTTGTTAGTACCAATTTGGGTAGTTAAAAAATCGAACATATTTCTGGAGGTATCTAGGGATTTTTTATTTAGATTATTTTGATAATTGATGCTTTCAGCTCGTGCGGCAAAGCGTGATAAAGTATGATTTCTGGAATTAAATAGAGACACCATAATTATGGAGAATAATAATACACCGAGAATTGTGGCTCCTAGTGGTATCCATGGGATTGGAGTTGGTAAAAAAGTTGTGGTGGCGGTGGCGGCGGCACATGTTGTTTTGGATTGTGATTGTAATGGAGGGGTACTGGGGCATGCTTTTGGAGTTGCAGTTGTGGAAGAGGATTGGGTGGAGTGTGGTAATATATTTATTACTTGTGTGGGATTTATATCTTTAGTAGTAGTAATATTTGAGTTTGGGGGTGGTGTAGTAGTAATGTTTGTAGTATTTGAGTTTGATGGTGGCGTAGTAGTGGTGTCTGATATATTTGTGTTAGTTATTGGAGTTGTGGGTATGTCAAGGATTGTCGGATTAGTTCTAATAGGATAAATAGTTAAAGCGGCGGGGGATGTAGGTGCTATTGTTTTCTTGGAAGTAGTAGTGTTATTTTGGGCAAATGCAGTTGTTGAGGCCAATAATAGCCCTATTATAATAATTAAGGATTTAAGTTTAAATTTTTTCATTATTTTTGGAAAATTCCCATATCTTCACGAATTGCTTCGAGAAGTTTTTGTCGTGCGTTCATATAATCTGAAGAAAGTTGTAGTTTAATGTTTTCTTTGCTGGCAAATTTTTTTCTGGCTAATTCAAATAATTCTTCCTGCATTTCTTCTTTAAGATTATAGACTTTTTGATTGGCAATAAGGTCAACTTTAATTTCAATTTTAGTCCATTCATGATCGAATTTTTCAAAATTGTCAGGATTATTGGAACTGATTCCTTGTTTGGAAATAAAATTTTCAAGAGTAGCTAGTTCAGAAATAAAATGGGAGTAAATTTCTTGTTTAAGATTGAATTCTTTTTCTTTTTTTTGTCTTTCCAACATAGTTTGTTCATTTCTTTTTTCTCTTTTAATATCTAATGAGCGCATGATTAAAGTAATAATTATGCTGATAAAGGTTCCAATAAAAAGTCCGATAACCCCAATTACGGCACCGATGATTTGTCCAGCGGCATCTGGATTTTTAAGTAGTTCTTCAAACATAATTGGACTATTTAAATTCTGGATCTAGCTTATGTTGATAAAGGCGGAAAATCAAGTTGTAATATCTTCTTAGAAGAAAGCTTAACTAAAGTAGGAAAGTCCTAGTCAAAATAGGCAAAATGACGTTTGACATAATGTGATAATTATTTTATGATACCGACTCAATTAAAGAATTATGGAAGGTAATGTAGAACAAGATAGGAAGTTGGTAGCAGCAGCCAAAAAAAACTCTCAAGAGTTTGCGGTTTTATATGATAAATATATTGAACAAATATATAAATATATATTTAGAAGGGTACATGATAAAGAGCAAACACAGGATTTGGTTAGTCAGACTTTTTTTGATGCTTTGGAGCATTTAGAAAAGTATGAATTTAGAGGTTATGCCTTTTCCGCATGGCTTTATAAGATTGCTCATAATAATGTTTTGAAATGGTATCGTGAAAGAACTCGTAGGGGATATGACATTGATATTGAAAAAATGCATAATTTAAAGGATGAGAAGGTAAAAGTAATGGAACAAGTGGGTGATTTGATGGAACAATCTGAATTAATGAAATTACTTGCTCAATTAAAATATGAAGATCGTGAAATTATCATATTAAAGTATTTTGAGGAGGTATCAAATATTGAACTTGCCCATATAATGGGGATTACGGCGAATAATATAGGGGTGAAGTTATATAGAGCTTTACGTAAACTTAAACAATTAATTGAAAATAATCATTGATATGTCGAATTTAGGAGGAAAATATTTTGAAAAAATAGTAGTTAGATTAGCTCAAGATAAAAAATCGGAAAAAATTCTGATAGATTCTAATTTTAAACTGGTGTTAAGAAATCAGATTTTAGATAAAGCTTTGATGAAAAATCAGAAAGCTTCAACGGGTTTTGATAGAACATGGTCTGGTTTAAAATATATTGTAGCAGGAGGTTTTAGTTTAGTTATTCTTACTGTTGCTGCATTTAATTTTAATAATTTAAAATTGTTGATCCCTTCAAATCAATATATTCCAGTTCAAAATAATACGGTACAAAACAAGGAATCGGGTGTGTTAAAAGATAATAATAATCAGATAAATTTAGACAATAAAAATGTGCAGTCAGATCAATTGGTCACTTTTGCTGGTGCTTCGGTAATGCCTCCACAAGAATTATTACATGAAAAAATAGCACGGGCTGTAGTAACAATAACGACTACTCCACTTGTTCATATTCCAAGTTCCACCAAGTCTTCAAATATACACAATAATTCAGACTTACATCTTTCTCAACCTAAGATTGAACCGGTGAAAATCCCTATTGTGTCTTCAAATGTTGTTGTTCCAAAATATATTCCACAACCATTGGTTTTTGGAGATATGAATAGGTCTGTGATTAATAGTATTTTTTCTCTAAATAAGATGCTACCGATAGAAAATTCTGGAAAAATTGTAAATACGACTATACAATCCTCGCCTTTGTTAGATGCTGGTATTCACTTTAGTGATGATAATGTTAAGTCTCAAAAGGTTAAACAGGTTATGCCGATTAATATTGATAATCATGTAATGACTAAAAATAATAAAGTTGTTACAGGTTTTTCTGTACCATTAGCACAAAATATAGATTCTAGTGTAAAATTGACACATCCTGTACAGCCAGTGGGTATTGTACCGAAGAGTATTGTGTTGTCTAAGCCATTGCAATTGCCTATTTCATTAAATAATTTAACTTTAACTACTTTAACTCCTTTGACTACGAATTTAAAAAAAATAACTAAAATTAATGGAAATCTAGATAGTGGTTTTGTGGATAGTTTAATTAAAAAAGGTTTTGCTGATAAATTATCAACAATAAATCAGAATAATTTGTTTAAAGTTGAGCGATTAGAAAGTGGAAAGGTGTTAATTACATTGACTAAAAATGGAAAAGTGATTGAAGTTGTAGTTTTTGTACAGGATTCAAAAACAGGGATGTTTAATGTGATTACGTCTATAAAATAGTTTGATTTAAAGTAGGCTGTAAAATAAAGCTGTGCTTATCCACAGATAAGTCATAATTTCAGGAAATAATAAGGAATTAACAAAATTTGAGTGAATTAAGAGAGTTGTGAGTGCCAGTGTTATTGCTAATCCATATCCTTTTTTGAGTCTTTTGGAGCTTGTTTTAAAATTTTTCCAGCCGGTTATGATGATAGAAATAAAAATTAATAAATAAGGAATTAATCCTAAAATTCCAGTGGTGGCTAAAATAGTTAATATGCTGGAATCAGAACCGCTGGCTGAATGAACAGCTGTATTTTGAATAAATTCGGCTTTTGCTTTGACTAGACTTAAATTATTGTAACCTTGTCCAAGTAATGGTTTTTGCTTAATTAAAAAGATAGTTTGTTGCCAATTTTGGAGACGAAATTGTGCGGTAGGATCTGTGTTGTCGGGGATATTAAAAATAATAGAATTGGCTGTGTTATAAAAGTTATCTAATCTATGTTGTGCACGTTTAGAAAAACTAATACCAATGACACTTATCATTAATATTATTATTAAAAGACGTGGAGATTTAATTAAACCGATTAATAAAATGCCAACTGCGAAAGCTAGATAAGCAGAGCGTGAATAAGTTAGAAAGAGAGCGATTGCAATAACTATTAATGCAATCGCTGTTAGTATTTTTTTTAGAAAACTTTTTCGTTGATAAAACCAAATAGCCAGAAAAAAAGTTAGAATAAAAGCAAATAAACCTCCAAGAAGATTGGGATCAAGCCATGTTGAAAAAAGCCGATTCATATGAGGATCATAACCAAGATTGTCGGCAAGTTCTTTTAAATTTGGAAAAGTGATTAATTGAATAAATCCAATGATAGCTAATAAGGCTGTAATAAATAGGATACTATTTAAGATGATATTTCGGGTTTTTGCAGGATTGTGGCTGGATCTGATGATACTGATAGTGATGGGAAAAAGTAATGTATATTCAATTAAGCGAATAAAATATTCTAGTCCGGGAAGAATTTCTCTGAATGAAAAAGAGAATAAACTAAGTAGAAGGGAGATACCGGCGATAGTTAAGAAAAATAATTGTAGTCGATAAAGTTTGCGAGATTTTTTATTTAATTTGAAACGGAATTGTTGATGGTAGAAGAAGATTATTAGAAATTCAGCAATTAATAAATCACTGAGGAGTAGACTGCGGCCTAAGAAATTAAGACGGGAAAATTCTCCGAAGAGAGTTAGAAAAATTATTAGTAATAAGCCGCTGAGTTTGTTATTATAAGAAATAAATCCGAATACAAGGGTGATAATAAGTAGTGGCCAATTGAAGTTTGGAAATTTAAGATAGAGAAATAGGGTAGCGATGAATAGAATTATATTACCGATATTGATTAGGGATTTTGATTTCATTAAAGAAAATAATAAAAGTACCATTGTAGTATAAGATATATTGAGTATAAAATACTAATTTTGATAGAATATGTTTGTTTTTAATTAAAAAAATGGAGATTTTTTCAAAACAAGAAGAAATGTGGTTAAGAGATATGGAGCAAAATAGAGAAAAATATTGGAATATTTCTAGAAAAACAGCTGAATTTTTATATAGAACGATTAATAATGTTAAAAATGTGGTAGTGCTGGAAATCGGCATGTCTAATGGATATTCTGGTATTTGGATAGCCAAAGCTTTAAAAAAGACTAAAGGACATTTATATAGTGTTGAATCTCATCAAAATCGTTTTGAAGAGGCTAAAAATAATTTTGAGAAATTTGGTGTAAATTCAGTGATTACCATGATTAAAGGTCATGCTCCAGAAATTTTTGTAAAAGCTAAATGGTTTCAAGAAAATCAATTTGATTTGGTGTTTTTAGATGCAACTAAAATAGAGTATTTAAGCTATTTCCAGAAAGTTTGGGATAAAATTAGAAATGGGGGAATGATAATTGCAGATAATATAGAAAGTCATTCCGAACAATTGAAAGGTTTTGTAGATTATGTTTCACAACGGACAGATTTGATAATGGAAAATCTTGCTGTGGGGACTGGTTTATTAATTATTAGAAAAATTAATAATAAGGCATGAATAGCTGCATTATGTAATAAAGCCATCCGATATTAAGCATAATAAAGAGTAGTGGGATCCAATAAGGAATTTTTTTAGATATAAATGCAAGAATAATCCAAATACTGATAATTGCTAATCCGTTATAAAGGAGATTTCCGTGTGGTAAAAATGAGGTTATTAAGGCGCATAGGAAGAAAATTATACTACGACGTATTTTCTCTGAAAAAGTTGGTTTTTTTATATTCCATGGAGAAAAAGCAGTTTCCATGTGTAATCGAATATTCATAATCCATTGAGGGATTTTATGTTGATGGTAGGGTTCAATTTTTTCCATAATTCTTAATTAGCCGATTTGATGCTTGATTAAGAGTGTATTGATATGTTTCTTTTTTTCAAGAGAGAATTTTTCTAAATTCAGTCCGATTTCTGAAATAAGGGTTGCAGTATGTGCAGCTCCGATTAAGTTTGGGATAATTACATAATTAGCTCCTTTTTCATATAATTTTAAAGCCTCATCTGTTTGATTAGCTAATACTAGAATAATGCTATTAGAATTTGTTTTTCTAACTTGATGAATTAACATTAGATTTGTAGTAAAATCTTTAATAGTAGAAATGATAAGTTTAGATTTATCAAGATTGATTTCTTCTTGGGTAATTGAATTGGAAATATCCCCATAAATTACTGGTAGTTTTTTATGTTGGAGAGATGTGATGATATGTGGATCATAATCAACAATTAATAATTTTGTACTAATTTTTTTTAGGGTATCAATCAATTCTTCACCAAAATGTGAATATCCCAATAGGATGACATCATGCACATTATTTTTAATTGCTAGATCTACTTTTTGTGATTTAGTATGTAGACTTGGTAAATATTGGCCGAATTTGTCATAAACCCAGTTACTATGTTGCATTAAATATGCTGAAGCAATTGTTGTGAGTAATAAAATTAGTGTAATCATAGAAAGTAGAGAACCGGGTAAAAGTTTATATTCAACTGCAAAAGCTCCTACAATTAGAGAAAATTCACTAACTTGGGCAATGCTGAGTCCCACCTGAAAAGCTGCTTTTTTTGGATAACCGAGTGCTTCGATAATATACATGGTAATTAAAGGTCCGATAATCAATACAAAAATTGAAAAAATGATTATAGGGTAGATTAAGTGTCCTAAATCATTAAAATTCATATTTGCTCCGATGAAAACAAAGTAAAGCATTACGAAAAAATCTCTTAGTGCTTTAATTTTTGAACTAATTTCATAGCGATATGGTGAGACTGATAGGGTGATACCTGCGAAGAGGGCACCAATTTCAATTGAGAAATTGAGAAAATAAAAAATAGAGGCTATTATTAGACACCAGGAAATGGAAAATAACATTAAAAGTTCTTGTGATTTAGCAACGGCTGAAATAATTTTTGGCAAAATAATCCAACTGAAAGCTATTAAGAGACAAATTAGTCCAAATCCTCTTAAACTGGTTGAGAGGATCAGAGTGCCTAGATTTCCCCCTTTACTTACGGCGGATAGAAAAATTAGAAAAAACATTGCTAATAAATCCTGAATAATTAGAAATCCGCTGGCAATTTTCCCATACATTGTTTCTAAATCATGCATATCACTAAGAATTTTAGTAATGATAATTGTGGAACTGAAAGTTAGGGCGGCTCCCATAATTAAGGCCTGAAGAGGTGAAAAACCAAAATAAATACCTATAAAATATCCGAGAAGGGTTGAAAGAAAACTGTGTCCTACAGCACTGAGTAATGCAACTGTTCCTATTTCTTTTATGTGGCGGGGATTTAAATTAATACCGACTAAAAATAAAAGAAAAGCAATACCAATGTCTGAAAATGCGCTTACAGCAGTGGTTGATCCGACTAGATTTAGAAAATTTTGACTTAATAAAAGTCCCGCAATAATATAACCGAGAATTAACGGTTGTTTAAATTTACGCATGACAGTACTCACTATGAGCGTGAAAACTGTAATGATACTTAGTTGTAGAAAAGCACTTTGTTCCATAACAATTAATTAAGTTATTATAACATAATTTTATGGCTTATAGAAGGGATTGAGGGGTAAGTGATATGAAGTTTAGTTGACAATAATAAAATTATCATGTGTGGTAGTTCTTTTTATCAATATAAAAAATATAGAAAATAACATTCTTGGGGGAAAAATGAATTTTGATAAATTTTATTTTAATAAACTAAGGATTGATTCGATTAATTCATTTTTTCCTTTTTGTGTAATATTGGAGAATGGGATTAGTGGATAATTTTTATTGTGTTGAAAAGAAATTTGTTTTAATTGAGAGGTGATATGTGATGGTTTGAGTTTGTCGATTTTAGAAGCAATTAATGTGGTAGGAATTTGTTGCTGATCTACGAAATCAATAAATTCTTGGTCTAATATTGTTAATCCAATTTTGGAATCTATTAGGATATACAGTTGTCGTAAGTTGTTATATTCATTTAGGAGGAACCAGAAAATTAAATTTTCCAGTTTAATTCGTTCAGTTTTGGACATTTTGGCGAAGCCATAACCTGGTAAATCAACTAAATAAAATTTATTATTAGCGAGAAACACATTGGCGGTTTTTGTGACACCTGGCGTTTGTCCTACTTTTGCTAATTTAATTTGATTACTCAAAGTATTTAAAAGTGATGATTTTCCTGAATTAGAACGTCCAACGAAAGCAAAAACAGGTTTATCTAAAATCATTAAATCTGAATTTATAGGTAGGCTGGTGATAAATTTGCAGGATGATATATTCATATTAATATTTCTGGAATAAATTGTTTTAATTCAATTGCAATAAGATGTTGATTTTTATAAGAGATTTGAACGTAATTTTTTTCTTTTTCTTTTAATTCAAAATTGTTATTAATTTGATATTCTTCACGCCATGTATTGGTGATAATTTGGCGAATGTTATTTTTATAAATTTGATTTATGGTAAGGTGTAAATGTCCTAATATATAAGCTTTTTTATGTGGATATTTTTTCATTATTTTTTGCATTCTTTTATGAAAAAATTTTTGATCATTAAGTGTTTCAAATCCAAAACTTAAAATATGTCTAATTAAATCGAGGTAGGGGAGTTTGGAAACGGGATCGGATAATTTGAAAATGGATTCATATAAAAGTCCTTTAAAAATATATCTTTTTTCTAATTTATTTTTATGTATTTTGAAATCGGGGCTGGCTTCAAAAGCTAATTTACGGGGATAAATTTTTTCTTCAAAAGGAAAATTTTTCTTTAAATCAATAAAATATTTAATGATTGCAACTGAGGCAAAAGGAAGATTTAAAACTTTTTTGCCTTTTACCTTTAGAAAAGGTTTTTTTAAATTATAATTGTAGAGATAGTCGACAAGGTTGCCATGTTCAATATGTAAATCGGGGTTATCATAAGTGAAGGTAAAGTGTATTTTTTGATGATGATTCAGTCTTTTCTTAATTTCTTGCTGTACTTTCGGCCAAATAATGTCAAGATCGTGATTGCCGATGATGAAATAAATTTCAGCTTCTCGGGTATTCAAAAGTTGGTGTAGTGCTTGAAAAACTTTACTATAGCTTTTGATAATTTGAACTGTTTTCCAAACAGAGATGTTTTCAGTAATATGGTGCGTAAACTTATCTTTATATGGCATTTTTAAAAAATCAAAAGTATCTCCATTTAAGATAAGGGTTTTTTCTCCAGGAGAATTAGTAACCATTTTAATAAAGGCAATTAATTGGTCTTCATCTTTGAAATCATCAAAAATGTCTTTTTTACCCATTTCAATATCACTGATTGTGAAAATATTATGTTGACTCATGAGGACGTGGAAGGGTGATAATAATGTTTTGTACTGGTGTTAATTCTGGTAGATAAAAATTATTTAATGCAAATCCTGTGGAGGGACCTCCATCCAAATTTAAAACAGAATGTAATTGAAGAGTATGGAAGATTTGATTGTCTTGTAATAGCTTGGCGAACTTAAAAAGTGTAAGTTGATTACCCAAATTCTCGATACTTTGTTTAATAACTATTATTATAATATTATTATCTTTATCAATACCAATGGCTGTGCGGGCAGCAAAATTACCAGTATCTTTTTTTATGCTGGTTTTACCATTTTGATTAAGTAAAATTGGACCATTTTGAATGGCGAATTCAAAATTATTACGTTGTTTTTTGCTTAAATTTGCAAAAATCGGAGAATGATAAAGATATGGTACGTGTTTATTATTAATGGTGAATATACCATTAGATAAGTTGGATGGATTAATTTTACCAATGCTTTGATAATCGCTGATAATAAGTCCAGTGGGATTGAATTTTTTATCAAAAAAACTTCCATTTACACTAAATACGGAGTGATATTCGGTGTGAATTTGGTTAATTGGTTTGGCAGTATTGGCAGATAGATTCTGAATTGTTTTAAATAAAAATTTATTTGGATTAATCTTAATAAGATTGAGATGGAATTTCTTTATTTGTAATGGCTGATAACTAATACCTGGTTTAATTTGAGTCCATTGATTTAGTGGATATTTTCCTGAATGGTTGAAATTACTTAATGGTGCACATCCAATTATAATAAAAGAAATGACAATGAGACTTAATTTTAAAATTATTTTTCTCATTTTATTTAACATTGATGGTTATTTGATTTTGTCCAATTTCTCCATCTTTATTATATCCTCTTACTGTAATTTGATAGGTTTTAATAGTGCTGCCTCTGGGGATTCGCAATGTTCCTGTAAGAGGAGTATCTATTACTTTATTTTGGAGTTTATTATTTAAATAATAATGGGCTTCTTTGAGAGGTTCTGAGGAGTTAATAGTAACCGGAATATAAGTTCCATTAACGGTTTGATTGGAATTTGGAGAAAGAATTTTAATAATTGGGGGGTTGGAGGCTGTGGAACAACTTATTAAACTTTGTTGATCATAACCAGGTAGATTTTCATTGAGCCAATTTTGAGCGGAATTTTCCCAACCGATTCGTGCCGGATCAATAGAGTGATAAACCACTGTATTTTTAGTTTGTTTTTGATTTGCGGTACAAATCACCTTAGTTAGATTTTCAGCTGCATAAAAATTTGGAATTTGTTGATAACTGTTATCTACTTCGGTAGGTACGGAAAAACTGGCAAAAAATTCAGAAACTTGTTGATTAGGTGGAGTTAACGGTGATGCTAATTTTCCGTTATATTTAGATACTGTTTCTTGTTTAATTCCATCTGGAATAGGAAAACTTTCGACGGGGGTATCTTTTAAAGATTGATCCATAAAATTTTTGGCGATTGGTCCAGCCACATTATAACCTTCGGCTGCTTTGGATAGTTCACCGTCTCTGGTGGCATTGTTATTTCCTGCCCATACACCAACGACTAATGAGGGCGTGTAATTAAATGTTAATAAATCGTTAGGGTAATAAATATTATTGATTTTTCTGTCACTTGTGCCTGTTTTAGCAGCATTTGGACGTCCGTTTAAAGTGAGATTGGGACCAAGACGATATTGAGTATCTGATAAAATACTTGTAATCAAATAAGCTATTTGTGGATCTAAAACACTTTTTCCTGGATTATTTTCTTGATATTGTTCTAGGATTTTACCCTGAGAGTTTTCTACTTTTAATATATATACAGGATTATGTTGAATTCCTTGGTCGGCGAAAGTGGCATATGCATCGGTCATACTTAATAAAGTTGTTTCTGCGGATCCGAGTGCAAGTGGATAACCATAGTCGATTGTTTCATCTTTGAAAACTACTCCCATGGCTTTGGCGAGCGCTATAATTGGTTTTTGTTCTCCGGCTAAGAAATAAGCTTTAATTGCTGGAATATTGCGAGATTGTGCCAAAGCTTGACGAATAGAAATTGGTCCAAGAAATTTTCCATCATAATCTTTTGGGGTGTCGGTGCCAAAAGCAGTTGGTACATCAAAAATAACGGAAGCAGGAGTATATCTTTTTAAAAATGTTTCAGCATATACAATTGGTTTAAAACTGGAACCGGGTTGACGAAAACTGGTGGTAATATTAAGTTGTCCGTCGCGGCTATTATTGAAAAAATCGCGTGATCCAACCATGGCTAGAATCTCACCATTTTTCGGATTCATTGCTACAAGAGCTTCGTTTTTAACATTATATTTTTTCTCATAATTATCGGCACGATCTGAAATGGCTTTTTCAGCGATGCTTTGCATTTTGGGATCAATTGTTGTGTAGACTTTTAATCCACCTTGTTCAACGATATCTGTTCCATATTTGTTTTCTAATTGAGTGATTATATCCATTACAAAATGAGGAGCTTTAATGGATTGTCTGTATTTGGTAAAAGTGATTTTAGTAAATTCGCTTTTAACTTTATTAAATTCTTTCTGTGTAATGTAATGGGTTTCTTGCATGCGTTTTAATACCAAATCGGCTCGACCTTGAATATATACATTGTTATTTCCGATTTTAATTATTTGACCTAGGAGGCCACGCTGAATTTCGGAAGTACGTAGATTGGCTTCGATCTGGACATTTCTGAGAGCAATTTTTTTGATATTTGCGGTAGCGGCTAACTTACTATATTTATGTATTCCATATGGATTATAGTAACTAGGATTTTGAGGTATGGAAGCTAAAATTGCACTTTCAGCGATAGTTAAATCTTTAGCAGATTTATTAAAATAAGTTTGAGCAGCTTTCTCGATTCCATAAGCATTATTTCCGTATGGAATTTTGTTAAGGTATTTTTCAAGAATTGTGTTTTTTGAAAAAACTTGTTCTAGTCTAATCGCTAAAATCAATTCTTTTATTTTTCTGATAATGGATTTTTTAGAACTGAGAAAAGTTAATTTTATATATTGTTGAGTGATTGTGGAACCTCCTTGTTGTGGACCTCCGCTAATATCATTAAGTCCGGCTCTTACCAATCCCACAAGATCAAAACCTGGATGACTATAAAATTGAGCATCTTCAATTGCCAGTGTAGCGTGAATAATATTTGGCGACATTTGAGATAATTTAATATATTTGCGATTTTCTGCGCCAAATTTTACGTAAAGAACATTACCTTCTCGATCATAGATCGTGGTTGATTGAGGAACAGCAAGCTTATCGAGATTATGAACATTTGGTAGATTAATTGATAAAAGTGCAATAGCGGTAGCGAATAAAACAATACTAACTCCAATAAAAATAAGAAATCCGAGACCAATCCATTTGAGAATCTTTTTTAAATTTGGTTTATTTGGACCGGTATACCGTGAATGTCGGAAATTTCCTGCTAAATCTTTAAAAGGGGAATGTGAATTGTGATTTTCCATGTTGTTTGTTTTTTACAAAAATGAAAAATTAAGAAGTACCTCGAACTTCGCCACCCATATTTTTGATTGTGGTAAACACTTTTTGTTGAATTTCTTTAACTTCTTGGTCAGTGAGAGTTCGTTGATCAGATTGAAGAATAACCTGATATGTTAGAGATTTCTTATTTGTAGGTATATTTTTACCTTGATAGAAGTCAAATAGTGTCACTTGAATAATCAGATTTGGAGAGGTTTTGTGAATTTGGTTTTTAATCTTTTCTACTTCTAGATTTTGGTCAAATAGAGCTGAAATATCAAAACTGGAAGATGGGAATTTGCTAATGGAATGGAATTTTATATTGGTTCGTGGAAGTTGATGAAGTTCGGAATAATTTATTTCAAAAGCAGCAATTTGATTTGGAACTAATTCAAAATAATTCATAGTTTGTGGATGAATACTAAAAATTCTGATAATTTCACGTTTAGTTCGAGGATCAAGATATGAAGCGGATTGATTAGGATGAGCATAAGGGGCCGGTATATTTGATTTTTGATATTGTAGTGAAGTAATTTGCAAACGAATTAATAGATCATCAATAGCAGATCTAATATTGTAAAATGGATTTTTTAATGTTTTTGGTATTAGATAACATCCACAAATATATTTTTCTTCTAATGGGAAAAAGTGACCGATTGGTTTATAAGTTCTGCCAATTTCGTAAAGTTTAAAACTATCAAAATTTTTGAGATTTTGTTGTGCGCGTAATAAAAGATTTGGTAATAAAGAAATACGTAAATGAGTTTGTTCTTCGGATAGATAATTTTTTAATTTAAAATGGTCTTTAGTCTGTAGGCCGGCATTTTGAAGTGTTTTTTCACTATAAAAAGAATAATCAATACATTCCTGAAAACCAAGTTCTAAACTAAAAATTTGGCGTATATAATTTTCTTCTTTCCTTTCTTTATTTACTTCTGGCAAACGAATACTGAGGTTGGGAATTTTGGATGGTAATTTTTCATAACCATAAAGACGTGTAATTTCTTCAATTAGATCTTCGGGACAAATAATGTCTTTAGTGGCACGGAAACTTGGTATTTCTACGGTAATGTGAGTTTTGATTTTTCCGGTTTTGGGATAAGTAGATATAATTTTAAATTCTAGTTTTTTTAAATTTTCAATAATATCGTTAAGTGGTATGTTGATACCAATTTTACTTGCGACTTTCTTCAGATTTAATTTAATTTGGTGTGGTTTATATTTAAAATTATTAATGTCATTTTTTTTAGAAACAATTTCTGCTTGGGGGCATATATCTAAGATAATTTTTACTAGACGATCTAAAGCTGTTTCTGCCAAAATGGGATCGAGATTTTTTTCAAATCTTTGCACGGCTTCAGTGCGAATGCCGATTTTTCCTGATGTTTGCCGAATGGAAATCGGATCAAAATTAGCTGCTTCTAATGTGATAGAAGTAGTTTGATTGGTAATTCCTGAATTTATGCCCCCTTTGACACCGGCAATTGCTAGAATCCTTTTTTGATCGGCGACTACAAGCATGGAATCAGTGAGAGTTTTTTCTTCATTGTCTAGGGTTATGATTTTTTCTCCCTTATTAGCATTTCTGATAATCAATTTCTGATTAATTTTGGAAGTGTCAAAAGCATGAAGCGGATTACCTAGTTCCAACATTACAAAATTAGTAGCATCAACAATATTGTTAATCGTGCGGTTACCAGTGTTTTCTAAAGCGTTTTGTAACCACTTAGGTGAGGGTTCTACTTTGATATTGTTGATTGTAATAGAAAGATAACGTGGGCAAAGCTTGGTATTTTTTACTTCTACTGGAATAATGATTTTTTTTGTAGAGTCATATTTATTGAATACATTGAGTGGTTGGAGTTTTTGATCGGTGATAGCGGCAATTTCTCTGGCAATTCCATAATGTCCCCAACAATCAGGACGATGAGTTAAGGATTTATTATCAATATCTATGATCCAATCATCTTTTTGTAAAGCATTGGCTAATGGCGTGCCGGGCATTGCTTTAAGATGCGAGAGATCTAAAATACCATCTGTTTTATCTTTAATGCCAATTTCTTCACCCGCACAAATCATTCCGAAACTTTCTATATTACGAATTTTAGTTGATTCTAATTTTACTAAATTACCTTCACCATGCCAGCGAATCATTGCTCCGGGTAAAGCAACTGCTACTTTTTGTCCGATAGAAATATTTTTAGCTCCACAGATAATTTGTAAAGTTTTATCACCAATATTAGTTTTGGTAATTTGTAATTTATCAGCATTGGGATGAGATTTTATGTCTTCAATTTTACCGATAACTATATGGTTGAAAGTGGCAGATAAATTATAAATTTCTTCAACTTCTGTGGTGCGAATAGTAAGTAACTCAGCCAATTGATAGAAATCAGTGTTTTCAGGAATATTAACATAATTTCGTAGCCAGTTTACGGATATTTTCATAAAAATTTTTATTTAAATTGAGATAAAAAGCGAATATCATTAGAATGAAAAAGTCGAATATTATCAATTTGATATTTAATCATAACCAGTCGTGTTAATCCCATACCGAAAGCCCAGCCTTGGTGTATGTTAGGATCTAAACCTCCAGCTTTGATAACATGGGGGTGTATCATTCCAGCAGGGATTACTTCAAGCCATTTATCGAGTTGACCATTTTTGCCTTTTTTCCAAAGTATATCAATTTCTATTCCAGGTTCCACAAAAGGGAAATATCCTGGACGAATGCGAATAGTTATTTCTTTTTTATAGAGTCGAGAAAGGAAATTAGTGATAATGCCTTTAAAATTGGCTAAACTAATATCTTTATCAATTAACATGCCTTCCATTTGTCTAAAAACACTATCATGAGTATTGTCTGTGGCTTCATATCTAAATACACGTCCGGGTACGATAATGCGGAGTGGGGCACCATATTTTTCCATAGCACGGATTTGTGCTGGAGAAGTGTGTGTGCGAAGGAGTAGGTGACCATGTTTATCGTCTTTAGGATGGTCGATAAAAAAAGTATCTTGCATGTCTCTAGCTGGATGACTTGCTGGAATATTTAGTGCTTCAAAATTATAATATTCACTTTCAACTTCTGGTCCGTCGATAATGGTAAAACCCATTTCACTAAAAATACCCTCGATTTCTTTTTGTACGGTGGCAAGTGGATGGATTGTTCCTGGACGTGGAGAAGGTGAGGGGTTTAAGTTTGGTAAGGTAATATCGAAAAATTCGGAATTTAATTCCTGATTAATTTTTGTTGCTGTGATTTCTTTTTCTTTTTTTTGATAAATTTTTGTAAATTGTTGTTTGGCTTGTTGAAGTGCTGGAGCATGAGTGCGTTTTTCTTGATCTGGTAAATCTTTAATTTGCTTTAATAATGCGGTTAATTGTCCGTTTCTGCCTAAATATTTTATTTCAACTTTTTTTAGAGAATTTAGATTATTGGATGAATCAATATCTTGCTTATAATTTTTAATTATTTGTGTAAGTCCGGTTTTCATAATTTGGTTGAAATTTGACGTGTTTAAATTTACGTATTTTGGTCTGAAAATGCAAATAAAATGGGTTGCCTAATTAATTAAAGTTTTGATTCTGATTGGTGAAGTAGGAATAGGTTATTTTTTAAGAAAAACCCTTCCCATATTGCTATGGAAAGGGCTTTTTGTTTTGATTTCTGTTAAATGAAATTATCTAACAGCGTCCTTAAGAGATTTGCCAGCTTTGAATGCAGGAAGCTTCATTGCAGGAATCTTAATTTTTTGGCCTGGATTTCTTGGGTTTACACCAGTGCGGGCAGCTCTTTTGGAGATACGGAAAGTTCCAAAACCGGTGATAGTTACTGATTCACCTTTTTTGAGGCTTTTAGTAACATTGGTTAAAACAGCATCTAAAATTGCAGCAGCGTCTTTTTTTGTTACGCCAGCTACTTGTGCAGATGCATTGATCAAGTCTTGCTTAGTCATATTTTTTTGGTTAAAAAATTAAGTTTTAAACGTTGATATTATAGAACTCGAAAAATGAAATGCAAGGTTTTCCTTTTATAGATCAGAAATTTTAGTAATGAACACTTTGATATTTGGGTAAGCAAATAGGGAATGATGGCTTATGTTTGCTAAAATTAGATGGCGTTGATTTTTTGCTTATTTATGCTCTTTTTCAAGAATTATCCTTATTTTTATATATTTCTTCAATAATTTTTTGACTATGTCAAATAAAAAGAATAGTGATTTTGAGTGATTTTTTGTTTGTGGTAGATGTTTTTGACTAGTTTTACTCTCTTGTTTTTATAGTAGAAATGTGGTAAAATGTTTTAATTAAATAAAAAATCACAATAAATATGAGAAGAATTAATAAAGGATTTATACAGATTTTATTGATTATGGGGATTCTTGTGGTGATGACACTTCAAGTGAGTGCTGCTGGTTATTATGCCTCTGGTAGTAATCCATATTATCCAACTGATTCGACTGCGCCTTGTTATGATATTGAAGGTAGCACTACGCCTGTTTTAATTAATGGAGTTGCAAATTCTGGAATTATTAATTTTGATTTACTTGGTGCGCAATTATCGTCTCAATATGTAGCTTGTGTGCAAATGGATAGTGGTAATAAGTCTGTTGCTAAGCCGGTTTTATTAAAAGGATGGGCTTGGGATAATAATTTAGGATGGATAAGTTTATATTGTGGTGATGAAGATGGTAATTCCGTAACTCCGAATACAAATTTAGGTGTTAAGTGCGGTAAATATGCTTATAAGGTTAATATTGTGACGAATGGTTCTGGACCAGATTATACATCAGTCAAAATGAATGGTTATGCTTGGGGAGATAATATTGGTTGGATTCAATTTAAAAATTCTTATGATCAACTTTCGCCTACGTCTTCTGGTACTAATCGTGGCTTGGTGGAGCAGAAAAATGCATCGATGAATCGTAATTATGTTTGGGCGGATTCAGTGGGTTGGTTTAATTTTATTGGTGTGAGATTTCCTTGGACGAATACAACAATGTCGTCGGATAAAGTAATAGTGTGCAGTAGTGTGGATTGGGATTCTGCGACACAAACCTGTGCTAATCATAATTTGGCGATAGGTGAGTCTGCTTCAAAAATTCCTTTGGCGGCTTCAGATCAGTCGTGGATAATTGATATTATTCCGTTTGATGATGGTGTGAAGGCATCTTTTAGTAAAATTAATTTTAGTTGTATTGGTTTATCAAAGGGGTTGAATGTAAATACTTCTTCTTCTGTAAATGGGAAAACATATAGGCTTTGTGCAAAGTTGAGTTGGGATGATAGCGTGGATATTGATCAAACAACTTTAGCTAGTCAGGATGCCAGCAGCGATTTGTTTGATGTGCATAATAGTGGAGCGGTAACGAAACCTTTGCAATTAACACAAAATTTTGATGGAAATGGAAATGGATATGGATATGGAGGTAAGGTGACATCGATTGCTCCAACTTCTGATCAGAATGTTTATATTCCAGAAAGTTTTGCTAATGAAAAATTTTATTATCCGAAAATAATTAGTGGATATAATGGTACTAAAATTAATCAGAATATGTTAAAATTAGCAAATTTTCAGGTAATGTTCTTTAAATATAAAAGTGGTAGTATTTCAGGTAAATGTATTTATGGGAATCTTAATAAAATCACTGGATTATGTACTTTACATCGTTATGGAGGGGGAGAGCTTTCATTTAAATCTCCAGTTAATGTGAATACATTAAATCAAAAGATTGGTAATGGAACTAAAACTCAAAATTATTTAAGTTTGAGTTATGGAGGCGTGGGATCAGTGAATTATTCGGCGACTGAGGATAATGTTAGTGTTGTTACTAATCCAAACATTGAATTTTTTACAGGGTTAGGGTCCTTAACGTCACCATATATTTTAAATTTTGTGGATAAGAAGACATTGAAGGTTATAACATCTTCTATTAATGGTGTTCTAACTAACCCTGATTCTTTATTAGTAAAATTAGGGGTCAAACATAAGGACAATCCTCCATCTTCTGGTCCATCTAATGCTGAACCATATATTTATTCTGTGATTTCTTATAATGTGGGTTCTTCTCCCATTAAAACCGTAAAATATTTTAGTGCAAAATTACCAAGAATTAAAGCTGGGATTTTAAAAAATCCAGTTGCTAGTGTGACGGGAAATGTTTATGCAACTGGTATAAGTAAAAAAGCTTCTAATATTGATATTAAAAGTTTGGGGAATATTTCTTCTAATCTGAAACGTGAACAAATTTTGAGAAATATATCTAAATATACCGCAGGGAAACAATCGTCTACATTTAACAGTGGAGCTATTACTGTAAATTTAAATTTGATGGCGAATAGCCCGTTATTTTCAACCGCTACTAGTGATATTTATTATATAAATCATGGTAATTTAACGATTGATTGTAATTCTTTCACGTGTCGGCCTACAAAAAATGTGACATTTGTAGTTAATGATGGAAGTATTTTTATAAAGAGTAATATTGAACCTAAAAATGGAGTTCAAGTTGGTTTAATAGCTTTAAAAGATCTTGATTCACAAAATTATAGTTGGGGGGATTTGTATGTTACTTCTAATGTAACGGATATTTGGAATACTCAAATTTATCTTGATAGATTAATAATGTCTTGTGATAAATCTTGTACAATTACTAAGGGGTCTGATAAAAATGCAGGATGGCCGGTTTTTGTTGACGATTATGATCGTCAAGATAAACTTGATAATCAATTGGCTTTTAGTGGAACAATTTCTTCTTTAAATGGATTTGGTAATGCCACTGCTGTGACGAAATTAAATGAATTTGGAGCAGTTATTTTGAATACTGCGTTATCATCTTATCCGATTTCTTCAAATAATAGGCAAGCACCAACGGGAGTAGATAGAGCGAAAACCTCTGATTTAAATTTCTTGCGATATTATGGACCGGGTTTACAAACTTGTATGGCGGGTAATGTGGGTTCCAAAGGAGTTAGTGGTGTACCGATGGATCAACAACTGAGTGGTACTGAAAATGAATGTAATCCATCTTTTTTTGGTTATAGTATTGATGCGACTAAGTTTGTTGTTAACAATGGAGATTTGATACTGGGTGGAGAGTCTGGACAACAATCTGATTATGGGATGGTTCTAGCTAAGAATAATCCTAATAATTTGATGGCTTCAGGATATCCGGTTTATTTTGAATATTCTCCTATATCAAAAAATTTACTTGGATTTGAAACGTCAACTTCGTTTAATCCAATGGAAACTCCTTAATTTTTAAGTGACCGCTTTAGTGTTTGGAAATTTTAAATCCGGATAAGTTTTAAGATGATTAAATATGATGGTTTTAATTTCTGTTAATTTTTCAAAACTATCAGCTTCAGCAAAAATAGTGAAATATGGTGAGGTATTGGAATAACGAATTAGTCCCCAATTTTGATGATCGAATTTAATACGAACTCCATCGATAGTGATACAGTCATAATTTTTTTGAAAGTGTGTGGAAATTTTACTCATGATTTCTGATTTCAGATGGTCAGGGCAATAAATTTTAAATTCAGGTAAAGATGGAAGGGGTGGAAGTTCTTTGAAAATTTCAGAAAATGATTGTGAAGTTTGGGAAAGTGCTTCAATAATTTTGCAAGCGGCAAAAAGTCCATCATCAAAATTAAACCAATTATAATAATGCTTTCCAAAAAAGAAATGCCCGCTTTTTTCTCCTGCTAATGTGGCATTTTCCTTTTTGAGACGGGCTTTGATGAAAGAATGTCCAGTGCGAGACATAATTGGTTTGCCACCATGGTTTTCAATATCTTTAATTAAATTATTACTGACTTTAACATCAAAAATAATTTTTTCTCCAGGATTTGTAGAAAGTAGATCGCGGCTTAGAAGCATTAAAATATATTCAGCAGTATAAAATTTGCCATTATCACCGATAATTCCGATACGATC
Organism: uncultured Candidatus Peribacteria bacterium; assembly: GCA_964526005.1. Classification (GTDB taxonomy): domain Bacteria; phylum Patescibacteriota; class Gracilibacteria; order UBA1369; family UBA1369; genus CAZGKO01. Next base: position 50,812 of record CAZGKO010000004.1, read on the forward strand.
TCCATCTCCATCAAAACCTAATCCAATATTGGTTTTATTTTTGATAACTACCTGTTTTAACTCTTCAAGATTTACTTCTTTTTCAGGGTTGGCTTCATGATTTGGAAAATTGCCATCAAGTTCACAATTAACTTCAATGACTTCACCACCAATTTCACTAATTAATTGTGGAGCGAATTTGCCGGCTACTCCATTGCCGCAATCAATTGAGATTTTAAGTGGACGTTTTAAATTGGTGATTGATTTGATATGCTTGAGATATTGTTCAAAAATAGTGATGTCTTCCTGTAAAATGTTCGGATTGGGATCAGTTAAAAATTTATTATTTTGAATAATATGTAAAATTTCTTGGATTTCTTGATTGGCAATTGGGGCTGCATTTTTACCACTGATTTTAATACCGTTATCTTGTTTGGGATTATGGCTGGCAGTGATGTTAATCGCACAATCGTATTTTGGTAGGCAAGAGGCAAAATAGGTTAGGGGTGAAGTTGCCAGACCGATATTGGTAACTTTTAGTCCGGTAGAAAGAACGCCTTCGATAAAAGCTTTTTGTAAAATTTGGGAATGAGTACGGTTGTCACACCCAATTGCCAGAGACTGAAAATGGTATTTTTGAATTAGATAAGTAGCGGTGGCTTGACCAATAATTTTGATTGTGTCTGGTGTTAGATCGGGATTTGGTTTTTCAGGAGTGGGATCGGCGGTACCTCGAATATCATAGGCACGAAAAATATTTGGATTAATATTAGTCATTGGTGTTAAGTTAAATGATTTTTATGTTAGCTGATATTTTTTAGTATCTTTTTAAATTTCTTTCAATTTCACGGCGTTGAGCTCGTTTCTTTAAATTTTCTCTTTTATCAAAAATTTTTTTGCCCCGACATAATGCTAAATTTATTTTAATTTTACCCTTCTTGAGGAACATGGAAAGGGGAATTAAAGTTAATTTTTTAGTTTGAATTTGATATTCAATTTGAAGAATTTCTTTTTTATGGAGAAGTAATTTGCGATCGCGGAGTGGGTCGATATTATGCTCGGCAGCTTGTTTATAAGGTGAAATATGGGTTTTTTTTAAAATTGCTTCTTCATGATCAATAGTTATATATGAGCCTTTTAAATTTACTTGTCCGTTTTTGACCGATTTAACTTCTGGACCGTTTAATACAATACCACTTTCATATTTTTCAATAATTTCATATTGAAAGAGGGCTTCACGATTTTTAACCAAAGTGGTACTGGTGGTCTTGGCGGATTTCATGATTTGGGTTTAGTTCTTTTTGGGGCCTTATTATTCCAGAGTTGGGTTTTGGAAACTGATTCTTTTGTCATACTTTTTTTCTGTTTGCGGTATAAATTTTCACTACCTATTTTTTGTGTATGAAAAGATTGATGAGGTGTATGCGTTTTTTTATCAGACATTTTGTTTAAGTTAAGGTTTAATACGATATGGTGTACGGGCAAAAGGGATTGATTCTCGGACATGTTCCAATCCACAGATCCATGTGATTATTCTTTCTAATCCATATCCGAATCCGCTATGCGGTACTGAACCATATTTACGTAGATCCAAATACCAATTGAATATTTCAGGGCTGAGATTATGTTCTTTGATACTATTTAATAAAGTTTGATAATCATCTTCACGTTGGCTTCCACCGATAATTTCACCATATCCTTCTGGAGCAAGCAGATCGGAGCAAAGTGCATAGGAAGGATTTTCGAGATCACGTTTCATATAGAAAGCTTTGATTTGAGCAGGATATTTTTCAATAAAAAGAGGAACTTGATACTTTTGCATCAGCATAGTTTCATCATCAGCACCAAGATCATGATTATCTTTGATGTCAGACCCCATTTCCTGAAGTTCTTTAATTACTTCGGTATAGGTTTTTCTTAAAAAAGTTTGATTGGCTTTTTCGAGAGCTTCTATATTTCTTCCCAGTATTTCCAATTCATTTTTATTATCTGTTAATATATGAGTTAAAATATGATGTATTAAATTTTCTTGAATTATCATATTACCTTGATGGTCGACGAAAGCAGATTCGGCATCCATCATCCAAAATTCAGTGAGATGGCGGCGTGTTTTTGATTTTTCAGCTCGAAAAACTGGTCCAAAATCAAAAACGCGACCAAAACTCATTACTGCCGCTTCAAGATAAAGTTGTCCAGATTGGCTGAGATAAGCTTTACCCAGTTCAAAATATTCAATATCAAAAAGTTCAGTAGTTCCTTCGCAGGCATTGGGGGTTAAAATTGGAGAATCAAATTTTATAAATCCGTTGTTTTCAAAATATTTAAAAGTTTCATATATAATATTGTTACGGATTCTTTGAATAGCCCATTGACTTGATGAACGAAGCCAAAGGTGGCGATGTTCCATTAAAAAATCCACACCATGTTCTTTTTTGGAAATGGGATAATCATGTTCGGCTAATTGAATTAAATCAAGATTGGAAATTTGCAATTCATAAACATTAGTTTTTTTAGGATGTAAATTCACTTTTCCGGTTACTTTTAAGGATGATTCCATGGTTAATTTTTCGGCTAGTGTGGCTACTTCTGCGGTTACTTCAGTAGTAACTATCACACCTTGAACCATGCCGCTACCATCACGTAGTTCTAGAAACCAAATTTTCCCATTTCCTCTTTTGTTATGTAGCCAACCTTGAATGGTGATTTCTTGATTGAGGTATTTAGCAAGATTGGAGATCAGAATTGTATTTGTGTTTTCCATAAAAAAATTCACCGATTAAAATTAAGTAAATTAAGATTAAGCGAAAATTGAAAAACAGTAAAGAAGAATGAAAATAGAAATGTGAGTGGGGTGTTCGCCTCGGTTCAGGATGAGGCGGTCATTCGGTTCAGGATGAGGCGGTTCCATATTTTTTTTCAAATTTAGTTACGGTCATGGGATTTGAAGGGTTTTTGTGGCGTGTGGAGGCTAATTCTTTAAGATCTTCAATTAAATGTTTATCGTGGTTAGCCTTGGTTTTAAGATCTTTTGTAGTGATAGTGTGTGCTAATTGGTTTCTTTGTAAAAAGTTTTTAAGTTGAATTAATTTTGCACTGGTAATTTTTTTAACTTTTATTTTTTCAATTCCTACTTTTTTAGGTTTTGGAGCAGTTGAAATAGCAGGTTTTTTAGGTTTTGTTGGAAGTTTAGGAATTTGATTAGGTTGATTCATTATGGTTGCTGATTAGTGAGACGTAATCCTTGTCTAATTAGACTCTCGCGAATATTTTTGAGTACTGAATTACTTAAAACTGGAATTAAAGTTTTGATTTGTTTTTTTTCAAAATTACTCATATATGGGGCATTATCTAAAATTATCATTAAATCTCTGATCAATTGAGTGCGAATGGCGGTTAATTGATATTGATGTTTGTTTCTAGAAAAATGAATGGCCGTCTCAAAAATATTAGGCTTAAGCATTATTTTGTTTGGTGGCTTTGTCTTTAATTTGTTGAAGTTTATCTACCTCTTTTTGGAGCATATCCTTAAATTTGGTCAATTCATCTTCAGGCATGGTTGGTACCATCACTGTCCACATTGCTCTTTCTTGATTTCCCATTGATGAGAGGTCAAGGAGTTTTAATATTTTATCGATAAGTATTTTATTTGTTTCCATAATTAAGCTGCCTGTTGATTATTTTGATTTAGTGGAATTTTTTTTAATATTTCTTTAGCATCTTCTTCGGCATTGAATTCAGCCCAGTCAGTAGATTTATAGATTTGTGTTCCATCTTTGTTTTTGAGAGTTAAATCAGTAGATAAAGGATCATTATCAAAATGAAGAAAATATGTATTACCGTTTAATACAAAAGTTACATTAAATTCGTCATTGTTTCCTTTCCAATCAGAATCTTCAGAAAGTTTAGCTTTATCTTTAACTTTTAGTTTATCGAGTAAGTTGATTAAATTTGTTTGAGCAGTGGTCAATTTTAATTCTGGATTTAATTTTAAAATATCTTTAAAAGAATGATCTCCCAAATTAACTTCCAAACCTAAGTCGTGTTTTATGAAATCTTCTCCTTTTTGGATAAGTGATTCTTGTGGTGCAGAGTTATTTATAGAAGGTTTGATGAGTTTACTGCCAAGTATACCGAGTCCGGCTAAACCTCCTCCTCCCACAATTGCTTTAGCAGCATAATTACCTGCGTATTTTTTGATAATATCATACATTTGTGTCATGGCGATTTTTCCAGTGACAAAAATATCTTGATGCATAATACGAATAGCATCAATGACAGCATCGGGGTCGCCAGCTTTAATTTTGTCGAGTAATTTGCCGTTTGGTCCAATAAAAGGTAGATCAACACCGTTGATAAGTGGCCAATGATTAACTAAAGCTTGAAAAGTTGGAGAATGGGCGATAGGGTCGGTAAAAATTTTTAAGAGACGATCTGGAATTAGAAATGTAAATGCAGTAATGTATTCAAATTCATGCTGCCATGGGACAACTTCTTTATCATTTTTTAAGATGCCGAGGGCTTTGCTCATGTCGGTTAATTTGGATAGGCGAGGAAATTGTCTTAACCAAAAAGAACGTTCGGCTTCTTTAAAAAAACTGGTACGTTCTTGTTCTGAGTTTTTTTGGATTTCATGAGCTTCATTAACATTCTCTTTAGAAGGGTTTGAGTTTAAAATATCACTAAATAGACCATGTTCATTTGTTTTGCCTTCAGGTGAATTTTGTTTATCTAAAAATTTATCTGCAATTTGTTTTAATACCTCTAAGGTAGATCCCATAAGAATTTATTTTTATTTGCTTTAATTATAGCATAAAATATTTTTTTATTAAAGTGCTTATTAAAGGGCTTTTGATTTAATAGTTTTTGATGATTTTCGGAGTAAGAGAAATATTACTATACCTAATAGAAAAGTGAGAATAGAGAGAATTTGTCCCAGGCTAATCATATTCCAGAATAAACCAATTTGAATATCTGGTTGACGGAAAAATTCTAAGTTAAAACGAATTATGCCATAGAACATTAAGAAAGCGGCGGACATATAACCTGGTTTGGGGTGTTTTTTCCAAATTAAATAGAGTAAAATATAAATTAAAACTCCTTCTCCCAAGGCTTCAAAAATTTCAGATGGATAGCGGCAATTGGTGGGATCCGTTGGGAAATGAAGACAAAAAGAAGTGGCTATTCGACCATATAATTCACCATTGATAAAATTACCGATTCGTCCAAAAAAGATACCGATTGGAGCAATTATACTGGCAAGATCGCTAAGTTTGAGAAAACTAATTTTGAAATGTTTGGCAAAAAGATAAATACCAAAAATTGTTAATATTAATCCTCCGTGAAAAGAAAGCCCTCCTTCCCAGATATAAAACATTTTGACGGGATTGTGCAGATAGTAAGGAAGATTGTAAAAGAGGATATATCCGATTCTGCCACCAATAATAATACTTAGAATTGCTACTATTAAAAGCCAATCTTTTTGTCTTTCATTTAGTTTAAGATTTTTGCCTTGTTTGGAATGTTGTAAGAAAAGGTAAGCAATAATAAAAGTAATGGCATACATTAGTCCATACCAATGAAGTTGGAGAGGACCGATATGTAGTAAAATAGGATCAATCCAAGTATTATTCATAAATAAATTTATTTATTTATTGTATTTTAAGGAAGTGTTGACTTTATAGCAAATTAAGCTTGGTTAAAGCAACTATTAATTTGTGAGACTGTAATTAAAAAATTAGGAAAAAGCTTCCTACTAAAATTAGTGAAATTCCAAAAAGTTTCTGTAAGAATATTTTGCGATTAACATTTTCATGAAGGGCTTTTGGTAGAACAATATCTAATATACTTGCTATCAAGAAAACATAAGGAACTTGAAGCTGACTTAAGAATGCAACTAAAGAAATTGGTCCGATGGTAATAGCCCAAGTATAACTAATAGCTGCCATTACTGAAAGAAAGGTACTGGTTAATAAATGGTGGATACCTTTATGTTGTTTGAGATGAGTATGAATTTCTTGAACATTAGTGAGGTGAATATATAATGCTCCTATCAAAGCTCCCACACCGACCCAGAGCATTATTGCTCCGGGGTTATGAATTATGAAACTAGAATATTTTGTTAAAATATTTTTAAGACTAAAAATAACACATGCAAAGATTGCAATAAGATAGCCTAATCTCAGATGTTTTCTTTTATCTAATTTTTGATAATCCGTAAATAAAACACCTAAAAGGATTCCTAATATTCCGATATAAATTGTTAAAGAGAATCTTGCATGAAAAAATATAGTGGCATAGATGGCAGTGAGTACTGGCACCAGTGTTATGGTTGGTAAAAGTCTGGAAATTTCCAAGATTGGAACAGCTCTATAATAAAGTTTAAAACTAAAAACATAAAATATCCCAATAAGAATCCCAATAAGAATAGCTGCCGGGTTTAGAGTGAAATTATTACTAATTATACTATAGGCACTAAATAGTATAAAAGCCCAATATCCCCATAAAACAATGGCCGTTTTGGGATTTTTAACTTCATTTCCTAAAACGTATTTATCTATTATACTGGCGGTTCCCTGAAAAGTTGCTGATATAATTGTAAGGAAAATCCAACTCATTGATTTAAAGTTATCCGGTTATTATAACATTTTTTTAATTTTTAAAATAGTGTGAATTTGGTTGGAAAGATCAACTTAATATTTGACTATTGCAACTAAGTTGCAATAAGTTAGGAGTAATAAAAGTGAAATTAATTTCAATAAAAATGTTTTGTAAACAACATGCTGCTAAAATAATTAAAAAATTACATAGAAATAAATTAAAGGTTACAGATGCCAGACTGATATTATTGGATGTTTTTGAACATGCTCACAAACCTTTATCTGTGAAGGATATTAGTATTGAATTTGGAAAAATGCGTGTGGATAAAGTAACACTATATCGAATTATTAAAATTTTAAAAAATTTAAGATTAATTAAACAAATTCAATTAAAAGATCGGCGGATCTATTATGAAATTAATTCTAATCAACATCATCATCATTTAGTCTGTAATCAATGTGGGAAAATATCTGATATAAAGAGATGTGAAATTATAAAATATGATTGTGATTATCTTGAAACAACTGGATTTGCACGAATATTTGATCATTCTCTGGAATTTTTTGGAATTTGTAATCAATGTTTTAATAAATAAATTATGGAAGCGGTACTTTTATCATTAGTTACTTTTTTCTCTACATTGTTTGGGGGATTGTTTGCTGTTAGGTTTAAAAATAGATTGCATTTGATTATGGGATTTGCTGCGGGAGTTCTTCTTGGTGTGGTGGCTTTTGATATTTTTCCGGAAATTATTTCGATTGTAGCGCAGCAACATTTTGATCCAATGGAACCGATGATCGCTCTAGTTACAGGGTTTTTGTTATTTCATATTTTTGAAAAAGCAATTTTAATTCATCATTCACATGAGGGAGAATATATTGCACATACACATCCTTATGTTGGTATATTTTCTGCTTTGGCATTAGCTGGGCATAGTTTTATGGATGGTGTGGGTATAGGATTAGGTTTTCAAGTTAATACAACGGTTGGATTGTTGGTGGCAATAGCGGTAATTTCACATGATTTTACTGATGGAATCAACACGATTACTTTGATGTTGGAACATAAAAATTCAGTGAAAAAAGCAAAAATGTTTTTGTTAGTAGATGCGATTGCACCTGTATTGGGGGCTTTATCGACTCTTTTATTTATTGTTCCTGAGCGTTTTTTGCTTTGGTATTTAGGGTTTTTTGCAGGTTTTATTCTTTATATTGGAGTTAGTGATATTTTGCCGGCAGCTCATAGCAAACATAGTTCTTTTAAATTAATTGGATTAACTTGTTTGGGAGTTTTATTGATTTTTGTTATTGTGAAATTTATTTGAGGTTAAGCGTAATTAGAGAGTGTGTGGGGGTAAGTATGAGATTTTTCCGAATAGTTTCTGAATTTTTTCAGTTTTTAAAAAAGTGTGGTTTTGATATGATTGAATTGAAATAGTTTATATACTATGGAAAGAAAACATAAAATTATAGCTTCGTTGGCTGATATTGGTCAACAATATTCGGGAACTATTCCAGTAGAGATTGTTAAAAAGTGGGTAATTGGTAAAAAATCAAAACATTTACAAAAATCGATACTTTCTTCTTTTAGAAAAACAGGATATTTAGTTAGTTCAGATTCGGCTGGATTAAGTAAATTGACTAAGGAAAAAGGTTTAGTAGAAATGATGAAAATCGTTAGTTTTCCAAAAGAGCTTATTTATGCCTATGGTACTGCGATTGGTGGAAGAGGGGTTGGAATTTGGGCTGCAGATAATACTCAGATGTTTTATGATAAAAATACAACAGTTGAGGAATTAATTGAACAGATGGCTGGTGCTCAACATGAAATAATCAATCTTTCTTCATTGCAGGTTGGAATTGGTATTCAATATGCGGAATATCTGGAAATTGGTAATGGTTTTTTTGGACATGATGCAGATATTATTGATGAAATAACTGAAAATTATAGTAATGGAAAAGATTTGTTGATAACAGAAGCAGTAAAGGAAAAACTAAGTAAAAATTTTATTAGATTTATTACTAAAATTTTAGAGACTGAAGTGGAATGGCCGGTTTATAAATTTAATTATGATAGCTTGGGTATGGCTGTTAAAAGAACTGATAATTATGATTATCCGATTCCGTTTACTGAGGAGTTTTATAATTATATTCGTAGTCGAGAAGATTTTGGTGATGATGATCGAATGTTAAAGCAATATTTGTTTAAAAAAACGGTGGTGTTGGTTAAAGTTTATCATTCAAAAACTAAATTCTTTTTGGATCAGGTGGTGGATTGGGTGGTGATGAATGATGTATTAATGGAAATTAAATCTGAATATGATGTTGAAGTTATTAAATCTAATGGTGATTTAGGGATTTTTGTTAGTGATAATGTAGATGAGGCAATTAGTTTTGCAGAAGCGGTTCTGAATGATTTAAGGGAAAGTGCAGATCCTGTTTCGATTGGAGTTACTGCTGGTGATGTTTTAATTTTTAATTTGCCGACGGGGGGAAAGGATATAGCTGGTGATCCGGTTAATATTGCTTCTAAAATCTCTGAAGATATTGATGAAAGGGATAGTTTATATATTCATGATTCGGTTAAATCAGTGAAGAAAAATTTAAGTAAATATATTCCATTTAATATGGTTAAATCTCATGTTGAAATAAAAGGGATTAAATATAATTCACCATTTGGTTAGAATTATTAAATTTATTGATTGGTAAGTTCTTTTTTTAGCCATTTATTTATATTCAGTTCCTGAATTAGGTTATTTTGATGCTCTTCTTTGGGAAATTCATTAATAAGGTAATCGTGGAATTGATTGTAAAGTTGTTCTTGAGGAATTTTGTTGTTTTGAATATTTTCAAAAAAATTGAAAAGTAATTTTTCTTCAAAATTGAATCGACGATATTTGCGGATATTTGCTTTTTTTTGAATTAAAGATTTTCTTAGATCAATACGGCGATTTTGTTGTACATAAGTTTGTAACTCTAAGAAATCACCTAGAATTTTTTCTTGATTAAGGGAATTCTCTATTGTAGGTAATTTGGCAAGTAGTCGTAGGTAATATAGGGTTTTTAAATAATTAAAATTATAGAAGTTAAAATAGGCAAAAAGGAAATAATATTGGGTTAAGTGGTCTTTAGTAATTGGATAATTGTGTTTTTTTATAAAAATTTCTAGATCTTCAATTAAATTTAAGGCTAATTTAGTTTGTCCTGTATGTTTATAAAGCTCTAATTCATAGAGATAAGATTGGAGCAGTCCTTTTAATGTATCTGGATGATTTGTTTTAAGTTGAAAAGTTTTGGGTAAATTGCGTATTTTTTCTAATAATGCAGGAATTACTAGATAATTTTTAGTGTAGAGATATAAATTAATTAGTTGATTGGCAAAATTGATATAAATATTAGTATTCTCTTGTAGAAAGTTTTTCTTTTTCTCAATTAATTGCAGTATATTTTGAATATTTTCTGTAGCAGCTTTAAAATCATGGTCATGATAGGCTGATATTTGAAAGTGTAGATAAAAATAATTAATTTTAGCTTCAATTGATTGGGCTAATTCTTGATTTTGGATAAGTGGATGTTTAGATAATTCAGTATATTGTTTTTTGGAGAATTGGCTGCCAGCCTTGAGAAAGTCGAAAAAGTTAAAATTTAAATTGGAGTATTCATTAATATTAAACAGTATTCCTAAAATTTGATTTTCTTTCTCGATAATTATATTTAGTTCTTTTTTTCCTTCTTGTATGCCATATTTTTCTGTAATAATTTTTCGTTTTAATTCCAAAGCTTGATAAAGAGAGATATAATCATAAAATATGTCACATTGCTTGACAATTGATTCAACATAAAATTCTGCGAGGTCAAATTGTTCTTTGTTAATTAGTATCTCAATTTCTAATATTCGATTAAGCAATTTGAATTTATGATTACTCTTTTGATGAAAATTTTTAAGATGTTTTAATATTAATTTTGTAAGATAATTTTTTGTTACGTGTAGTTGTTTTATGAAGGTTTTATTGTGAAATGTTAGTTTTATAGATTGATCTGTATAATTTGTGGCACTGTCAATAAAGTTGAAAAGTAATAAATAGTTAGAATACTCTTTACTTTTTTTAAGGTGAATTTTGATATATCTCTTTTCTGATTTAGATAATGCTTTTATTAATTTTATTAGATTACCTTTTTTGGTCATAGAATTAATAGTTTAAATATTAATAATATATTTATATCTTTTATATTAGCGATATTTTATTTTAAGTAAAATATTAGACGTTTACGTTTTTACTCAATTGTATTGAAAAGATATTGAGATAATGTTAGAAAAAATTTTTAAGCCAAGTATAGTTATTCAATAAATTAATAATAAAGTCAATAATACTGGATATTATAAAATATATTCTTGTCAAGGAGTCAGGTTATATGTCTAAAATATAATAAGTCAATTATTGGTTTTGAGGTTTGACTAAAATAAATTAGGTTATAGAATAGTTGATTGCTATTTTAATAAAAAATTATAAAATCACTATTTGCAATAATTACTACTTAGTTTGAAATCACTATTTGTCATGTTATATGTTTTGTTTTGGAATCGTTATTTGACGAATCATGGTTTGTGTAGCAGATTCTGCATATTGACTTTGTTAAAATAATGTTATTTACATGTATGTATAGTCATATTTTAAAAATACTAACAAAGCCCTATTTTTTAGGGCTTTGTTTTGGCTTATTTAAGGGATTCTAGATATTGCTTAGACAAAAATTCCAATTAATCACTTTCCAAAATTCATTGATAAAGTTGGTACGTTCATTTTTGTGATCAATATAGTAGGCATGTTCCCAAATATCTAAGGTAAGGATAGGTGTTTTATTGATAATAATGGGATTATCAGCGTCTTTCATTTGTAAAATTTCTAATTTATTATTGCTGATTGTTAGCCATATCCAACCTGAACCAAAAAGGGTATTTGCGGCTGTGGTGAATTTGTCTTTAAAATTGTCAAAAGATCCGAATTCAATATTGATTAATTCGTCTAATGTTTCTTCAGGTATTTCTTTACTGTTTGGACTTAGACAATTCCAAAAAAATGAATGGTTAAAATGTTGGGCTGCATTGTTAAAAACGGCTTTGTTGTTTTCTTGATAGGCTTTTAGGATTACATTTTCCAAGTTCATTTCACTATAAGGAGTGTTTTTAATAGCATTATTTAATTTGGTAACATAACCAGCATGATGTTTTCCATGGTGGTATTCAAAGGTTTGTTTTGAGTTAAATGGTGAGAGTTGAGTGGAATCGAATGGTAGATCTGGTAATGTGTAACTCATAATTAATTAAATTATAAAATATATATAATGGATTTGGTGTTAAAGTTTAACAGAGAGAAACAAAGAAAGAAAATTGTTTATTTTGAAGGAATGATAATCCTGAAACAAGTTCAGGACGAGGAGTGAGGTGGAGGTTTGGGACAAAAGGAGGATATGTAATAAGGGTATATTTGAAAGGTAGAACCACTAAGCTTCCGCTCGCTTTAAGCGAGCGGAAGCTTAGTGGAATTTCTAGGACGATGATACATATAATTATGAGCCCTTCTTCTTGTCTAGTTTATCAAGTCGCAATAGCTTTACTCCAACATAAACAACCAAGGCTATACTGAGAAAATCGATTGAGACAGATACAAAATCTCCCCATAGAATTTTGGCGGATCCAATTTCAAATGTAGCTGTTTTTAAACCTCCTGAGGCTCCAAGTAATATGCCCAATATTGGATTGATAAGATCGGTGACAATAGCGGAAACCACTTTTGAAACGGCTCCTCCCAAAATGAAACCAACGGCTAGCCCTACTACGCCTTGTTCACGGATAAAATCTATAAAACCATAGGCTTCTTTATAAGCTTTTTTAGTGATTTTATTGATTGGCACAAATTCGCTTTTTTTCTTTGCTTTTACTTTTAGATTTTCCATACCCTGATTATAAATTTATAGGGTGAAATGTAAATTGCGTTATTTGATTAGTTGTGGGGTGAACTGTGTAAAACTTCTTAAAATTTAGGCCAGGGAGTGACTATTAAAAGATCTTTTTCACCATGAGGAATCATGCTCCAAATTTCCTCGGTAATGAAAGGCATTAAGGGATGCAGCATTTTAATTGAATCAATTAAAATATGAAGTAAGACATAACGTGCGGAATTTTTTTCCATTTCGTTGTCACTGTTTAAGCGTGATTTAGAATCTTCAATTATTTGAGAGGCTAAAATATCCCAAATATAATGGTAAATTTTTTCTGATGCCAAGTGAAAACGAAAATTCTCATAATCATTAGTAATATCAGCTAAAATAATTTTGAATTGTTCTAAATGAACTTGGTCGGTTTTAGTAAGTTGATCCCATGTTAGATTTATAATTGAAGTAGGGGAGTTTGTGTTGGTTGATTCTATATGTGTGAGAATAAAGCGGGTAATATTCCAAAGTTTATTGGCAAAATTTTTGTACCCTTTGATTTTAGCTTCTAAAAGCGGTAAATCATGACCGGGTGCATTGCCAACAATTAACCCCATACGTAATGAGTCGGAGCCAAATTTATCGGCAATATCAATGGGACTGACTACATTGTTTTTGGATTTACTCATCTTTTTTCCTTTTGCATCATTGATGAGTCCATTTAAATAGACGGTGTGAAATGGGGTTTCTTGTTTAAGATATTCGGCGAAAATAACCATGCGTGGAATCCATTTAAAAATGAGGTCATGTCCGGTTTCCATGACATCGGTGGGATGATAAATATTAAGATCTTGAGAATTGGGATATCCTAAAGCGAGTAATGTCCATTGACCAGAGGAAAACCAAGTATCAAAAGTGTCAGGATCGTGAATGAGCGGTTTATTGCATACTGGACAAGTTTGTAATTTGTCATCAATATCGGCATAACCTTTATGACAATGTTCACAAAGTTTAGCGGGGATAGGAATTCCCCAAACTATTTGACGGGAAATGTTCCAATCAATTGTGTTTTCCATCCAATATCTAAAAATTTTCTCATAATTTTCAGGAATGAATTTTATTTTTCCGGAATTAATTGCTGTGAGGGCAAGCGCCGCCAATGGTTTCATTTTAACGAACCACTGTTCTTTGATTTGTGGTTCAATTGGATTATTGCATTTATAACAGACTTTAACGGCATGTTCGTAGTTTTTATCTTCCTTAACGAGTAATTTTTTTTCTTGCATCTTTTCAACGATGGCGGCGCGGACTTTGGAAATGTGCTGTCCGGCAAATTCTCCAGCAATAGGTAAAAGTTTTCCTTTCCAGTCTATAATTTGTTCACGAGGGAGTTGATGTCTTTCTGCAATTTCAAAATCGACTGCATCATGCCAAGGGGTGATGGTCATGACTCCTGTTCCAAAATCCATATCAATAGCTTTATCTTTTAAAACGGTGGCGGTAATTGGTCCATTAATCCATTCCAAATCAATTTTTTGTCCCTCATGATAATTTTTGTATCGTTTATCATCGGGATGCATAACAACATATTTATCTCCGAATTTGGTTTCAGGACGGGAAGTACCTATTGTGAAAGGTCCATATTTAAAATAATAAAAAGAGTCGGTTTGGTCTTTAAATTCAGTTTCTACATCAGAAAGAGCCGTTTGATGTTTCGGGCACCAATTTACAATACGATTACCTCGATAAATTAAGTGGTCATCATACATTTTTTGAAAAGTATGTTGGACAGTTTTGATGATTTGTGGATCTAAAGTGAATTTTTCACGAGACCAATCACAAGAAGCACCTATACGACGAATATCATTCTCCATATATTGTTTATTTTCTAAAGTGAATGCCAATATTTCATCATAAAGATGATGTGGTTCCATTCCAAAACGAGAACGTCCTTCTTTTTCTAACTTTTTTTCATAAACAATTTGAGTTTCAAAACCGGCGTGATCGGCACCGGGAACCCAAAGAGTGCGATAACCTCGCATGCGTTTGTATCGAATCATTGCATCTTCTAAAGCTATGGCTAAAGCATGACCGACATGCAGGCGACCATTAGCATTGGGAGGAGGCATTATAATAGTAAATGGTTTAGCGATTTTCGGATAAGTGTTTTGGGGTAATTTATCTGGATTAAAATAGCCGGATTTTTCCCAAATTTTATAAATACGTTGCTCGGTGGATTGAGGATCGTAAGGTTTTAAAAGTTTATCATTCATAATATGAGGAGTTTATTTTATACAAGCATAAAATAAACTTGCAAACAAGACAATTGATTGAAGGTATATATTTTATAAATGAATTATTTCATCACGGGA
>CAZGKO010000005.1:0-17597 GCA_964526005.1 uncultured Candidatus Peribacteria bacterium
GCTCCAGCTTATACTTGTATAATTAATGGAACTACCCATTCAGAAGCCACCAGTCAGTCCAATTGCGATGAATTGAGGGCTCAGCTTGCTACTAAGACGACCACAACAACCACGCCCCCCGCAGTAGCTCCAGCTTATCCTTGTACAATTGGTGGGGTTAGCTATAAAGTTGCAAGTCAGTCCACCTGTAATAAATTAAACACTATATTTAAATCTAATTTATCCGCTAAAACCCCTCAAAATCGTGTTGATACAGCTTTAGCGATTCTACGGATTTTAGGAAATAATTTTAGACTCCGCGCCAATCTTGGTTCAAATTGGTATAATCGATTTATTGATGCCAATAATATTGCTAGTGCTACACCCCAAGAAATAATTGATGCTAGATCGGCTTATTCCGCCGATGTGCTTCGCGGAAGAATTAATCCTAAAAATCAAAACCAAATTACTCTTGCACCATTTAGTAAAATAAGCAAAATAGAGCTTTTCACCATGTTTGAACAAGCTTATGCCAGTGTGAACGGTGCACAAACAATTAAACTTAATAATCTACCAACTTGGCTTCTCCAAGCTTATCAGAATAATCCACAATTGAAATGGATGATTCGTGGTTATTCCTTCGCCGTTAGCCGTGGAATAATTACTAAAAATACATTTACAAATATGTCTCAGTTACTTCAAATTACTTTACGGGGTGACATGATTCACTATGTGGATAATTTTGCTGCCAGTATTGGTTCTAATGTCACATTAGGCAAATAATATATAATATCTTATCATAATCCCCCATATCATCTCATGCTTAGCATGAGATGATATGGGGGATTATTCTTCTTAAAATAAAGATGCTTTTGTCAAGGGGACTTCCGACTCCATTACTACAAAAAAATACTATTTATATGCTATAATATATAGATACTAAAACCAATTAAATAGATGAATCGTTTTGCTCAAAAAATTATTGTTTTATCTCTACTTCTAGTTTCCACTTTTGGGAATAACGTTTTTGCGAATAGTTCAGCCTCAATCATTTCACATTCCAGTCTAATATCTAGTGAGGAAACAGTGACCAAAGTTGCGATCAAACCGGTTGAACCGTTTTATACCAATAAAATTCCAATCGGTGATAGAATTTATCAACCTGAAATCACATATCTTTCTCCAATTAAAAAAGCCCCACTCACTTTTAGCAGTTTAGCGGTCACTTGGAATCAAAATACGCCAGCAAAAACTTCTATCAAAATTCAAGTTCGTTTACAAAAAAATAAAGTTTTTGCCCCATGGAATACTCTCAATACTGAAATTGATACCAAGGCGGGGCAGGTCCCTTCAAATTTTAAAACTGCATTTTTAACTTCCGCACCTGCTAATGGTTATCAGTATCGAATTACATTAAAAACCAATGATTCTCATCAAACACCGACATTACAGGGATTAAAATTTACATTTATTAATGGTGGCTCAATGGAACAACAAACGGGGTTAGCGTTAAATGATTTTAAATATAATAAGAAAACCGCCACCCCATTTGAAACTAATGAATATATGCCTCGTAATATTCAGACATCATCTCAATCATTATCTGCAAAAACGGGGGATTCTGCCAACATAACATCTACCGCTCTCGTTGCCCAAGCTGAAATGCCCCTAAATACCGGAACGGTAAATCGATTTCACACTTCTCAAACTGTTAAAACAGCGCAAAATAATAATCCTCTAAAAATAATTTCCCGCGCTCAGTGGGGGGCAGATGAAAGTTTACGTGTTTATAATCCTGCTACCGCCGTTCCACCTCAGTTAGTTACTTTAGATCCAAATTTTGCCACCAAATTTGCTAATGAATTAAAGATTTCCAAAACAATTACCACTAACAGCAAAGGACAACTTTTAACTTGGCCAGAATCTTATCCAGAAAAAGTTACCAAAATTATTATTCATCATACTGCAACCACTGCCAATCTTGATAATCCCAAACAGGCCATTCGTGATATTTATTATTGGCACACAATGGTTAAAGGTTGGGGAGATATTGGATACAATTACATTATTGATCAACAGGGTAATATTTATGAAGGACGTGCCGGCGGTGAAGGGGTGATTGGAGCTCATGCAGGAGAGGGGAATAATGGTTCAATCGGAATTGCCGTACTTGGGAATTATCAGAATCAGGATCCGCCTGAAGCGGTTGTTACAGCTTTAGTAAAATTAATTAAAGTTAAAGCCAAATTACATGGAATTAATACTGAAGGATTTAGCGAATTTCGTGGAAAGAATCTTCCAAATATAATGGGGCATCGTGATATTATGGCAACTGAATGCCCCGGCGATCATCTTTATGCTTTACTCCCATTAATTAGAGAAATGTCCAAAGCGGATAATAATTCTAATACTAAACAAAAAGATATTGATCCCAGTTTGAATTTTCAATTTGCCAATTCCACTCCTGCTTTTATATTCAGTCCTCATGGTAGAAAAACTTTAAATATGACCATTAAAAATACAGGAACTGTGGCATGGAATAAAAATACTTATTTCCAAATTGCTCCTAATCAAAATGCAAAAACATTTTTCAAAAATGGAGCCTTCATTTTATCTTCTGCCGTTGGAAAAACAATTAATCCCGGTGATAAAGCTCAAATTAAAATTAATATTCGTGCCTCAAAAATTAGTGGTTCGGGGTTAGTTGCTCTTGAACCAATTTTAAATGGCAAAACACTTATAAAAAAATATTTAAGTTTTGGAGTAAAGATAAATGACCCTCCGGCAAAGCCAAAATATGATTATCAATTAGCCGGAATTTATTTTAGTAATTATGATTATAAGCCGGGCGATCTAATAACTGTTACCATTAAATTAAAAAATCTGGGAAGTGAGATTTGGTCTAAAACAGGTCCACATAGAGTAACGCTGGGCGCAGATAAACCACGCGATCACCTCGATATTTTACTTCCAACACCTTCACCACGTTTAGCTGATTTACAAGAAAATCAAGTTAAATATAATCAAATGGGAACTTTCGTTTTTAAGGTCAGAGTACCGAAACGTAATGGCATTTATAAAGAATTTTTTACTCCAGTTGTAGAAGGTATCACATGGATGCAAAATCATAATTCTTTTCTTAAATTTAATATTGGGAACTCTGTACAATTAACACACAATACTAATCCAACCCCAACTCCAACTCCAACTACCTCAAACATAGTTGCCTTAAATGCAACTTCCACCACATTCACAAAGTCTAATAAATCAACTAAATCAATCAATATTGCCCCCCATAAATTAGATATAAATAAACATCCTGCACCAATTAGAATTGATTTGACCTATCGAGGGAATCCAGTCACAATTTCCGCCAATGGGAAATTTTTACTATTTCAAGGGCAAAATAAAATTCATTCTTTTGCTGTAAATACCCTTATAAAAATTACTTCTAAAAATCATTTGTTTATAATTTCTGCTCCAAATTATTATCTTACAATTACCGGTAATCCTCGTTTTGTTCCAGACAATTCCTCAGTCATCATGAGAATAGATAATTGG
The DNA here is from genome assembly GCA_964526005.1 of uncultured Candidatus Peribacteria bacterium. Classification (GTDB taxonomy): domain Bacteria; phylum Patescibacteriota; class Gracilibacteria; order UBA1369; family UBA1369; genus CAZGKO01. Next base: position 3,541 of record CAZGKO010000005.1, read on the forward strand.
ACCAGAATGAATAGCACAAACACTATTAATTACAATCAATTCCGAGGTGCTCTCGAAATTTTAAATTATAAAAATCAATTACATGTGATCAATGATATTAATATTGAAGATTATTTACGTGGAATCGCCGAAGAAAGTTCTTCCGAACCGGTTGAGAAAATCAAAGCAATTATGGTAATTGCACGAACTTATGCACGTTTTTATAGTGAAATTGCCACTAAATTTGCAGGTGCTCCTTTTGATTTAAAAGATGACCCGATCACATCGCAAAAATATCTCGGTTATAATTTTGAAAAACATTCTCCAATTACCGCTAATTTAGCCACTGCCACTAAAGGAATTTATGTGACTTATCTTGGTAGATTAATTAAGACCCCATTTTTTAGCAGATCTAATGGTCGCACTATCTCCGCTTATGATAAATGGGGATGGACTGATGCACCCTTCTTACAAAGTGTCAACGATTCGTTTTGTGGATCAACCGTGTTTTCCGGGCATGGAGTAGGATTGTCAGGTTGCGGAGCAACCGCTTTAGCTAAACTCGGAAAAACTTATCAAGAAATTATTAAACATTATTATACAGGAGTAGCACTTACAAAAATAAATACAAATTAATGAGACCTTTACCAGAAGAAAAATTACCAAAGAAATCTCGGTCAGCCAAAGCCAAAGCCCGTAGTTTCAATCATAAAGAAATTCGTCGTCTAGCCGACCGTATTATTTCTTATACCGATGTTGATCATGATAATAATGCTAATGTTTATCAATTACTTGAAGCAACTCGCCGTCAACTTTTACACGCCCATTTCATTCGCCAAAAGAGAAAACGGAAAAACTAAATAAATATTTAATTCTAAGTACAATATAATTCTATAGAATTTAAATTAATTACTCTTTCTATCTTTCGCTTCTATAATCACAACAAATTCTCCTTTCGGATTTTTATTTTTAAATATTTCTAAAAGTTCCGCAGCTGTTCCACTTAAAAATTCTTCATAAATTTTTGTTAACTCTCTAGCCAAAATAATTTTTCTATTTCCAAAATATGTGGATAATTCTCCTAAAGTTTTTAAAATACGATGCGGGGACTCATAAAATACCATTGTTTTTTCTTCTTTAACCAAACTTTTTAATAATGTTTGCCGACCTTTCTTTAGCGGCAAAAACCCCAGATAAACAAATTTATTAATCGGCATTCCACTTGCCATCAGCGCAGTCAAAAAAGCGGTCGGCCCAGGAATCGGAATTACTTTGATTTGTGCCGCTCGCGCCGCATTAACCAATTTAAAACCGGGATCAGAAATCCCCGGAGTTCCAGCATCAGAAATCATGGCCAAACTTTCCCCATTTTTTAAATGATTAATCAGTTCTTGTAATTTTCTTTCATCTGTATAGGAGTGAAAACTAGTCAAGTGAGTATTAATTTCATATTTCTTTAAAAGAACTTTGGAAGTTCTGGTGTCTTCCGCCGCAATCAAATTCACCTCTTTCAAAATTCGTACTGCCCTTAGCGTTATATCTTCCAAATTTCCGATTGGTGTTGCAATTATATATAGCATTTTTTTTATCATTCTCTATATTCTATGGAGAATGTGATTATAATTATTATTTGGCAATAAACTTGTTACTCGGAGTAATATTCGGTTTCGTTTTATATTTCGGGATAGCGATTTTTACTTTTCTCGGGTTATTTGAGATTTCAGCTTCATCAAAATAATTTTTTACAAACATTTCCAAATTCCAAGTCAATTCCAGATCGGGGTCGGAGATGAAAGCCTCCCATAATTTTTTATTTCCAAAATTTGATAAAACATTTGCCACCGTCACCCCGATTCTGGTTGCCGAAAAAGCACCGATTCCAACAAATACTAAAATACCATCAATATAATTAGCAAAACTTAATGAGTTTGGCATATCGGACTCCGATTTGGTATTTTGCCGTTTCATCATTCCCAACTCCGATTCCAAATTCCTTAGTTTCACCTTTTCATTCAATAATTTATCAATATTTTTAATTAAGACTTCCAATTCATTTTTTTCAGAAATCCATTTTATCAAATTAAGTGATAATTTTTTTTCAGTATCATAAATCATAATTTCCACTTCTTTACGAATTGTCTGAATTACTAAAATTTTCATAATTAATAAATATTATTTTGGATTTTCAGCCATCAGGGATAATTTCAGACATTATCAAGAACTCAACCACCGAGAATAGTCTAAGAACATTGCCAGCCATTACTAATTTTCCCAATGCTCAATTCATTACCAATATTTTCTGTACCATATCCCAGATAACTTTTTACCTCAGTTTGAACTCTCGATGTAACAATAGTTTCTAAAGTAATTGAGGGAACAGCTGCCGCAGTTGGGAATTTAGACATTTCACTGTCAGAGGGTTTCAAAGTCATAATAATTATAACATGTGGTTGTTCAAGATTTTTTTCTGCAAATGCCTTATGAGGATCATCTTTAGGATTAATTATAAAATCTAAATTAGACACAGTACTGCGAATTGGACTGATTGGCACAAACCCTTCATATAATCCAATATTCTTTACCTTTAAAGTACTTTTCAATGTATGGAGAGTTGATGGACATTGGAAACCCGTTGAACAATAATAATTACCATTAGGATCTCTCCATTGATTCGTAATACCATCATGGTTTTTATCTTTCCCAGTTAAACTCAATTTCGCCAAAGCATATTCCTTCGGAGTATTATTTACCTGTTTCAGTGCAAAAATTATTTTTTTCTTCCCATTGGGAGATATTAAATATAATTGCTTTTTGATATTAATACCAGATGCAGTTGAATCTTTACAACTTAAGCTAGATAACGCAGCCGGACAGAATGCATTTGATGCAAGTTCACCTTTACCCCCCTTATTTTTTAGTGTGGGAATCGGGAATTGACCCGTATTATTATCAACTGAAGGTTTATATACAACACAATTCTGCTGTCCAGTATAAGGAGTTCCATCATTACAAAATGCTCCATAATCTCCATTTGGCGCAGGAGTAATATTATTTTTTTCTCCGTCTTTCATCGCTCCCGGATTATAAAATTGAGCAGCGTATGCTCCATAAGTATCTCCATATTGTTTACAATTTCCTAATTCCTGATTAAAATATTCTTCATAATCAATCGCATTATTTCTTACTGCACGAGAAAGTCTTGCCATCATAAAACGGGCATCTTCATATAAAGCATTTTCCATATTACTTCTTAATTGTAAATTATTAATATTTATAAAAATTGCAATTGCAATCAGGCCGATTGCAGTAAAAATAGAAGTTGCCATCAATACTTCAATTAAAGTAAAACTTTTTATAAACTTTTTCACTTCCATTTTTTATAATTTGATAGAATTGTTGAACTTTTTATCTGACTTACATGCCCACTCTCAAGCCATTCTACAGTAGATGTAACCATCATTAAATCTGTACCACTACCACTATACTTAATATTAATATCCATATAAAATTTACTATTCCCATTATCAGTAATCTTTTGATTATTTAGTAATAATGGCAGACTAGACAAGAAATTAATCTTATTACTACTATTACTGAAACTCACTTTTTTCAAAACATAATTTTTATTATCCATTTTACCTTTTTTTAAATCCAGAGCCGTAGACTGAGAGATCAGTCCTTGATTCAGCCCTCCAATCTCAATTTCAAAAGCATAATCTCCTTTTTGTAAATTTAAAGATTTCTTACAAGTAGTGACATTCGGAGGCATATCCCAACAATCTGCTTTATCATAACTAAATTTAAGAAAATTAGAATCACGAATTTCACGCACATATTCCAAACCGGCTTGTTCAATATTCAGTGCCACTAATTGATCTTTATTATATTGATTTGAGCCTAATGCAGTTATAGCTAAATTAGCTGCAATTGCCGCACCGCTCGCCACAACACCCATTGCAATCAGCACTTCCAAAAGTGTTTCTGCACTCCAAAAATTTTTAGGAATTTTTATCATTAATATTTTTTACAAGGTCCAATATTTAAAACACCAGAAATTTGATGAATCAAAATTTGTCGACAACGATTTGGTGGTTGTTTTTCTATTAATTTAATCCTTATAAAAGGAAATGAACCTGAGGGGGGGGGATTATTAGATTGATCAATTTTAATATTTTCCGCATAAATATCAGCATATAAAGGCGAATAAAATATTGCAACAGGATTGTTATTGTTAGAGTTAGGTATTTTAGTTTTTAGATCACTACTAATCGCATCTACATTTAAAATATAATTTTTCGGGAAGGTATATGTCTTTAAAACTAGATCATCACCTGTGGCATAGATAGTTCCCTTATTAAATCGCAGTTTTTGCCCTGTTGCTCCACTTATTGGAGGATTTGTATCACTGAAAAGTTTTATTACTCCAACTCCAGCAGTATTAGTAGCAAAATCAACTCCATAATTAGCTGGTGTCACAAATTTAGTAGTGTTCTTACCAACATAATCAGGCTGCCCTTTAGCTGTAATTGCATCAGTTCTAGCATTATTTAAAAAACTCACCAGCGTTTCAAAATTATTACTAAAAACTTGTCCAGATTGAGCATAGAGTAAAGTACTTAAAGAGATTGCGGCTACAATTGCAATAATAAATAGTACCAAAACCAGCTCTATCAATGTGAATCCCCTTAACATCTTGTTTTGATATTTCATATTACACATATTTATATGATCAGAATTTAACACAAGCAAAAAAAGATGTCATCATAAAGTCTTTTATAATTTTAAAAAATTTCTAATTCTAATTAGTTCTGTACTAATAGGTATTGGAAAAGAAGAGGTCGCAAGTATTTATCTCACCACCAAGGAAATTAACTTTCCTTTCACATAAATTTCTTTAATCAATTTTCCTTCCGCCAAATATTTAGCCACTTTTTTTTCCACTTTTGCCAAAGCCAAAATTTCTTTTTCATCCAGATCAATTGGAACTTCAATTTCTCCCCTTAACTTACCATTTACTTGAATTACTAATTTTAAATTTTCTTCAATTAAATATTTTTTATCAAAATGAGGCCAGCTTTGATCAAATACTGAATATTTCTGATGATTAAGTTCCCACAGTTCCTCTGCTAAATGTGGTGCCAGCGGTGCCACCAACCTAATCATCTTTAATTTATTTTCCATATCAATTCCGCATTTATTGACATTATTTACAAACTCCATCAGCGCCGCTACACATGTATTAAATTGAAATCTTTCAATATCTTCAGAAACTTTTTTTATTGTTTTATTAACCTGTTTATACATTTCTTTTTCATTACGCGCTTGTTTTGGAATTTTATTGATTTCAGGTTTCATCAATTGATAAAACCTTTCCACAAAACGGGCAATCCCAGAAATCCCTTGATCATTCCAGTCTCCACCTTCGATATAAGCTCCCATAAACATTAGATGTAATCTAAAAATATCAGATCCATATTTATCAACATATAAATCTGGTGAAACCACATTCCCCTTACTTTTACTCATTTTTACTCCCTGATTAGTAATTAATCCTTGATGAATCAATTTCTTAAATGGTTCTTTAACTTTCACATAACCCAAATCATGCAAGCCGTGCATAATAAATCGGGCATAAATCAAATGCATACAGGCATGCTCCGGTCCGCCAATATACATATCAACAGGCATCCAATAATCAGCAATTTTCTTATTTACAAATTCTTTTGAAGAATCCTGCATTAAATACCGTAAATAATAAAAAGATGAACATACAAAAGTATCCATTGTATCAATCTCAGGAGTCCATCCGTCACCAAAAATCTTTTCAACTCTTTCAACTAATTCTTTCGACTGACCTAAAGGAGAAAATCCTTTTGGTTTAAAATCGACATCTTCTGGCAAAATCCATGGTAAATATTTTTCAGGAATCGGATGGACATTACCTTCGGGATCATAGACAATCGGGATTGGTGCTCCCCAATAACGCTGGCGAGAAAGTAGCCAGTCACGTAAGCGATATTTAACAATCCCTTTCCCAAACATATTTTCCCCCAACCATTCGATAATTTCTTTTTTTGCTTCATTGGTTTTTAAACCATTTAAAAACTTTGAATTTACATTTTTCCCTTTTTTTACCACTTCCACAATCGGTAATTTATATTTTTTGGCAAACTCAAAATCTCTTTCATCATGCGCGGGAACCGCCATTACTGCGCCGGTTCCATAAGTCATTAATACATAATCAGCTATCCAAATCGGTACTTTTTTACCATTGACCGGATTAATTACAAATCCACCAGTAAAAACTCCATTCTTTTCTTTAGATAACTCGGTTCTCATCAATTCAGTTTTGGCGGCAACTTCTTTTTTAAAATCCTCAACAGCATTTCTTTGATCTTCAGTTGTAACTTCTGTTACCAACGGATGTTCAGGTGCTAAAACCACATAACTCACACCAAAAATAGTATCTGGTCTAGTCGTGAAAACAGTTATCATCATCTCGGCTTGTTGCTTATTCTGCAATGTAGCAATTTGGGATTTAGTATTTTCATAATCTCCATTATCAACTATAAAATTAATTTCAGCACCTTCACTTTTTCCAATCCAATTTCTCTGCATAGCTTTAGTTTTCTCTGGCCAGTTCAAATTATTTAAATTATCCAATAAAGGGTCTGCATAATCGGTAATTTTGAAAAACCATTGTTTTAATAGTTTCTGAATAACTTTTGAACCAGATCTTTCCGCAGTTCCATTAGGTAAAATCTGTTCATTTGCTAAAACTGTTTGATCAATAGGATCCCAATTTACATAAGCTTTTTTTTGATAAGCCAAACCTTTTTTATAAAATTGCAAAAAAAGCCATTGAGTCCATTTATAATATTCTGTAGTAGATGTGCTTAAAGTTTTTGACCAATCATACATTGTTCCGATTTTTTTCAATTGTTCAGTCATCGTAGTGGTATTTTTAGCAATTGAATCACGTGGCGAAACACCTGTTTTAATCGCAAAATTCTCAGCCGGCAGTCCAAATGAATCATAACCCATCGGTTCAAAAACCTGATACCCTTTTAAACGCATATATCTTCCCCAGCTGTCTGCCGGCCCAAAATTATACCAATGTCCAATATGCAATTTATCCCCGGAAGGATAAGGAAACATCTGTAAATTATAATATTTGGGTTTACTATGGTCGTTAAAATCAACTTTATACAGTTTTGTGTCAGCCCAGGCTTTTTGCCATTTAGCTTCAGTTTTTTTAGGATTATATTCTGGCATATTTAAATTTATTGCGACATTTTAAATTGATTTAAGGTTACGCTTACTCATTAAATTAAACAATAGGCTGAAGAATCCCCGTTTGCTCTCTTGCTCAAGTATATATAGACGTGGTAAAACCATTGTGGTATAATAATCTAATCAAATAAAAACATACAAAATGCAAAATGAAAAAGACCAAACAACTATGCTCAACATCCTCAAAAAAGTAAAATTATTTGAAGGACTTGATGACGAGATCCTAAGAAAAATCATTGATTACATTACTCTCGATTATTATCCTAAAGACCAATTGATTTTTAGTGAAGGAGATCTCGGAGATTATATATATATTATTTTTAGTGGAACAGTTCGGGTTTTCCCCCCTGCCGATACCCCAAGCCTTGAAGAAGAAGTGGCAATATTTGGTACAGGTGATTTTTTTGGTGAAATGGCTTTACTCTCAGAATTTACGAGAACCGCTTCTGCCATTACTAAAGAAGAAAGTGAATTATTTAAAATGAATAAAGAAGGTCTCGAAAAAATGATGACCAATATTCCCTCTATTGGCGAGCATGTATCTGGTGAATTTCTCCGACGCTTTAAAGAGAATATGCGAAAAGAACAACAGTAACAATAATGAATATAACAATTTTAATATTATTTTTATTTTTAGCTCATTTTTTAGCTGACTTTATTTTTCAGCCAAATAAATTAGTTAGTTGGAAATACAATTCCTTTGTGGGTATTTGTGTTCATTCCGGCATCCACTTTTTAACTGATTTCTTGATTTTACTACTTATTTTCAATCCTATAGCGGCAGTTCTAACTGCATTAATTATAGCTTTCACTCATGCTATCGTTGATCGTCTTAAAATAATTCAAGAAAATAAAAACATCAAACACTATACAGCTTTTTGGGTCGATCAAATAGTACACTGGCTTGTCCTTCTTCTAGTAATTTCATTCATAACAAAAGGAAATCTCTTTGGATCATCACCTTTTTTAAAGGAACCATTGTTTAATTTATTTCCTTATGATAATCCACTCCAACCGATTTTAATTATTTATTTTATTCTAGTTATTTTTATTTCTAAAACCATGGAACTTTCCCGTTTTCAACAAGAACAAGATAAAAATAAAAATGCACATTTAACATTCAATCGTCGAACAATTATCAAAAGACTTTTCTACTTAACTTTAATTTTTCTTTTCATTCTCAGCTATACTACTCTTCTTTAGAATTTCTTTCAGGTTTATCATCATTTCCCAATTTAATTATTTTATCATTTATTACCACAACTCTTGGTCCCAATTCTTCATTATCGGTTAATTTTAAAAAAGTAAATGTCCATACTGTAATTGCAAAAACATTAACGGTACCACTTAAATATGAGGCTAAAAATAAACCGATTATTGAAGTTATTCCAGCAACAAGCCATGCCACACTTGGTAAATTTATTAAAGTAAAAATATAGACAATTCCTACTGCCACTGTTGGAATCAAAAATACAAAGAAAATTTGAATTAAAATTCTAGCACCAATAAATATCATTAATATTATTAATAATATTGTCTCTTCCAAATGTTGAATTACAAGATTGAAACTTTTTCCAATGGCTCTGAATAGCACTTGTTTATCTATCACCAAAAAATATTCACTATAAACCATTAATAGAGCTAGTCCCAGAGCTACAAGTAAAGTAATAATCAGTACTGGTACAAGAAAATTTAAAGAAGTTATACCAAAATTCCGAAGAACAGTTGAAATCAAAGATAAAACAGACCAGAAACTCACAGTCTTAATTAATAATTTATATTCAAACAGAGACAAAAAAGATTCCAAACCGAATCGTAGACCATGCCTCATTCTCACCTCTTGACCATTCTTTTTTCTGGTAATGCTTTGTATTAACGCCGCTTCACAAAATGGTGGCAATAACAATATACCAATTAGCATTATGATGGCGATCACAATTAAAGGAGTAATTAATCCATGATGTTGACTTAAATAATGAGTGATTCCTTCAATCAACAGCGCAGCGAAGCTGCGCGGCCAATTTTCAAATAACGAAGAACCCAAAAAAGCAAAATATTGATAGGTCAGATAACCAATTCCAAACAAAGTACTAAAAAATGCGGGGATGGCTCCATACCAAAATATATATTCCTTTCGTTCTCGGGTAAATTGCCATGCCTCCGCTACAATTTTCTTATAATCCATCGTTTTTTTGGGTCCTTCTCTAAATAAAAGCTTGCATTAGCCGTTTGGCTCTGCTAGAATCTGTGTCGCGTAATATTGATTTTTTTACACGTCGTTATTCTTTGAACTCTGATTTTAGATTGCGACATTAATACTAACTTTAAAATTTAATCAAAGCAATGAAAAGAATTGAAAAGAAAAAAGTCATCACTGAGTTCGCGGTTCATCCGAAAGATACAGGGTCACCACAAGTTCAGGTTGCTATTCTCACTAAGAGAATTAAACAATTATCTGGTCATTTGGAAGAACATCCCAAAGACAATCATTCTCGTCGTGGACTTTTAATGATGGTTGGCAAGAGAAGGAAACTCCTCAATTTTTTGAGACTGAACAATAAGGACAAATATGAGGAATTAATGTCCCAACTTAATTTCAAAAAAAAACAAATTAATTAAGATACCATTTTAAAAAAGTCTAGTGCCCAAATTGAGCGGTCAGATTTTTTAAAATTATAAATACAATTATCATTATCTATGAATATAAAAGAAGAATTTAGTATTGAACTGGCTGGTAGAAAATTAAGTATCTCAACTGGTTTATTAGCTAATCAATCAACAGGAGCAGTCACGGTTTCTTTAGGAGATTCTTTGGTTTTTGCCAGTGTTGTTATGGCTGCACCCAGAGAGGGCACTGATTTTTTTCCGCTTACGGTTGATTTTGAGGAAAAGTATTATGCTGCCGGAAAAATCAAAGGTTCCAGGTTTGTAAAACGCGAAACCCGACCTTCTGAGAAAGCTATCATAAATTCACGTCTAATAGATCGACCGATTCGTCCATTGTTTCCAAAGAAAATGATTAATGAAGTTCAGATGGTTTGCGATGTTCTTTCTGCTGACATGGAAGTTGATCCCTCAATTATCGGTATTATTGCCGCTTCCTCTGCTATAATGATTTCAGGCATCCCCTTTGAAGGTCCTGTAGGTGCAATCAGAATTGGTTTAATCAATGATGAAAATGGCCAGGAAAAATTAATAATCAATCCTACTTATAAAGAAAAAGATAATGGTCGTCTTGATTTAGTGGTTGCCGGAACAATGGATGCTGTCACAATGGTTGAAGCCGGTGCTAAAGAAGTTGATGATGAAACAATGCTTAAAGCATTAGAAATGGCACATATTGAAATTAAAAAAATCTGCCAACTCCAATTGGATTTTACTCAAAAATACAATAAAGAAAAATTAGAAATTATTCTTCGCGAAGAAAATGCTGCCGCTATTGACGCTGTTAAATCAGTAGTAGATGAAAATACTCTCAATAATCTAACTGGAAAATATAAATGGGATGTAAAAGCTAAATTACATAAACTGGAAGATAAATTACATGAGCAATTTGTCGCTGATATTGAAGCTGAAAAATTCAGCAAAAAAGATATTAATGCAGCACTCAATAGTTTATTGGAAAAAAATATGCGGAAAAATATTCTAGAAACGGAGCAACGTCTTGATATGAGAAAATTAGATCAAATCCGTGATATTTCCATTCATACTGCTTTATTACCTAAACCACATGGTTCTGCCCTTTTTCAACGTGGTGAAACTCAGGCACTTTCCATTACAACTTTAGGTTCTCCCGGTTCAGCAATGATAGTGGATACTATGGATGAAGATTTTGAGAAACATTATTTTCATCATTATAATTTCCCTCCTTTTTCTGTTGGTGAAGCTAAGCCATTGCGCGGACCTTCTCGTCGGGATATTGGACATGGATTTTTAGCAGAAAAAGCTCTGATACCAGTTTTACCTTCCCATGAAGAATTTCCTTATACCATTTGGGTTGTATCTGAAATAATGTCTTGTAACGGATCCAGTTCCATGGCCTCCGTTTGCGGTTCTACACTTTCTTTAATGGATGCTGGAGTACCAATTAAAAAACCTGTTGCTGGAATTGCCATGGGACTTGTTACTTATGATGGTGATTTAGCAAATGGTTATAAAATCCTAACTGATATTCAAGGTATGGAGGATTTTGCAGGTGATATGGATTTTAAAGTTGCTGGAACCAGAGATGGTATTACCGCTTTACAAATGGATATTAAAGTCAAAGGACTTTCTATTGAGTTACTTCGTGAAGCTTTAGAGAAAGCTAAAATCGCCCGTATTCAACTTTTGGATGAAATGCAAAAAGCTCTTCCGGAACCTCGCAAAGAACTTGCACCTAATGCTCCCCGTATTACCACAATTAAAATTGATCCAGAACAAATTAAGGATATTATTGGTCGTGGTGGAGAAACTATTCAAAAGATTACTAAAGAAACAGGTGTTGAAATTGATATTGAACAAACAGGTTTAGTGATGATTACCGCAACCGATCAAGAAGCTGGTAAAAAGGCTGAAGAATGGATTAAAAAACTTGTTTATGAACCTGAAATTGGTGATATCTTTGAAGGTAAAGTTGTAAAAATCATGGAATTTGGAGCCTTCGTTGAAATCGCTCCCGGCAAAGACGGTTTAATACATATTTCTGAAATTGCCAATGAACGTGTCAACAAAGTTGAAGACTTTTTAAAAGAAGGTGATATTGTTAAAGTGAAATTAATGGATATTGATACTCAGGGAAGATATAAACTTTCTAGAAAAGCTCTGCTTTAAATTTTTACTCTACCACCTCTCCATCAAACATTTCCGCCAGATCATTTGCTACATTATTAACATGAGAATCAGCCGTTAATGATTTAATTGGTTCCACTTTTTTTATTACCAACTCAGTATCAACTTCTGTCTGTACTTTTAAGCGCACTTTATATTCATTTTCTAAATGACATTCCAAAGCATTTATATATTCAGCATTATTAAATTTATTCTGATGGAAGTCTGAAGGGAAAGTTAAAATCAAAAGTCCATTTTTTATCCCTGTAACTTGTCCGCTTTGCACAGTTCTTTTTATTACAGGATTATGTATTCTACTAACCACTTCTGTCCATTTCTTTAATATTTCATCTGATGAAATATGATTATCTAAATTAATATCAGTTGTAATTTTAACAATTCCCTTTGAGGAATTCAGCATTGCTGCTTTCACAGTTGCCAGCTCTAATGGTAATTCAGCAATATAACTATATCTCAATTTTTCATAACTTTCTTGAAACATTTCTATTACTTTTACTAACTGGTTCACTTTTTCCAAATTTCCTTTCTCCACTTCAGTAAGCATTTGCTGCCTCAAATATTCCAAAATATCTTTATTAAAAACAGTTAAATCCACACCTGTTTGGTGCAATTCTCCAATCTTTTTCAAGCCTTCGGCAGCATTTCCTTGTTCTATTAATCTTGTTAATTCTTCCACTACCTGAAATTGAGCCATACCCAAAACTTTCTCTACATTACTTTTCAAGATTTTCCCGTTTTTAATAACCTGCTCCATCAAACCGAGAGCGTCCCTTAAACCTCCTCGTGCATGTTTAGCAATAATCATTAAAGCTTCATCTTCAGTTTCAATTTTCTCAATTTTAGCAATTTCTTTTAATCTATCAATTAGATCATTTAAGGTGATTCTTCTAAAATCAAAACGTTGGCAACGAGAAATAATAGTTTCTGGAACTTTACTAATTTCAGTAGTTGCCAACACAAAATACACAAAACTTGGCGGTTCTTCCAAAGTTTTCAATAAAGCATTAAATGCTTCTTTGGTCAGCATATGTACTTCATCAATAATATAGACTTTATTTTTTGTTCTGGTTGGGGCAAAATTAATTTTCTCTCGCAGATCTCTCATCTCGTCAATTCCGCGATTAGAAGCGGCATCTATTTCAATAATATCAATTAATTTCCCTGCTTCAATTTCATCTAAAATTTCAGAAGGTTCAAAAGTCCCATTATCATTTACCTTTTCAGCATTTATCGCTTTAGACAATAATCTAGCTGTAGTAGTTTTTCCGGTTCCTCTTGGTCCGGTAAACAAATAAGCATGGGAAACTCTATTAGACTTAATTGCATTTAATAAAGTTGTTTTAATGTGTTCCTGCCCGATTAAACTGACAAAATCCTTTGGTCTGTATGTGCGATATAGTGACATTGCAAAAGTTTACTTAAGTTTTATACCTTATTTTCTTTTAAAGATAAACTTGATTATTTATCTAAATTTATTTCCTGCAACTTCTTCTCTAAAAATTCCAAAAAGTTTTTTTCAAATTCTTTTTCTGAAAATTTTTCCGCTTCTTTCCGAATATATTTAGAATTATATTTTGGTTCATTAACAATTAATCTGCCCAAAGCATCTTCCATTGAAGCGATTGTTTGTTCTTCAAATAATTCTCCAGTTACACATGGTTGAACAATTTCTCTAGCACCACCTTTCCCATATGCTAAAATTGGTTTTCCACAAGCCATTGCTTCTATCATAGCTATTCCAAAATCTTCTTCCGATACAAAAATCATAGCTCGACAATTTTCTAAATATTGTTTTATTTCATTATCACTTATTCTTCCCACAATTTTCACAGTTGGTCCCGCAATTGATCTTAAATATCCTTTTTCTGATCCACCTCCAATCACAATTAATTTTTTTCTAATTTTATTAAATAGACTCACCGCTAAATCAATTTTTTTATATGGAGTTAAAGTAG
>CAZGKO010000005.1:17607-23030 GCA_964526005.1 uncultured Candidatus Peribacteria bacterium
TAGATTTGAAATTGTTAAAGTAGCGATTAAAACAAAATAATCTCCTGTTTTACCAATTTCAAATCTATCTACCGCCACAGGAGGATAAATTACTTCACTTGGTAGACGATAATATTTTTTAATTCGCGCTGCAACATTTTTAGAATTGGCAATATAAAAATCTGAACGATCGGCGACCATTTTATCCCAAAAACGAGATTTCTCCACTGCTTTTCTCATCATATATTTACGCAATGGACCACCTTTTTGTTCTCCAATATATTTATGAGTATAATCCCATGCATAACGCATCGGACTATGACAATAACAAATATGTAAACTTTCAGAAGGAGTCAAAACTCCATGAACAAATGCTGAACTGGAACTAATTATTATATCAAAGTCAGTAAAATTCATTGCCTCCACCGCATAAGGATTAAAAAGGATTAAAGCTGGATACCATTTGCGAATAAATTTCGGAAATTTCTGCAAAAAACTAGCATGTATTTTTTCTTTTGGAAAAGCTTCTCCACACATTTCCTGATCATAAATCAAAGTATAAATCGGAGCTTCGGGAAACATTTTAGAAAGTTTTTTAAGTACTCTTTCTGCTCCTCCCATTTTGACTAAAAAATCATGAACAATTGCAATTTTTTTATTTTCCAAAATTTTTTTATTCATAAATTTTTACTATATCATGACTCTACATAAATTAGATGCCGCTCAATTTTTAGCTATTTTAACATATCTAAAAATTTCTTTTCATCAATAATTTCCACACCCAATTTTTTAGCCTTATATTCTTTTGTGCTTTCTTGTGCAGCATCACCCTTTATAATATAAGTCGTAGTTTTACTAACACTACCAACTACTTTCCCTCCATTTTGTCTAATCCTTTCTTTAACCTGATCTCTGGACATGGTATTTAAAGTTCCAGTCAAAACAAAATTCATTCCTTTCAATTTCAAAGAAATACTCTTTTCTTCTTTTTTAAATATAATTCCACATTCATTTAGTTTTTTTATAAATTCTTGATTAATATCATTCTGAAACCAGTCCACCACAGCCTCGGCAACTATTTCTCCAAATCCTTCAATTTCTAATAATTTATCTTTATCAATACTCATCATTAATCGCAGCAAATCTTTCACAGTCTTCACAGGATGATTATAACCATTGTCTTTTTTTTCATACGCTACAATTCTAATAAAATTTGCCAGTAAAATTGCCATTTCTTCACCAACATGTCTAATTCCAATAGCAAATAAAAACCGTTCCAAACTAGTCTGTTTAGCTTTTTCAATAGCGGCAATCAATTTTTCACTTTTCTTTTCTTTAAAGAAAGGTAGCAATAATAAATCATCTTTCGTTAAATGGAAAATATCGGGGATTTGATCCACTAAAGCTGCTTCTAAAAGTTGGTCAACAATTTTTTCTCCTAAACCTTCAATATCCATTATCGTAGCAAAATGAATAAATTTTTCCCGATCTTGTGCGGCACAATTAGGATTAGAACAACGAATAATTGCTTCTCCCTTTTTACGAATAATTTTACTATCACAAACCGGACAATTTTTGGGAAAAATAAAATGTGTTTCTTTTCCTGTCCGAAGCTCTTTAATTACATCAACAATTTCAGGAATCACATCACCAGCTTTTTGAATAATTACCGTATCACCAATTCGCACATCTTTTCTTTTTAATTCATCTTCATTATGTAAAGTAGCTCTGGAAATTGTTGAACCTGCAATTCTCACCAAACTTAAAACCGCCACAGGAGTTAGAGCCCCCGTTCTGCCTACTTGAACATGAATATTTAAAACTGTGGTAGTAGATTGTTCAGCGGGAAATTTGTAAGCAATCGAAAAACGAGGGGTTTTAGCAGTGAATCCCATTAAGTGTTGTTGCGCTTTATCATTTACTTTTATTACTACTCCATCAATTTGATATGGCAATTTTTTTCTCAATTCTCCAGCATATTCAATAAATTTGTAAATATCATCTAAATTTTCACAAAATCTAAAATAATTATTTACAGGTAAACCCAAATCCATAAATCTTTCCAATACAGCTTGTTGATTTCGAGGAGCCCCTTCCAAATTATTTTCACCTATTTCATAAAAAAAAACGGATAATTTCCGTGTAGCTGCTACTTTTGGATCTAATTGTCTCACTGTGCCAGCAGCTAAATTTCTAGGATTTTCAAATAATTCCTCTCCTCTATATTCTCTTTCTTTATTAATTTTTTCAAAATCTTCATTAGCAATATAAACCTCTCCGCTCACCTCCAGATCAATTCTTTCATTTAATCGTAATGGAACCGATTCAATTGTTTTTATAGTATGTGTAACCACTTCCCCCATTATTCCATTTCCTCTGGTCAAAGCCTGTTTTAGAACTCCTTTTTCATAATAAAGAGTAATATTCAAACCATCAATTTTCAATTCACAAATAAAATGTATTTTTTGATTTACTAAAACTAATTTATTTATTTTTTCATACCAGTCTTTAATATCTTCTTGTGAAAAAACATCACTTAAACTTTTTTTAGGAGTTAAATGTTTTTGTTTAGCAAACTTTTCCGAAAGCGGAGTTCCAACTCTTTGAGTGGGAGAATCGGGAGTAATAAATTCTGGGAAACGATCTTCCAACATTATTAATTCTTTTTTTAAACTATCCCGTACAGCCTCAGAAACTTCGGATTTATTTAAAATAAAATATTCATAATTCAATTCCCAAATCTTTTCCTTCAGCTTCTTAATGCGCAATTCCACTTCTTTTTTCTCCATTGTTGTGGTATAATATTTAGATTTAATATTTATTTTGATTCTCCACTTTACTTTAGCCAAAATAACCTGAAAGAACAATGGAAAAAAAGAAACAAAAAATAGTGATTTTAGGTGCGGGATACTGCGGAATTCGTGTTGCAAAAAAGCTTGCCACAATGACAATCAGAGACAATTATGAACTTTATATTATCGATCATCTTTCAAAACATGTTTATCTATCTGATTTATATGAAATTGCCACTGCATATTTTCCACACCGTTCTAAAAAATCTATAAATGTGATGGGCGACATTTTATCTTTCCCATTCCATAAACTTTTTGCTGAAACTGGTGTTCATTTTTTACAACAAAGGGTTACAAAAATTAATCCTGAAAAAAACCAAGTGCAATTTGAAAGTCATCCAGTGCTTAATTATGATTATCTTGTTATTACACTCGGTTCAGAAACCAATTTATTCGGACTTCAACCTTGCCAACATCTTTATCCTCTCAAAACTTTAGGAGAATCTTTGGAATTAAATAGTGATTTGGATCATTATTTTCAAACTACACATTTAGAGAAACAAAAGAAAGTTTCTATTGTAATTGGAGGAGGCGGATTTACTGGAGTTGAGATAGCTTGTGAATTACCAGGGTTTTTAAATAAACTTTCTAAAAAGTATAAATTCAATTTAAAAAAGGTAAGATTAACAGTTATTCAGGGAGGAGCAACTTTAGTTGGACTAGGTGATAAAGTTAGTAATATTGTTATCAGACGTTTTAAGAAACTTAATATTCATTTTATGCTTAAAACAGTAGTAAAATCTTTTGATGGTAAAGTTATTACTACTGAAAATAAGAAAAATAATAAAATTTCCACAATACCAGCAGATTTTTTAATTTGGACTGCTGGAATTAAGCCTAATCATATTCTTCAAAATTCTTTCAATGACTTATCACAGCGGGGAGAAATTATCGCCTCTGCTACCATGCAGTCGATCAATTACCCTAATATTTTTGTTGGGGGTGATAATGCTCAAATTATAAATCCAAAAAATCAAAAACCCCTTCCCAAGTTAGGACAATTGGCTGTACAGCAAGGGGAATTAATTGCTAAAAATATTTTAAGAAAAGAAGAAGGCAAAAAACTAAAAAAGTATCGACCCCTATTTAAGGGATTTATTATTACCTGTGGGGGAAGATCTGCTATTTATAGTGGGAAAATAGTTTTTTGCGGATTTATTCCTTGGTTAATGCGTAAATTAATAGACTTATATTATTATGCTTCAATTCTTTCCATTAGAACCGCTTTGCGTAAATGGTGGAGAATGGAAGAAGTTATTACTAAAAATGATTAATTATGTCACAAGTAAAAAGTTTTTATGATCCTGATATTAATGAAAATGTTACTTTCCGTCATGAAGGCGATAAAGTTATTTATCAGCTACGACGTGCCTATAAATTAGGGCTACTTGCAGTTAATAATAATTTACCTACAGATATTCAAGCTATGCTTAATAAACCTTTAACTATTAATAAGACTGAATATAGTTTTACTACTGAAGATAAAGAGTTTTTAAAAAATATTATTGATAAAATAAAACAAGGTAAGATTCAACTTTATACGCCTTCAACTTTATTGAATCAAAAAGTTTACAAAAAATTATCTTCTCATGAAAAGGGTAAAGCAGATTTTAATATTCTTAATCTTCTTAATAAAATTCGGGAAATAAAAAAACTTTGGGATAGTGGGGAAACAAATACTTATCAAATTTTAAATTTAGTCAAATCTCTTCGCTTAATCAAAGACAGAATAGAAATTGCTGACGGCGATGTATTTATTATTTAGCAATTTAAAATCTTGTAAAAAATAGTTAAAAAAGATATAATAAAAAGAATATTATAAAATATGGACGATATACAAATACAACCAGCCGACAATAATTCTGGTGTTAGCAAGTCTGATGGCACTACTACCGGACAGTCTGACTCCACCGAGCCAAAAACTCAGGTCAATCAACATTCTTATGATTTAGCTGCCGATGTAGACCAGAATGGGCAAGGTGCTATGCAGCCTGAAACATTTATAATTCCTAAATTAGTTAAGGAAAAATACTCAGATCTAATTGATCTGATTAAAAATACAGAGTCAATGGATGATGAGGAAAAGCAATATTGGTTTCAGATTTTACCTATCATGACTGTTGAACAGATAGATAAATTAAAAGTTATATTAAATTCCGAGAAAGAACAACTTCAATCACTTGATCGTGAATATGAAGAAGAGTTGCAAAAGCTTAATGACAAGCATTTAATAGAATGGAAAGAATTTGAGTCGAAAGAAAAGAGTCAGGCTATTCAAAAGGCTGAAACAAAATCTTCAGAAGAAGAAAAGAAAACCGAAGAAGAGCTTTTAGCAAAATTAAATGATATTTAATGCCAAGAGCAAAAAAAAAACCACAACACATTAAAGTTGAAAATTTAAATCAAAATTCCTCTAATCAAAAAGAGGAATTTAGTTTTGATCTTGATCATCAATTAAGTGAAAATAAAGAAGATAAGAAAATAGTCGCTAAAAAGCCTAATAAGACGAAAATACTGAACAAAATAGCTAAAATTGTTAAAAAAATAACAAAAAAAATCGTAAAGCCTGTTAAAAAAATCGAAAAACCAGCT
>CAZGKO010000005.1:23040-56465 GCA_964526005.1 uncultured Candidatus Peribacteria bacterium
AGATCATATTCATAGCAACACGCCCATTTCTACCTCTGCCCATAAATTTTCTAATCATTTTATGCGTAAGATTTGGTATATAGCTGAATGGTTAGCTGTTTCTGCCGCTATTTTTTCCATATTATTTTTAATTATTAATTTTCAATCTTATTCTGATTTATTTAAATCAAAAATTAATCAATTAACCGGACAAACACAATCTCAAATACAAGTTAGTGAAATGAAAAATGTCGCACCTGAAAATCAACGACCTTTGCCCATTATTCAGAATCCTGAATCAGCCAAGAAGCAAGTCCCAGCTTTAAGTTTATCAATAATTTCACCAGATTATCGAATCGCTATTCCAAGAATAAGGAAGAATGTACCAATTGTTAATATTCCAATAAACAAGCTTCTTCAAAGAGATTTTGCAGGTCTTGATAAGCAAATTCAGGCTGCTTTACAAAATGGAGTTTTACATTTTCCCGGCACTGCCGAACCAGGAGAAAATGGTAATGTTGTAATAACAGGTCATTCCTCTTATTTTCCATGGGATCCGGGTCGCTTCAAAGATGTTTTTGCTCTTCTTCATCAAGTGGAAATAGGTGATGAAATAATTGTTTATAAAAATCAAAAAGCATATAAATATATTGTTTACGATAAATTTGTTGTCCACCCCGATCAAATTAATGTGCTTACTCAAAAAGGGGCGAACAAACTAACTCTAATAACCTGTACGCCCGTTGGAACAGCTTTAAATCGTTTAATTGTGGTAGCCCGTCCAGAAAAATAAATTTTCCAATAAATAGTATCCAACTTGATCGGTGATCTGGTCTGATTTATAGTATTGTATATGAAAATTGCAGTACTTACATCAGGTGGGGTTGATAGTGCTGTCTCCCTCAAACTACTTCAGGAAAAAGGAGAATCGGATATTACTGCTTTTTACTTGAAAATTTGGCTGGAAGATGAGCTTTCATATTTGGGTGATTGCCCATGGGAAGAAGATCTGGCTTATGTGCAGGATATTTGCCAGCAGTCAAATATTCCCCTTGAAGTGATCTCACTTCAAAAAGAATATTGGAATGAAATTGTTTCTTATAGTTTAAATGAAATTAAAGCTGGTCGTACTCCCAATTCTGATTTGCTTTGTAATTCCAAAATAAAATTTGGAAAATTTTATGATAAAATAGATTCTTCATTCAATCTAATTGCCACTGGACACTATGCTCAAACAGAAGAAAAAACAGGTATTTTTTATTTAAAAAAAGCACTCGACTCTTTTAAAGATCAAACATATTTTCTTGCACAACTTAATCAAAAACAACTGCAAAAAGCACTTTTCCCGATTGGTCATTTAAAAAAACAGCAGGTTCGAGAACTAGCAAACCAATTCCATTTATCTAATGCCAATCGCAAAGATAGTCAAGGAATTTGTTTTTTAGGACAGATTAAATATTCAGAATTTGTACGGTATCATTTTGGAACAAAAACTGGTAATTTAGTTGATTTTGATAATGGTAAAAAAGTTGGAGAACATAAAGGATATTGGTTTTATACCATTGGTCAGAGAAAGGGGATTGAACTTTCCGGTGGTCCATGGTTTGTGGTCAAAAAAGATATTGATACCAATACTGTTTTTATTTCACATATCTATCATGACCTAAATAAGAAAAGAGATCATTTTCAAGTTCATAATTTAAATTGGATTTCCGCTTCACCAACTCAAGAACAATTAGCTGATTTACAGATAAAAGTTCGGCATGGTGAAAATTATTACAATGCTAAACTATCATTTCCTACACAAACAAAGAATTTCAATAAAATTATCGACGTTCAAATCGATCAAACCGATCAAGGGCTTGCCGCAGGTCAATTCGCGGTTTTCTACAGTGGTGATTTGTGTCTCGGTTGTGGTGTAATTAAATAATTTTTGCAATTTTTAAAAAATCTGCTACAATAACAATTAACTTGCAACTTTGCTATGCCATTATTACCAATTTCAAAAGAATCATTACAAAAATTGGTTGAAAAGAACATTCTTGATCCGAAAAGTTTAATCATCCAAATTAAAGGCTATATGCCAAATTTTGATGATCAAAAATTTCTGGAAGCTTTAGAATTTGCGGCAATGGCTCATCAGGGACAAATGCGTAAACAAATAGGTGTTCCATATATTGTACATCCTTTTGAAACTACTAAAATCCTCGTCAACTTACACGCTGACGAAACCACCCTGATTGCTTCTTTATTACATGATGTGCCAGAAGACACAGAACATTCCCTTAAAGAAATAGCCAGTCGTTTTGGACCAAAAGTAGCATATTTAGTGGAAGGAATCACAAAATTATCTAAAGTTCATTATCGTAACGACATGCTCCAGCGTGATGTGGAAACTTTACAAAAGCTTTTTGTCCATATTGCTGAAGATCCTCGTACTATTCTAATTAAATTAGCTGATCGTCTCCATAATATGTGTACTTTGGAATTTATGGAAAATCCAGAAAAAAGAATACGTAAAGCCAGAGAAACTTTAGAGATTTTTGGACCAATTGCCGGACTTCTTGGCATTCGAGAATTACAAACTGAATTAGAAGAATTATGTTTTATAAATCTTTTCCCTAAACAATATACAGAATTAAAAAAATTGGTAGAGCAATCTCGGAAAGCATCTCAAAAGCAATTAGAACAATCCATTGAAGAAGTTAAAAAAGTACTAAAAGAGAACGGTATGAATGCAGTTGTTTATAGTAAATATCCAACAATTTATTCCATTTTTAAATCATTAACTCAAAATGGAAAAAATCTAAATGATTATGAACAACGATTTCGGTTTGATATTATTGTTGATAAAACCACTCAATGTTATCAAAGCTTAGGTATTATTCATAGCTTATACCGTCCAGTTCCCGGTGCGATACGCGATTATATTTCTTCACCTAAACCTGCTGGTTATCAAGGTCTTCACACCACTGCTTTTGGTATTAAAGGTATTAAAATTAAATTTTTAATTCGTACCAATCAAATGAATATTCATGCCCAATATGGGATTGTGGCAAACAATTTCATAAATAAGCCAAATACGAATATTCAAGATATTTTTAATTGTTCTCAATGGGTGGAAGAGGCTATCAATATTCAAAAAGCTGATTTAAGTGAGACAGATTATCTCCATAAACTTAAATCTGATATTTTTATTGATAAAATCAATATTATCACACCTAAAGGAGATGCCATTGAATTACCCAAAGATTCTACCTGTATAGATTTTTCTTATGCAATTCATACACAGGTTGGAAACCGTGCGATACGCGCTCAGGTTAATAATTTGGATGTGCCTCTCAATCATATTTTAAAAAAAAGAGATGTTGTAAAAATTATCACTACTGATTACCCTAAAGCACCAAATTATGAATGGTTATTTTTTGCTAAAACTCCACTTGCCAGAAATCGCATCAAAGAATTCTTCAAAAAAGAAAGTCGTGCTTCAAAAATTCAATTAGGACGTAAAATTCTCCAAAAGGAATATGATAGAGCTGGACTTGGCATTGTTTCACAACCTTCTAAATGGAAGTTAAAAAAGATTGCCACTGCTTTTAGTAATTTACAATTAAGCAATTTGGAAGATATTTTAGTAAACATTGCTGAAGGCGCTATTTCTGCTATGGAATTAGTTAGTATTATTTCACCAGTATCTACATCTGATATTTCTAAACCTCAAAAACCCACTGATTTTAAAAAATTAATTAAATTGGACATTAAAGTTAAAGCTGAACCAGATGTTAATTTTTCAGATTTAGAAGCGGTAATTTCTTCACATAAAGATTTCGCTTATTTACTTAAATCGAAAATTTCTTTCAATCCATTAACACAAAAAGTTATTGTGCATGCCACAATTTTAGTCCGTACTTATAATGATATTTCAAAAATTTGTACTAATATGGAACACCTTGACGGAGTAATTCGGGTTGATCGTCTTTTTTGGAAAAGAAAAATAGTATTTTTTATTGTTAGTATTTTCACATTTGCGGTTTGGATAATTCATCCGTTTATAATGAATTATATCGCTTCAAATTGGATTGTAAAAAATCCTCATGAAGAACTATTGCCCAATTCAATCTTATTTGCAGGATTATTTGTGTTGGTTGGCTTAATTTTTACCATTAAGAACTTTACGGAAAATTCTATTCCAGAATTACGTGAAAGCCCAAGGCTTTGGGTTATCGCTTATGTGCTTTGTTTCTTTGCCTTTTTAACTATAGTAATGGAAATTTATTTCTTCCACATTGAATTCAACTGGATTTTAGCATTAATTTCTATGGTATTAGTTTTTGCTTATTTAACAGGTCATTATCTATTTCAGAGCAAAGATAATCAAAAGCTTTAGGTATGGCGAAAATGCATTATATCACCGTTTTTCACCACATAATCTTTTCCTTCTATTCTAAGTAATCCTTTTTCTTTTGCCCCATTTTCGCCCCCACAAGCCATATAATCTTCATAAGAAATCACTTCAGCCCGAATAAAATTCTTTTCAAAATCTGAGTGAATAACCCCGGCGGCTTGCGGGGCGGTATCTCCTTTATGAATTGTCCATGCCCTTACTTCTTTTGGACCTGCCGTAAAATATGTTTGTAAACCCAAAATATCATAAGCTTCTTCAATCAATTTATTTAAACCACGTTCCAAAATCCCAATTGATTCCAAATATTCATCCGCTTCCTCATCACTAAAGTCAACCAACTCTGATTCTACTTTAGCGGAAATCGGTACCACTTTAGCGGTTTTGGGAAGACCCAAGTCTTGTTTTATTTGTTCAACAATAATGGTTTGCAAATCAGTATCGGTAACATTCAAAATATATAAAAATGGTTTAGAAGTTAAGAGGTGTAAATCATGAATTTCCCATTTTTCCTCAAGAGTTAAATCCAAATCAATTACTTTTTTCTCTTTAGTTAGTTCATTTTTTATTCTTTCCAATAAATTCGCATAAATTACTTTTTTATTTTCACCCGATTTCGCATCATTCTTGGCTTTCCCCAATCTCTTTTCCAAAGTCTGTAAGTCTGCCAGAATTAATTCTGCTTCAATTACTTCCATATCTCTTCTCGCATCAACTCCACCATGAACATGAATAACATTATCATCTTTAAAAAGACGCAAAACCTGACCGATAGCATCACATTCTCGAATATTAGCCAAGAATTGATTCCCTAATCCTTCACCCTCAGAAGCTCCTTTCACCAGTCCAGCTATATCCACAAATTCTACCACTGCTGGAACCAATCTTTCGGGGTTAACCATTTCTGCTAATTTGGCAATACGCTTATCTGGGACTTCCACAATTCCCACATTTGGATCAATTGTACAAAAGGGATAATTTTCTGCCTGTGCGGTTACAGACTTTGTTAATGCATTAAAAAGTGTTGATTTCCCCACATTTGGTAGTCCTACAATTCCAATCTTCATATTCTTGTTATTCTATAATTTAAGCCGATTCATATTAAGTAATTCTCTAAAGAAGCACAAGCTCTCTTGGTATTTCTGAGCCCCCTCGTTTTGAACCGAGGCTCTTCCTCGTCCTGAACTTGGTTCAGGATCTCGTCTCTCTTGTGCCACATTATTTATTCAAATAAGGGAATATTTTTAATATTGGAAAAGAAGAATATCAATCATATTACATGATAAAGAGTATTCAGTTTATGATTAGAATTCACAATCTTTGAAATAGGGTTTTCAAACTAATCCAGTTTATGATATAATAATAAGATTTATAAAAAATAACAAAATAAATTATGATTATTAATCACCAAAAAAACAAGTTCCAAATTTTTAGTAAACGTTTGGTTTTTCAACACGCAGCACCCGGTAGTGGTGGTTCTACGGAACAACCAAAATCAGCTGAAAAAAATATTATTGATTTGCCTCCTGTAGAGATAAAATCAATGTCTTTTATAAACGAAGCTAAAAGGTTACTTCCGCATTTGGAAAACAATAGTGTTCAGGCACAAGAATTAAAACATGCACTGAATGCTTCTGAAAATGCAAAGAATGCTAATGATAATACCAGAAAAACGGCGGCCACAAATTTATCTATTGCATTATCTCGTGTTGATCCAAAAATTCGTTCACAAGCAAAAAAAACACCTATTCCAGCAACTCCAAAAGGAAAAAGAACGGATCCATGGAGAATTAAGGATGGTTTAGGTACAGCTAAGCCAAAACAGGCAAAACTCAATATTGCAGCACAACGACAAGCAGAGCTAAACATGGGTGAAGAAAGAGGTGTAAAAGGGGGGGACCACGAAACTTCTTTTACTACTCCAGCAACTCCAAAAGGAAAAAGAACGGATGGTTTAGGAATGCATATTACAGCTAAGCCAAAACAGGCAAAACTTGATATTGCAGCACGAAATGCCAGGCGAGAAGCACAGTTTAAAAAAACGGCAGGAGATATGACGGGACTGATGCCCGAGCTGGTGAACAATATGAATAATCATACTCCAGCTGATAAACCAACTGATACTCCAGCTGATAAACCAGCTGAGGCAGAACTTGCTCAAAACGATTCCCCTAATAAATCTACTAACTAACACAAATGATTAATTCCCAAACCTTACAACAATTTAATTCTTTATTGGAAGCCTCTAAAGCATATCAATGGCTTTCTACTGAACAAAAAGTGCAAATTAAATCTGAATTTGCGCAAGCTTCTGATCAAAAATTACAATTGGCTATCAATACTTTACAAAAAGAAGAGGCAGCTAATGCTGTTAATTATTTAAAAATTGAAAAGAATGAGAAATTACAACAGGAACTGAAAGGCAAAATTAAGGGTTTTGTCCGCAAATTAACTAAAGAGCAACTTAAAGATCAAGAGAAAATGTCTAAGACTAAAGATAAATCCTCATTATCATCACTCAATCAACAGTTAGAAGATATTTCAAAATCAAATGAGAAACCAGTTAAGAAAAAAATTCTCGGTATTTTTTAAAATTTAATACCTGATCTATAACATCACATTCTCGAATTTTAATGAGCATTAAACAGTGTTGATTTCCCTACATTTGGTCAGCCTACAATTTCTTTTTGTTAAACTCAATTTATATTAGGTAATTCTCTCAAAAAGCACAAGCCCATTCTATCTTTGTTATCTTTTATAAAAACCCCGAATTTAATTATATCCTTGTTTTTAACAAATTTTTATGCTATAATAATAAGATTTATAAATATAACAAAATAAATATGTTAATTAATCATTACACGAACAAGTTGCAAATTTTTAGTAAACGTCTGGTTTTTCAAAATGGAGTTCCTCCAGCACCTGATCTAGCACCTGATCCAGCTGATCCAGCACCTGATGGAGCACCTGATGGAACAATCAATGTGAAGCTTATGGAAATAGTAGGTGAACCTACTTCAAAAGTAGACAAATCAATAGCAAGAGACTTGAGAACGGCAGAAGGCGTAATTAAAATTTATGGGAAAAACAATCCTAAATCAAAACCGCTGGAAAAGGCAGTGAATGATTATAACAAAGTAAAAAACACTACTGATAGTTCTAAAGAATTTATGGAAGCAAATTTAGTTACTACTTTACATGCTATTCCTGATCCTCTTCTCAAGAGGGTGCACAAGATAGAAAAAGGAGAAGACATCAAAGACGCACGGCTGGCGATTAAATTAGATAAGAGGCTGTATAATCTAGATAAAGATAACCCGAAGAATAATAAGACGGATATAGATAATGATAAAAAAGCATTGAAAGATGCTGAAAACAGACTAGCCCAACTAACAACTCCACCTATAAGGCTCAAATCTGACAGAATTACAGCTAAAACACCAGAAGAACAAGTATATAACGAGGCAGGAAAGAGGGTAACATACTTATTAGACAACAATCCTAACTCACCTCTATTAGAGCCTTTAATGAATAAACGGGATCAGTTACAACAGGCTTTAAGAAATTCTAGTGATTCAGATGTATACCAGATTGCCCAAAATTTATATCTTACACTACACCCAGATAACACACCACGACAAGCAGTAGCAGCAGCTAACCCAACAGCTAACCCAACAGCTAAACCAGCAGGTAAACCTGCTGCAGCACCATCTGCACGAGAGAAAGCAAAAATCATCAATCACGACCGAGTTAAACGCTTGGCTGATGCCTATATATCCAACAACCCTGGTCAGAAAAAATTTACAATACACGACGACGTTAACGACCAAGATTATACTGTCAATATCTTACCCGGTTCAAGCAATGGGCGGGCAGTAGTATATAGTATAAAACGTATTTCAAAAAATGAACACGCTTAAAATACCAACTCTTTTATAGACTTCCTAATCCTACTAAAATTCGAGCCCAATATTACGAACAAAAACAACCACCATGGGAAAATCTTGATAAAAAAATTGATGAAGATTTTGTCCGCAAATTAACTGAAGAGCGACTTAAAAATGAAGAGGAAATGTCTAAGATTAAAAAACACCACCTAATTATCACTTAATCAACAATTAGAAAATATTTCAAAATCAAATAAGAAACCTCACAGAAAGAAATTTCTCGGTATTTTTTAAAATTTAATTCTAATTTGTGCCGGACTAAAATCAACAACATTAATTTGCAGCTTCGGATCAAATTGAAAATCTGATTTTTTAACAGTGAATATCCCTCCTTTTTCCAATCTATTCATATTGAGATAAACTGTAATATCAGTGTTTTTTAAATTGTTCACAATATTTTCTTGCCCTTCCACAGTAACGAGCAAATTAGTTGGTAACACCTCTTTAATCGCAGTTTTCATATTGTTAGGAATTATCACTTTTGCCATTAAAGTTTTTTTCATCACATGATTCACCTGTTGATTTGGCATGCCAGCATTATCAATAATATTGGCATTTTCTAATTTACGAATTTGTAAATTAGCTTGAACTTTATTAGGCTTAAAACTTATAGCATCATTTGCAACATTCCAGTCTGATTCAGAAACAGGAGCTAACATTCTACTAAAATCTGCTTTTTCAGTTCCATCTAAATTAATTGTAAATTTTATTTGATTAATACTTTGTAAAACACTTTGAGCACCTTTAATAGTAATTTTTGGGATTGATAAAGTGGCTTTTGTAACCTGATAATTCTGCGCAGGATTACCTTTTACTATTAATTTTGTATCAATTTCTTTTGTTATTATCGCTTCTAAATTAATATCCATTTGTGCTGGCTCCGCCGCAATTACACTAATCTGTGGATTTATACTAGTCACTGTTACTTTGACTGTATGATGCCCTTCTCTCAAATTTTTTGCATTAATTGCGGCTTCAAACTCTGAAGCCCCTAAGTTTTTAATTTGCCCATTTACACTTGTATATTTTACGGTTACATCACTCAATTTATTTGCCAGAGAAAGATCTGAAGCTAAATGAATAACCTGAACTGGCACTGATTCATTAAGTGTAAAAACATAATTTTCTGTACCAGCCACGAATAACCATAATAACATTGCTGTTAATATTGCCAACAATTTTAATTGCCAATTTTTGATATTTTCAAATTTTCTCATTCTTCTTTATATTTAAGTACAGAATTTTTCTTTTTCTTTTTTCCCGTTAATAAAACTATTTGCAATAATTGTTGTAGTCTTTCCAAACTAATATCTTTTTCCAAATCTCCATTCTTAGCAAAACTAATTATTCCTCTTTCTTCTGAAATCACAATAACACTGGCATCAGTATGATCCGTTAAACCAATTGCCGCTTTATGACGAGTTCCAAGATTATGATCTTTACTATCAAAACTAGTTGGTAAAATACATTTGGCAGCCACAATTTTCTGATCTTTAATAATAACTGCTCCATCATGCAAAGGTCCTTTACCATGAAAAATAGAAATTAATAGTTCTTCTGAAAAATCCGCATCCATCCGAAGACCATTTTCAATATACTCTTTTAGAGGTATTTTATTTTGTAAAACAATCAATGCCCCATCTTTCTTACATGCTAAAAAATCACAAGCCTCTACCATTTGAGTAATCATAGCATCCATTGCCACAACTTTTTCCGATCCCGAAAAAGGAGTATTACCTAATTTTTCCAGTGCCATACGTAATTCCTGTTGAAAAATCACTGGAATTGCAAATAATAAAATCATAAAAAACTTATCCAAAATCCAAGCCAGAGTAATTAAATTTAATGATCGTGAAATAAAATACACAATAATAATTATCGCTAGTCCAAGCAAAATGCTAACTGAACGAGATCCTTTTAATAAACTAAAAATATAATACAAAAGTATTGCCACAATTGTGATGTCTAGCCCAATCTGCCAAAATGTCAAATTCGCATATCCTAGATTCCTCCAGAATTCACTGGCGACATTGGCTATTGAAAAAATCCCATTTGCAACAAGATCTGTGAAAAAATTCATAAAAAATATCTAAAACCAATCTTACTATAAGCAGATTTACCTAAAAGTACAAATTAAATAAAGTACAAATTAAATAAGAAAAAATCCTTCAATACTTTTAAACTTGAAGGATTTTTTCTTATTTAATTATAAATTGATTTACAACAAGACCCATTTCTATTTTTGAAAAGCAGAAAGTAATTTTTTGCGATTAAAATACAGAATGAAACCAAAGATCAATATATATAAACCATCTTCCGGTCCCGTTTTGGCCAATTTACCCTTATAAGCCGTACCATGAAGATTCACCTTTTGAGCAAGTGTAGCATTTTGATCTGTAGCATTTTGAGTATTTAAAGCGTTCTCAGCTATTATATTACTTTGTGATGGGGAATTTATTATTGGAGTTGTCAATGCTACATTAGCTACCGTTGTTTTTGTTCCACTTGAATCTGGAGATAAAGCAGGTGTTGGAGTTGTTACAGCGGGGACGGTTGCGGGAGTGGTAGTGGTAGTTGCGGGGATTGTAGAAGTTGCGGGAGTGGTAGTAGTAACTGGTTGTGTATTTTTACCAGCATTACTTATTGTGCCGGTTCCAACAGTTATAGTTGCTTTTAAAGCTGGATTATAAGTTGAATAATATTTAAAAGTTGCATCTTTATCAAAAGTAAAACTAAAGGTTTGTCCAGTTGATAAAACAGGACTGGTAAAACCATCACCATCTGGCGTAGAACCAATTAAACTTTGGTCTTCACTGGAAGTATTGGTCCATTTGACAATTGTGCCTTTATTAATATTTAAATTGGCAGGTGTAAATCCGTAAAGTGTAATTGTCACATCTTTTTCAGTATTTGCTTGTGCAACCGTATTAGATCCTAAGACATCGGTTTTGAGTTGTATTGGTGACTGAACCCAATAAGAGATATAACCAGCCATTGCGACAATAGCAAGTGCAGCTAAAATTTTAAATTTACTGGTTCCAGTTTTTTCATTTTCTTCCATTACTGTTTCATCTTTAACACTGGGATGATCGATTTCTAAATATGTTGCGTCTTCAAATATTGATGTTTGAGATGGATCTGTATTATTCAACGGGTCTATATTGTTTTCAGTATTCATAATTTTTGTTTTTATTATCTTTGTATTTTTTTTGTGAAATCTTTACATTATAGCAGAAAAAGGACTAAAAATTAACCCCTACAAGCCTCAAAATAGGTAAAAGCAGTTTACAAAAATAGCAATAATATCTTAATTTAAATATATAATAAAATATTTGAAAATCTTTCATGCAACAATCACCAGTTTTCAAAAATCTCAAAAACAGAATTTGCAATTTTTCCAGCTTTCAATTAAATTATTTCGGTCTACACAATGTAGGCCGGGGTAGCTCAGTGGTAGAGCGAAGGACTGAAAATCCTTGCGTCGGCAGTTCAATTCTGCCCCTCGGCACCATTATATTTATCGCAAGAGATTCAAATGGCACTGCATTTTTCACGGCAAAACCAGTATTTTCATGTTTAAACTGTTTAAAAATCTACAGGAAACAGAGCGCGATGCAGCCGTTCAGAAAATAATCACTTCTAGTTCTCCTCATCTGGATTTTTTCCTACAATCTATTTTGGCAACTTTGATGGCCACTCTCGGTCTTCTTGCAAATAATGTCGCAATTATTATTGGGAGTATGTTAATTGCACCAGTACTTTACCCACTTCTTGGTATCGGAATGGGTATTGTAATGAAAGACTTCAAAGTAATTCGTAATTCTTTAAAGAGTTTAATAATTGCCGTAATCTTATCAGTCATTGCGTCTACACTTTTAACTCTTTTTTATGTTCACAATGATTTTTCTCTATTAACTGAACTTCAAGCTCGTGAAAAAGTTACTACTATTGAAATAGCGATTGCATTTATTGCAGGGTTAGCGGCGACTTTTGCTTTAGTTAAACCAAAAATTTCTGAGGCACTGCCGGGTGTAGCAGTTTCAGTTTCTTTAATACCTCCACTCGCCGCAACAGGACTTTATTTTGCCAAACAAAATTGGGTATCATCAGGACATACTTTTTTATTGTTTACCACCAATGTTGGCGGAGTAATTGTTGCCAGTGCAATTGTTTTCTTTATAATGAATTTCGCTGTAAAAAGAAATGTAGCTGAAAAACAAGTTGTCAAAGAAGAGCAGGCAATTGCAAATGAAAAGAGACAAGTTATCAAATAATCATTAAAGTTATGAAATTAATAATTTTTGATACAGAAACAACGGGGAAACCAACTCAAGGAGCAGCTTTGGAAACACAACCTCATATTTGCCAATTTGCTGCAATAATTTATGAATATTTACCTGAGCAAAAAGATTTTCGGGAAATTAAAAGAGTCAGCCAAATTATTAATCCTCAGGTACAAATTTCACAGCTCCATATTGATGTACATGGAATTACAAATGAAATGGTAAGAGATAAACCTATATTCAAAGAATTTATTAATCAAATGTTAGAACTATTTCAGGAGGCAGATATTGCTATCGCTCACAATTTATCTTTTGATGTTGCAGTGATTGAATATGAATTAGAAAGATTAGGAAAAAATAAAAATTTTCTCCCTACACAAACTTATGACAGTATGAAAGAAACTAAAGAATTATGTCGTTTACCAGGTAAACATGGTAATTATAAGTTTCCACGTTTAATGGAATTGCATCAATTCTTATTGGGGGAAGCTTTCCAAAATGCTCATAATGCTCTTGCGGATGTTGAAGCTCTGGGGAGCTGCATTAAAACATTAATCAATCAAGGGTTTTATACACCTACAATTATTACTTCACAAAAAAATTCACCAGATTATCAACAATTCAGCCTTTTTTAATTTTAAATTAATTCATCATCATTAACAATTGCTACCTCTGCATCTATAATCTCCACTTCTTCATCAAATTCCAAATCTTCTTCAACCCTAATGTCAGGGTAATCACTTACATTCCTCTCATTATCAGAATTCTTTTTGATAATCGGCAATTTCCCACTATTCCCCTCTACATCATCCATAATAAAGGCAACTGCCTCATCTAAATTGCTTCCAGAATGGGAGAATTCCGATTCTGGAACTTCAATTTTAATTCTTTTAGCATTTTCTTTAGGTTGAATTAAATATTGATTGAGTATTGCTACGGCTTTAGAGGGGAAATGTTGTACCAAAGATTCGCTGGAAGGAATAAATTTTAAGATATAAAATTGTTGGTTTTTATTTACCAGTTGATAAGCAATCTTATATTGTTGACAAAATTTCAAAACCGGAAACAGTTTCTTTTTGTCTTGTGAATTATTTGGTATTTGAATTTCTAAACTCCAGGATCCTTCACGTAAATTCGCATCTGTAAAAGAATTAATACTCATATTTATATCAAAGTTTTTTATCACTTCATCTAATTCTTCTGCATCAAAATCGAATAATGCCCTTACTATTTTTTTATTTTTCATCAATAAATTTAATAGGTCTATATAATAATACAGAATATTTATAAGTCAATAAAAACTTTATAATTATTTATAATAAAGCAACAAATTTATGTTAAATTTTAAAAAAATCACACAATGCTCAAAGCAATATTGATTGATTTAATTCCACACGATATGAGTAGAGAAAATTCTACCAATCGTCTTACTGAAGCAGAAAATTTAATTTTAACTTATGGTGGTATTGTGCTACTTAAATCTATTCAAAAAAAAACTACACCTTGTTATAAAACTTATATTGGAACCGGTAAATTGGAACAATTAAAAGAAGAAGGATTAAAACTTGGTGCAAATATTTTAATTGTAAATAATGAATTAAAGTCTCTTCAAACCTATAATTTATCTGAGATTTTGCGTCATTCCCATATTCAGGTTTGGGACCGTATTGATTTAATATTAAAAATTTTTCAAAAACATGCGGTAACAAAAGAAGCAAGATTGGAAATTGAATTAGCCAGTTTAAAACACATGGGCCCAAGGATCTATGGAATGGGCATGATTTTATCTAGACAAGCAGGTGGAATCGGAGGAAGGGGAATTGGTGAAACCAATACTGAAATCATGCGCCGACATATTTCTGAACATATTCATAAAATTGAATCTGATTTAAAGAAGTGCCAGAATACCCGTCAGCTTCATCGTCTTTCCCGTATACGAAAAAATTTAAAATCAGTTGGAATTATTGGTTATACCAATGCGGGAAAATCTAGTTTGATGAATGCGTTAACCGGCAAAAATGTTTATGTGGCCGATGAACTTTTCGCTACTCTTGATACACGGGTAGGTAAACTTCATTTTAATTTGGAAAAAAATACTTTATTAATTGATACAATTGGTTTTATACAAGATTTACCACATTTCTTAATCAAATCTTTTCAGTCCACTCTGGAAGAAACAGTGCATTCTGATTTATTGATTCATATAATTGATCTAACCGACCCGCAATTTTTGAAAAAAATTGCGGTAGTCAATGAGGTTTTAGCTAATATAAAAGCAAATGCTAAGCCAACAATTTTAGTTTTCAATAAAATCGATTTACTTGATAGCACTTTTAATTTTAGAAAAATTAAAAAAAGTTTTTCCCGTTTTAATCCGATTTTTGTTTCTTCTATCAAAAAAACTGGATTAATTGAGTTAAAGAAATTAATTTATGAAAAACTTTTTAAGACTCCAGTTGATAAAAAGTAATATCCGGATGATTTTTTAATATGGAAGAGGGAAATTGAGAATTAATTTCTGAATTCTCAATTTGTTTAATTAATTGCATTTTTTCTTTTCCTGATAACAATACCATAATCTTTTTACTTTTCATGATTAATTCAGCGGACATTGTTAAACGTTCTCGCACTACAAACTGTTTTGTTTCAGTAGCAAAAACAAAATCACTATGATTCATCAAGTCGGTATTTGGGAAAATAGAGGCAAAATGACCATCTGACCCCAATCCTAAAAATACCAAATCCATGCCATTTTTCAATCTTTTTTTAGTTCTTTTTTCAAAATCTTCTAAACATTCTTTTTTCCCAAGTTCCGTTTCAAAATAATAAAAATGATTTACAAAGTTTTTCGCTATTGCTCCAGCAAATAGAGTGGAATTAATCATTTTAAAATTACTTCTTTCATCATCAAGTGAAATAAATCTTTCATCAATTGAATAAAAATATAAATTTTCCCAAGGTAGCTTTATAGTTTCTCCAAGTCTTTGATAAAAATGCTTTGGTGTATTTCCACCTGACAAACCAATTAAAATATCGTTTTTATCATTGAACACCTGATTAATTTCAGCAACAGCATCTTGTAAAAGTTGATTTAAGAAATCTCCTTCATGTAAAAAGCGTTTAACTTTCATACCAATAAAAATTTTCTTTTTTAGTTAATCGGTATTGAGATTTTGGACCTTCACTTCCTCCTTTATAATTCAATAAATCACTGCGATTTTTTGTTTTCATAATATCATCGGTAATTTCCCATGATGCCAGCACTTCATTGATACTTAAAAAATAATCTTTTTTTCCATTTAAGATATCTAATATCAACGTGGCATATTCTGTTAAACATTCATCACCAACACAGGCCAAATTATGAGCTAATGAAACAGTGCCATCCATTTTAGTTAAGCTTTTTGAATGTTTAGCATCTTTATAAAGTATCAATTCAATTTTTTCCGCCGGTTTCATTTCAAAAATCAGCTTATTTACGGCACAATTATGGTTTTGAAACGGCATTGTTTTAAATTCAATCACTACTCGTGAAATTGTTTGCCCCAACTTTTTTCCGGCTCGCATAAAAATTGGGACATCAAACCATTGTCTACGATCAATCGACAGTTTCACAGCGGCAAAAGTATCTGTTTTAGAATTTTTTTTAACACCCTTTAATTTTTGATACCCTTGATATTGTCCAATCACCAAATCATCTTTTTTGCCGCTAAAATGAACGGCAGAAAGCAATGCATATTTTTCTCTTTCCAAACTATTTCGATTGGGATGAGTGGGAATATCCATAGTAATCAATGATAATATCTGCAAAAGGTGTGATTGGAGCATATCCCGAATAATTCCAGTATGTTCAAAATAACCGATTCTTTGACCAATATCAGCGGTTTCAAAAGCGGTTAATTGAATATTTGAAATTAAATCCCCATTTAGTAATTGATTGATAATATTATTTTCCATTCTTAACTGAATAATACTTTGTACTGGTATTTTCCCCAAATAATGATCCAGCATATAAATATTTTTCTGATCAAAATGTTTTCCTAGAATTTTCACTAATTCTTGTGCAGTTTTCTCACTTGTTCCAAATGGTTTTTCAATTACAAGTTTCAATTTGTTATTACTATTTTTAATAGTTTTGGAAAGATTGACAATTAAGTCCGCAAAAACAACTGGAGGAACTGAAAAATAAGCAACTTGATCGACTTTCTCCGTCCCAGCCAATTTTTTACAAAACTGATTTAGATTTTCATAACTTTTTAAATCATCATAAGGTCCTGAAAAAAAATAAAGATGATCTATTAATTGCGTTAGCTTATAAGGATTTTGTCCATATTTGTTAACAATACTTTGATGGAAAATTTTTTGAAATTTATTTCTTGTTAATTTACTTCTGCCATAACCGATTATTTGAAAATTTTCGGGTAATCTTTTCTGGGAATATAAATTATAGATTGCAGGAAAAAGCATCAAAGAAGCCAAATCTCCACTAGCACCGAAGATAATTATTTGAAAAGGCTTTTGTACTATTGTTTTTTTAATCATTTCCAATTTGTATGGAATATTCCATCTTTATCCAATCTTTCATAAGTATGCGCTCCAAAGAGATCTCGTAATCCCTGAATTAAATTTGCCGGAGTGGATTCATCTGTAATTCCTGCCAGAAAATTAAAACCACTACTAAAACAAGGGACTGCAATACCAAATTTTATTCCCACTCGAATTATAATTTTTAATTGGTCAATTTTAGGAACAAGAATTTCATTAATTTCTTTGCTTTGCAATAAATCATCCAGTTCCGGATTAGTTTTAAAAATCTGTTTCAATTCCGCCAGCAATGTAGATCGAATAATACAACCACCTTCCCAAATTCTACATATTTCTCCAGTCCTGATTTTCCAGTCATTTTCTTCATTAGCAGTTTTAATCAGAGCAAATCCTTCTAAATAGGCTAAAACTATTGTAGCATATAAAGCTTGTTCTAAACTTTCCAATTCAACCAGTTCCCCCAATTGTGAAGAACTTTCCAGATTATAATTTTGACTTAATAATGTTCTTAATTTTTTTTGACTGGAGATAACGCGCGCCTGAACTGCCGAAGAAATTTGAGGTAAAGCCACCCCTCTCTTAAATCCTTCAATAGCAGTCCAATTTCCTGTTCCTTTTTGACCTGCCTGATCTTTTATTTTATCTAACAAAAACCCTTCGCCCTGATTATCTTTTTCTTTGAG
This sequence comes from uncultured Candidatus Peribacteria bacterium, assembly GCA_964526005.1. Classification (GTDB taxonomy): domain Bacteria; phylum Patescibacteriota; class Gracilibacteria; order UBA1369; family UBA1369; genus CAZGKO01. The sequence goes on from CAZGKO010000005.1 coordinate 40,880, forward strand.
TACTCGGCTACTAATTTCCAATAAATAAGAATTTAAAATTCCTTCATTCCATTTTTTAAATATTTCGGCCATTTCATTATTTCCAATCTGGTTAATTTTTCTCATCAAATCGTAACTTTCAGCCAAAAGTTGCATAATTGCATATTCAATTCCATTGTGCACCATTTTCACGAAATGACCAGCCGCTCCTGTTCCTACATATGTAACACATGGCTCACCATTAAAATCTTTAGCTGCAATTGCTTGTAAAATCTCTTTTACAGATTGATATGATTCCAAATTTCCTCCAGGCATTAAACTTGGACCATGCAAAGCCCCTTCTTCACCTCCAGAAATACCCATACCTAAATAATTTATACCATTCTCTTCCAAATCTTTTTGTCTTCTATCAGTATCTCCAAAAAAAGAATTTCCACCATCAATTATTAAATCACCTCTATCTAACAGTGTTTTTAAATGAGTTACCATTTCATCCACAGGCGAACCGGCTGGAATAAGCAAAATTATCTTACGTGGTTTTTCTAAATTATTTATAAAATCTTCTAAAATTTCTGAACCAATCAAGTTTTTATTTCCGTAATTTTTTAAAAATTCTTCAGTTTTTGAATATGTACGATTAAAAACCGCGGTTTTAAAACCTTTAGAGAGTATATTTCTAGCTAAATTAGCCCCCATTGTACCTAAACCTATTACTCCGATTTCTGCTTTCATTTTTGTATTATTTATATTGCGTATGCTACACGGCGAATTCTTTTTTAAAATTCACAAAAACATCTTATCACTTTCAAATGTTTAGCCAAGTAAAACTTCTATAGTTTGCTCAGCGGTTTTTTCCCAATTAAAATTATTTAATTTTTCTTCTGCGCCATTTACCAGTTTGTTTTTCAACATTGCGTCAAATACTAGTCTCTTTAATCCAACACTGATTCCGGCAACATTATTGGGATCCACCAAAATGGCCGCACCTTCACCAATTTCTTTCATTGCCGAAATATTAGAAGTGACTACCGGTCTTCTCACCGCCCATGCCTCTAAGATTGGCAGACCAAAACCTTCATATTTTGATACAAATACAAAAATACGGGATTTTTCCAATAAAAAAAGTTTTTCTTCTTCAGTAATATAATCAGTAAATATAATATTTGAATTAAGAGCATGATCTTCAACACTTTTTTTAATTTTCTCTGCTCCAAAACCATTTTTACCTGCCAGAATTAATTTCCAATCCGGATATTCTTTTAAGAATCTTGAAAAAGCACTAATCAGATTAATTAAATTTTTCTTTTCTTCAATTCTTCCTATATAAAGCATAGTCATATCTTTTTCATTAATTCCAAATTTTTTAAACATTGATTGGACTTCTCGTCCACCCCATTTTTTTAATATTGGATTTGATTCCAAAGCCCATTCTGGTCGTCCGTGATAAATCACTTTAATTTTTTTTTCAGGACAATGAAAATATTTTATTAAATCCTGCTTAGTTGAATTACTTGGCACAATTATTTTATAAGCTTTTCTAATAGCTCGGTTATGTCCCCATTTTTGCCAAACTCGTTCTTTCATTGAAAAAGAATTTTTCACTTCAGGAATCATGAATGCAATATCGTGAATGGTTATAATCGATTTTTTGGGGATAAAAAATGGAAACCAGTAAGAAGGCACAAATAAAATATCTGGTTTGTAAAAAATCATTTCTTTGGAAAGCCCCAGAAAAGTCCATAATCTATTTGGTTTAATAATTTTTATTTTTACATTAAAAGGCAAATCTTCATCAAATTTTAATTCTTTATTGGAATAAAGGAGAAATTCATATTTATGAAATCGACCCAAAATTGGAATCAAATTATTTATTAAATGATAGCTATACCATTCAATACCTGTAGCATCGTTCACTCTATATCTTGATACATCTATACCAATTCTCATATATATGTCTATTATCCTCCACCTTCGCGGAGGATTTAAATTATATTTAGGCACTACATATTAGCTTAAACTTAGTCTAAAAACAATATTCTATTTATCCACAGATTCTAGTTTTTATAATATAATTTTTGCCTTAATAAAGTTAATCCATAAACTTTTCTCGCACCGGCATTTTTTAAAATCCTGGCTATCTCTTCCAAAGTTGCTAATGTTGTCGCTACATCATCAATCAAAATAATTATTTCCCCTTTCAATAAGTGTTTTACCTGAAATTTCTCTTTTATATTTTCTTTTCTTTGCTGAGAATTTAAATTTTTTTGTTCTTTCGAGAATGTTTTACAACTTAAAAGAGATTTATAATTTGTCGGATTAATATCCATAAATTTCAGTAAGATTTCAGTTTGATTAAAACCTCGTCTATTTATTTTCCCCCTATTGGAAGGCACTGCACAATATAAACACTCATTTAAAAATTTAAAATTTTTCTTTAATAATTCTAATCTTTGTTTTAAAAGCCATGCTAAAGGATATGCAAAATCAATAATCCCTTGAAATTTAAATTTCCAGATTGTTTTAGTAAGAAGATTTTTACTGGAATAATAATTTATATAAAATAACCCATCCAGAAAATGCTTTTCATTGCATTCATCACAGCAGATCCCCAATGTTCCGATTTGTTCGCAAAAAGGACATTCATCATTTTCAATAATTTTAATTTTATATAAGCATTTATTACAAATTGATGCATCTAGATGACCACATCCCAGGCAATTTAAAGGGAAAAGTATAACTAAAATTCGATTAATCCAAATTTTTATTACATTCATCAAATTTCTATTCATAAATATGCTGGTTATATCTAAAAGACTTTGCTAAAATCACTTTGCTTCAAAACTCTCAACAAAAGTTAAAATTTAGTTGAAATCCTTATGATAAAAAAAACATCTTCAAATCGTGGTAAAAAAGGAGTTCAAACAACCGTTGGATTACATCAGACTAAGCCTGCTAAAGTTAGTAAAATCATGAAATTGCAAAAAGAAATGGATAAACCAAAGTCTAAAAAAGCGGAAAAAACAGAAAATATTCAAAAACAAATCATTCAACCACTTCGCCGAAATCAACCTAAATCTCAGATTGCTAAACTTGAAAAAACACTTTTTTGGTTTTTACCTGCCAGATTATCTTTTTTGCTCAATGGTATTTATATTCTCATATTCAGCATTTTTAGTACTATCTTTGTATTGGCAAATTTCCATTTGATTACAAATACTTTTACTCTTCCTTTTGAACCGACATTTACAATTACAATGTTACTTGAACTAGTTGCTTCTTTAGGTGTTATGGTTTCAATCTTAATGTTTATGGCTGCACTAAAACCTTATAAATTTAAGTTCTTCTATTATTTCATGTTAATAGCTTTTCTACCTGCAAACTTTATTGCTGATTTTGCCCGTTTACAATTACAAACAGCTATTGTATTTGAATCTTATTTGTATTTTGATATAATTACTGTAAGCTTCTTTTGGATTACACTTTTATTAAGTCTACCGGCTTATCTAAGATATCCAAGATTAATTAAAAAAATTAAATTAACTACCAAATGATGCAAGATCAAGATGGGCAAAATCAGCAGCCTGCTAATCACCCCATCAATCCATCATCTACCTCTCCACAAGCAAAAACTCCAACTCCCCAATCAATTGGTGATTTTGATGATATTCTTCAAACAAATAACCAAAATCCTATTCAGGAACCAGAAGATAAAACTCCTGCTAATTTTCAATTGGGTGACTTGCTTCCTAAGGAATTAAAAATAAAAATACCACCTAATCAATTACAATTTGATGAAAATCAATTTTTAAAATTATTGGCTGGCTCAATCAGCCTTAGTAAACAAGAAAAGAAAAAAATTATTGAAACTATTCCTAAGCTGAAACAATATCAAATAGATGAATTAATTAAAATTTTTGAGGAAGAAAAACAAAAATTTTCTCAATTGTCAGTTAAACATATTCCCCAATTAACAAAACTTGCTAAATCCCACCTACAAGATTGGGTTGATTTAGAAGCAGACATACTTGCGCAAACCAAGCAAGATTCAGATAATGCCGCCGCAGATAATATTCGTAAATCTCTTGGAATTTAATTTACACTTTCTGCCTAACAAAACGCTTGTTTCCCATCATTCTGAATGTATTTCATAATCTAATTATTTAATTATTTTCTCCAAGTGATTCATTCTATTCTCTAAATTATTAATTTTAGAATTCAAACTATCAACTTGAGCTTTTAAACTGGCATTTGCTTTCTCTAAAACTATAATCTTGTTTCCCCAAGTATTCACCTTATTATCTAATTCTTTAACAGCTTCTGTTATGAGAGCGGTAATATTACCATATTCAACTGAATAATATCCATTAGCACCTTTTGAAACCACTTCAGGTAAAACTTTTTGAACATCTTGAGCAATAAACCCAACCTGTCTATTGGGTTGTGAAGCATTTTTCCAATTAAAATATACTCCTGTGAGTTTATCAACTTTATCCAATGCATTATGAATTTGCTTAATATTTTTTTTCAGACGTCGATCTGAAGAGGACCAACCTCCATAACTAGTAATTTTGCCATGAACCGTTAAATCATCTTTAACAGTAACAGCTCCACCATTATTAGTACTTGGATTTGAAATCTGTCCTGCTGTATTTATTGATAATGCAGGTGTATTAAAATAATCTCTTCCTCCCTTGGGTCCTACCTTGGGCAATCCAACATTCAAAGCATTCAATCTGGTAAGACCATCTACAGTTAAAGTATTGAAACCGGGACTTATAGTGTTTGAAGAACCTATTATTACCTTATTATTATACATTCTCATAACTTCTTGTTCAGTTTGTTTATTGGCGAAGCCCCTTCCATTATCATAAAATGCCAAACCACCAGTCCAATTTCCTTCATCAATTGATTTGATTGAAGCTGGTCTCCAAGGTGGGGCTGTTTTCGAAGTGCTACCCCAATTACTCCAAAATTCAATTTTATTTGTTCCAAAACTGCCTGTAGACCCAAGTTGTAAAATATTTGTCCAAGGTTTTGCCCCGACTATTGTAGTTGTATTCTCAGTATCTTGGGTAAAGCGCCAACGACCACCATTATAAAATCCAATTACTCCATGAACAACCGTCCCCATAAAAGCGTTATTTACCCATATTCCACCGACATTTTTAGCATCCCCACTTTTTATTCTGCCATTAACAGTTAAATCGGTATTATAGCCACCTTTTCCCTTTATATTTACATTTCCATTTATATTTACATTTCCAGTGGCATCTATTGCATAATCCTTATTTACAAGAGTAACACTTCCATATTTTTGGCTGGAATCCTCAAACAACCCCGCAGCACCTAATTTAGTGCCGCTTGAATCCATTATACCAGTCACCCCAATACCACTTATAGTTGATCCCAAAACACCATTTCCACCATTCAAGTTTATACCAGCCACTCCATTTCCAGAACTACTGGTTGACTTTCCATATACTCCATCAGCACCGGTTGACTGTCCCTTTACTCCGATAAAATTACTAAAGCCATATACTCCTGCATTATTACCATTAGCGCTTGTATTAGTCCCACTAATTCCATATTTACCCGCTGTATCTGTATTTGCTGAAATAGTTCCCTTTATCCTTACATTTCCAGTGGCATCTATTGCATAATCCTTATTTACAAGAATAACTTTTTTAAATGTACCCAAATCCTCAAAAAGCCCCGCTGCAGTAGCCGTAGCGGGGGGAGTTATGGATGAATTTATGTTACCAGATACACCAATTCCATTTACAGTTGTTCCCGTAACACCAATATGTGAGCTTAGACCAACTACTCCAGTACCAGAACTTGACTGTCCAAATACACCAATATAAGCTGATTTTCCCTTTACTCCAGTACCAGAACTTGACCATCCAAATACACCAGCATTAGAAGTTGACACTCCAAATATTCCATAACCAACAGGTGAGAATCCATATACTCCATTCGCACTGCTTGTACTAGTCCCACTAATTCCAGAATATCCACTCTTTGCATTTGTAGTTGCTGAAATAGTTGTCTTAGTGGATTTTGCTGAAATAGTCCCATCTGCTCCAAGACTTATCTGTTGTGTTGGTCCCACTTTTACACTGTTAAAAGTTGCATCTGGAGTATTGGAATTAGGGGGATTAGCCGTAGGACCGGCTGCAATTGTCCCAGGTATTTGCGAGATCATCGCTAATATTAGAATTATGGCTAATGGTCGTAATTTTTTCATTTTTATTTTGCTAACAATTAATTTAAATCTTATTATTTTACCATAAATATCTCTTTTTGAAAAGAGATAACGAGCGAATTTCTACAAACAGTTTTATATAGAGTGAGATAAATTTAAATTTCCCCAATTCCAAGGTGTTTGAATTTCTATAATCTTCTGAGAAGTAAGACCGCCTTCATCCATAACCTCTACTCTAATTAGGTGATTCCCCCCTAATTTAAAATGCACTGTCTGTTTAGGGCTATTAGAAAAACCAGTATCAAAAATAATATCATTATTTCCGTGATAATTAAAATCCCAGCGAAATTTTAAATTTCGTAAACTACTATAATCATCGAATGAACCTGAAGCATTCAATAAATAACTATTAGTGGAAAGTTGTTTAATATTTAGCACCGCGACTGGAGGGTTATTCTTATTTATTAAAATCTTTATGCCTGTTTTGGAAATCAACCCCTCAGGATCTCTTGCTTCCATTATTATAAAATATTTTCCCTGTTCATTATAAAGATGAAACCAATCGACTTGATTTTTAAAATTAGTATCGAAATTTCCATCTCCATCCCAGTCAAACCGATACATTAAGGTATTTTTTTTATATTGATTATCACTGGAATAAGAAGTATTGAAATGAATTATTGTTCCCTGCGGAGCACTAATTTTTGATGCGGAAAAAATTGCGGAAGGGGCTTGATCAGAAACAACTGTCACCGTATTAAATGCTTTGGTAATTTTTCCGTATTGATCAAGTATTTCTACCGTAACATGATAATTACCTGGTTGAATATATCGATGTGAAATATGATTTGTTATTGAAAAATAAGTATCAGGCCTCCCATCTCCGTTCCAGTCAAAACGATACATCAAATTATTTTGATTTAAATCTTCACTTTTAGCTTTGGCAATAAAAGTAAAGGTAGTTGCTAAAGTACCAAAATTCCCAGACTGAGCTAATGGCATATTATTTATTACATTTAATTTTGCTTCCAAAGATGAACTAATGGAGTTATTGATTGTAATATTTCCTTTAGCAGAGCCAGAAGCAAAGGGATTATAAGTTGGAGGTTGGAAATTCGGCATAATAGGTGTGTAGTTTTTTGGAAAACCTACCGCATTTTTATTAGTATTCAAATTAAATGTGATTAATCCCGCTCCAGTTTGAGGTTGATACACTATTGCACCAATTCCATTGGATTTAACTAATGGAACCATAAATAAATTTTCAGTCGACATTGCTTGTGTATTAGCACTCAAAGCAAAAAGTAAAATAAACAGCAAAATCACCAGCATGGTTGCCAATCTCATCATTTTAAATGCTTTATCAAGAGTTTCTATAAGCGTAATTTTTCCTTTCATTTTATAACACTATATAAGTGTGTTATTTTGTCACAAAATCAGAAAAAGTCAACACAATTATTAAGTATTAATTTGTTTCACCTCAATTTTAATATTATCTGGTACTGAAGGTAAATTTGGTGCCCATGAAGGCCATGTATTAATATCGGCATTTTGAATTTCCGGTAAGCTACGAATAAATTCACGAGCTTGATTCACATCTTCTCCCACAATATGATCTTTAATTGTTTTAATCAATCTGGCTCCATTTTCTTTTGAAGGACTAATTTCATATTCTTCAACCCCTTCAAGAGTGGCAGTAATCTTTATTTTCTGAGCCGCAGTATCATTTTTAATAACTTTATAACTTAATGAGGTGTTATCAATACTAGATAAAGTTTTCTCAGGATTTTTTCTTAATTTCAATTCTGTTTTTAAAATTGAAATTAATTCATTTCTGTCAAAAGCAATTCCTTGCACCACCATAGAACCTTTTACATCAAAAGATTTTAATTTTTGATTCACCAAATTTGGTGGGATATCAATTTTAGGTGTAGACTTAATAATTAACTTGGGACCAATTAAAAGTTTTAAAGAAGTTCCTTGTTCTTGATTTTTTTGTGTAATAACAGTTTTCAATTCAGTTTCTGCAGAGTCAGTCAAATCATTTATCATTTTAGCTTTTGCCGCTTCAATATCATTTTTACTGATAAATACTGTAATATTCGTGACTCCTCCAGTAAAATTACCATTCGATTTTGCAAATATTTTTTTCTGATTATTCGCCGATAAAGCAGGTAAAAAGAATTTTGTTGGTGAGCTTAAATTTCCTCTCGCCCCTATTGTTTGACCAAAAGCATCGACAGGATCAGCGGTAACTTGGACATTTAATGTCCCAGGTTTTCCAATATTTCCTCTAGGCACATCTATTTGCTTACTAATCCTAAATACAAGCCCATCAGATGTTTGAAAACGAGTTTTTGCAATCAATGGCCAGTCATGAGTGCTTGTGTTTTCAATAGTTATTATACCGATTGAGCTTGTGCCTTCTTGATTTTTACCAGTTGATTGATAGGAAAATACTTTATTGATTTTAGTTGTAATTTTATAACTAGCAATCATTTTTGTGGGTCTGGTATCTAATTCCGCACTGTTTTTTACACTATCTGCCAAAACAACATTTGTGGAAACCTGCAAATTTGAAGCTTTTGGAGTTAGAATCAAAGTGGCACCCGGTAACGCAATATAAGAAATAAATAATAAAATTATAAAACTAATTACTGCTAAAAAGATTAATGCTTTTTTATTTGGAGCAGACATAACTAGTTGTGAAGAAGAATTTTTTTTATTAGAAGAATTTTTTCCCTTTAAAGTAATATTTTTAGGTATAATTTTTAACCCCTTTGCACCTTTTTTAATTAATTCCGAAATAGATAATTTTTTCTCATCTCTACGGCTGGGAATATCTTCAGACAAACTATTTATTGAAGCTTTTAATGGACTTAAGTCAGTATTTTCATTTAATTTTCCAGAAACTAATGAAGGGTGTTCCTGTCCTTCTAATTTATCAAAAACTTCAATTTCATTTCTTTGACATAAACGAGTGCCGTTTTGGTCATTAGTAATAATATAAATATTCTTATTCAAATCAATTGCCTTTCTTTTCAAGATTTTCAAATTAATAGCACTATGAAAAAGAATTGCCCTTTGAGGAACAACCAAATAAACATTTTTATGTTTTAATTTGGAAATTTTATCATAAATCGCAGTGATTTCATCATCAATTTCCACATAAATAACCTTCTTGGCAGGTTTTTCTTTTTTATTTTTTCCCACACCATCTTCATTTGACCTAATTCTTTTTTTTTCAATCGTCATAAGCTAAATTAAATTTGCATTAAGCGCACAACTTTTTTTAATAATTTTGCCAAAATCTGCTCTTCTCCAATATATTCCAAAGCAATATTTGCGAGTGCAACCGAAGGAACATCTATTGGTTCTTTTAATAATTTAGTTTCATCAGTCATTGCTGTAATCATTCTTGGTTCCAAAAAACTTATTTGCGGTTTTTTTGGGAATGGCAGTTTTTGTGACCATTCACGGCTTTCTAAAACTTCTTTAATCTCAGGTAACAAACTCCCTCCACCACATAATAAAATTCTAGATGAAAGAACTTCAACATTTTCCATTTCCGCTAAAGTCAAAGCAACACCCGAAAGCCACACTTCGCAATCACTTTTCATTGCTTCTCGAACTATTTTTTGGGATTGTTTTTCTAATTTATCATTACTATAAGCTAATTTTATTTTTTCTGCGTCTTCAAAATTAATGGATAATGACTGAGCCAATCTTTTGGTAAATGTTCTGCCACCTAAAGTAAACATTTTTGTAGCATCTACACTACTGTTATTCACGATAGCTATATCGGTTGTTCCCCCTCCAATATCAATAAATATTCCGCTAAAATTACCACCATCTTCATTACTTAAACATCGTGCTAAAGCATAAGGTCCTGCTGTAATTGCCAATAAATCAAAATCCAATTCAGCCGCAATTGTTTGAAGTGAACCATAATGAACTAGAGGTGCAAAAGCGTTGAAAATTGAAATTGTAACTTCTTTTCCTTGAAAACCCAACGGGTTCGCCACTTTATATCCATCAATTCTAACATCAACAATTGCGGCATTCACCAGCTTAATATCAATTTCATTATAACCTGTTTCATAAGCCATTTCTGAACGCACTTCATCAAAAGCTTTCCACTGTACTTTATGTACAATATTTTTTAATTCCGCTAGATCAATCTTAGTATCTGGTTCACGACGTGTATATGAAATTGTAGTTGTTGCACCTTTTACCAATTCACCCGCTATTCCCATTACCAATTGGTCAGCCTGAACCCCCGCCATTTTTTCAGCAATTTTAATTGCTTCATTACAGTGATTAATCACGGAGCCAATATCAGTTACAGCGCCACTTTGCATATCTCCCAATCTTTGTTTCTTTCTTCCCACCCCTAAAATTCTACCTTTATTCCCTTCGGCATTACATACCAATGCTTTTATAACTTCTGTACCAATATCCAAAGCAAGATAAATATTCCCGCCTAGTACATTCCTTTGTTTTTTAAAAAATCCCATTATAATTAAATTCTTGAATTAAAACTTCTTGAAAAAAAAACAGCCAAAACTTGCTTAGACATCTTAAAACCCCTGCATTGAATAATCAAGCAACAGTACTCGAATTATCATTTTAAACTTGACATCTAATAGCCCCGCTTCATCCTTCTGATTTTTTCCACAGCAAAATTCAACCAATATTTTTTAGTCAATTTCAAATCCTGACAGTGTAATAAATATCGATTATGTCCTCCAAATCCTTTTTTAAAGAAACTCAATCCCGCCCATGGATGTTTTGGAGCATCTTCAATTACTCCATAAAAACTATAAACTTTAAAACCACGTTTTTTTGCTTCTTCAATAGCTTCCCATTGAATCAAATAAGATGCCGGAATTTTATTATATTCACTAAGGGAAGCTCCATGGTGATAATATGCTTTTCCTTCATAAAACATAATTATCGCACCGGCAATTACTTTTTCATTATAAATTCCTAAATAAATTTTAATTTCATTTTTTGGTCTAAAATATTTTAATTGAACATTCAAAAAAGTTTTACTCCAGGGGACAAATCCTTGTCTTTTAGCTGTTTCTTCATGTATTATATAGAATTTATCCAGTAAGTCTTGGCTTGTACCAGAAATAATTTTAACATTATCTCTACGGGCTTTTTTAATTCCATAACGATTATTTTTACGCATTTCTGCCAATAATATTTTCTCATCTTTAGAAATATCAAGCACCCAATCCAATTCAGGATGCATCATATGAATTGGCGCATCCCTGAATCCAAATTTTTTAAACAGTTGTTTATTTTGAGTATCATCATCCATATTGGGAGAAATTCTAATAAAGTCGATTTTCTCATCTAATCCTTTTATAAAATTCATAACCATTTCTAATTTTTCTTCATCAAAAATTCCATAAGGACAAAAAATAAAAGTCCCACGTTTCGCTTTAAAAATAATCCAGAGATAAGCATAAATAATCTTATCATTTTCAAATATACCAAGAAAAACCGCTTTATTTCCAAGCTCATTCTGCATCATTCCATATTCATAAGATTGCAGGAAGCTACGTCCATCTTGTGGAATATTTGTTAATCCTTGTTCATAGATTTTTTGATTTTCTACAGTTTTAACTGATTTCATTTTTCAATGAGATAATAATTTTTTGAGCATCTTTTAAAGTAATGCCATATTGTAATGGTAAATTAATAATCTTTTTACAACAATTTTCTGCTTTCGGACAACTTCCTTTAATATATCCAGTTTTAGAATTATCAATATCTGGAGGAGCAATTGGTGTTTTATACCAATTGCCCAGATAAATTTTTTGTAATTTCAAATTATTTAACATTTTTTGTGGATTAGAAACCAGCAGGGGATAGCGGAGTAAAAAATTCCCTTCCGAAACTTCAAACAATTTAATATTTTTTAAATCAATAAGATTTTTATTATAAAATTCAGTAAGATCTTTTCGATGTTTATTAAAATTTTCTACAAATGTTAATTGAATCAAAGCTAATTTAGCCATGGCATTTGGAAGTTTCCTTGACGGAAATCGCGGGACATTAGACATTTTCTCATTAAAACTCACTTCCATACTTAATATTCCTAAGAATTGTGAGACAATCATAATCATTTGTCCCATTTTTCCGATACCATAAAAAAACTTTGCAATCGAACAAATAAGCGGGTGCATTAATGTCCTAAAAATACTCAGACTATTAACCTCCGCTAATTTTGAATATTCCATTTCCAGATTAGTTTTTAAATTATCATTATTACAAATTACCATCCCTCCACTCACACTGGAAATCGCTTTTGATCTTCCAAAACTGAAAAAACTAAAATCCCCAAATCCTCCAAGCCAATCTTCATGGTATTTACCACCGATTGTATGCGCACAATCTTCAATCAAAATCAGATTATGTTTTTTACAAATCTCCATGACTTTTTTAATATTTGTATTCATCCCGAACGTATATTGCAGAATAACCACCTTCGTCTTTTTAGATATTTTCCCCTCTAGCAGTTTAATATTCAAATTTAAATTTCTCTCATCAATATCAATATATATTGGAGTCAGCCCGTTCCATAAAATTTCATTAACAACAACCATACAAGTAAAAGCCTGAACAATAATTTCACTTCCCGGCTGCAAATTTAAACTTTTCAAAATTAAATAAAGACCATCGCGACCATTAGCCATTGGATAAACATTTTTAAATTGGAATTCTTTTTTAAAATATTCAGTCAAGTTAATTCTTGCTTTCCCTCTTTTCCAAAAAAACCAGTTTAATGGATAAATTATTTGCCAAAAAGCGGACAAAGTATCTTTCCATTTATTATTTGGTGATAACGCTATTTGAATAGCTTTAAAACTCATTTAAATTTTTTAGATAATGCTCCACAAATTTTGCACCTCGACTTTCAATTAATATAACTGATTTTTTGCCATTATTAATAACTTTATTTAATGTTTTTAACATTTTATGATGATTTAAATCAAAATAATATTTCATTTCTCGATCAACCTTTTTAATGCCACTTTCTAAAGGTTTTTTAAAATCCTCATTAGTAAAAAAACAAAAATCCACAAATTCTCCAATCATTTGTCCAATTTCCTGATGTGCTTCAAAAGAATGTTTACCCAATTCTAAAACACCAGGGAAAAACATAATTTTATTAAAATCATTGAACAAATTTAAACTTTCTATTGCCGCTTTTACACCAATAGGATTTGCATTATAACTATCATCTATTATAAAAATCTGATCATTAATTTTTTTCAATTTCATAGTTTTTTCCATTGGTTCAATTTTTTTCACAACTTCCGAAATTTCTCGCATATCCATTCCACATGCTATCGCAGCAGAAATTGCCAGCAACAAATTGGGAATATTTTGAATTCCAAATAATTTCGTATTAAAATAATGACCATGAATCGTAAATTTTAATCCATCCATATTAATTTTTATATTTTCTGCTCTTAAATCGGATTTACCCATTATACTAATCGAATTTCTTTCAATCGGATATTTTATTGCCCATTCATAAAGATCATGACTACCTTCACTATCAATATTAAATATTCCCAATCCACCTTCTTTAATTCCTTCTACTAATTCAAATTTCGCATCTTTCACTTTTTCCTCTGAACCGAATAAACCCAGATGAGCCTTGTGTACTGCGGTGATAATTCCAATATCTGGATGAACAATATCAGTAATTCTTTTAATTTCTCCTTTTTTATAAGCACCCATTTCTACTATAAATATCTGATGTTCGTCCCTTAATTGATTTAAAATCACTCCAGACACACCTATATCCACATTAATATTACCAGGTGTTTTTAAAACCTTAAATTTTGCACTTAAAATTTTATTTAAAAATTCTTTAGTGGAACTTTTCCCAAATGATCCAGTAATACCGATTATTTTTAAATCTTTTTGTTCAGCCATTTTTAATTTAGCTGCTCTAATCTTTTTCTTTTTTAAAAGTTTGGTTAAAGGATTAATAGTAAAAATTATTGAAGAATCAATATCTGCTACAAATAAAGTAGCAAAAAATGTCCAAAATAAAGCCCAATCAGGAGGTGTCTTAAAAATCCATAATAGCGCAACAAAAAATAAAAAGGCGAAAACTTCAGTGCAAATTACCAGTATTGCTTTAAAAGTGAAATCCGGACGATAAATTTGTTTTTTAAAACCTCTCCAAAACAGTTCTAAAATTTCAAAACCATATCCTATTAAAATTAATCCCAGCACATTACTGAAAGAGGTCAATGCGAACCACCATGCCAATAAACCTACTAAAAAGAATACCCACTTCCCAACCAAAAATCTTGAAAAGATTTTTTCCCGAAAAGATTTTTGATTCATGGCTACCAATATTCGATCAAGACGATATTCTTTTAATTGCCATAAATATGTATAGTAAATAGAGCCGTTTAGAGAGCTGAATAATGCAAAACCTAATACTAAAAAATATGTGATTTTTATTCCAAATATCATTGTTTTAAAAAGTTATTAATCCAATTTGCCACTGTTTCGGCATGAGTTTTATGAATACCATGTCGTCCTCCTTTAATAATATGAATTTCATTTTGAGTAATATGTTTTTCCATAAAATATGCATCTTTAACAGGAACATAACCATCATCTGTTCCCCAAATAATACATACGGGAAAATTTATTTTTTCTATTTGATCCTTCAAATCTTCTTTTATTACATTTTGAAAAGTTTTTTTCATTACTCCTTCAATTTTTTCAAAATCATGAACACCTAAAAATTTATAAAGCACTTTACGTGCCAATTTATGAAAACGTCTTAATCCTGGCACTTTAAAAACTTTTTTTCCAACAGCACCAATAATATATCCAATTCGCGAACGAATTGATAGCGGATGTTTAATACCCGCAGAAGCAATAAATACAGCTTTTTTAATTTTATTTTCTTTTTGAGCTAGTTTAATTGCTATTCTTCCGCCAAAAGAATGAGTTATAAGATTAAATTTTGACCAATTTAGTGCTACACTAATTTCTTCGGAAAATTTATCAACAAAATTACAATAATCATCCAGTGTCCACGGTTGATGAGGCACATCGGAAAGCCCGAATCCCGGGAGATCCACTGCCACAGTCTGATAACCTTTACCAAGGGCTTTTGTCAAAGGCAACCAGGAATTACAATCACCTCCCCAGCCATGTAAAAAAAGTATTGGTTGCCCCTCACCTTTCACTCGATAGACTATTTGTAGACCTTCAAAATTATAGTTTTTAATTATAATAATTCAATTATTTAAAGTTAAGCAGAAATACTTTAGTGATTTTAACTATTTTTAGCAAATCACTAATCGCCAAACTGCTAAATAGCGAGGTAAACCCCTGATTCACAAATCA
>CAZGKO010000006.1:0-50560 GCA_964526005.1 uncultured Candidatus Peribacteria bacterium
ACAAAAATCAGCTTTTTTAAGAAAATCTAAAATTTTATCTTTCTTATTCCCATCCTTTTTAAATAACCCCATTGTATATCCACGGTAATTTCCACTATCAGGACCACTTATAACATTTATATTTTTAAATCCTTCAACTATCTGTATAGCAAGCTCATTGTTCCATTGTGAAGCAGCTGATAAAAACAAAACTTCTTTTCTTGTCTTTATTTCAGCAACATCTTTACTAATTTTAAAATCAGCATAAACTTTAATATTTTGCTTTTTTCTTGTTAAGTATTGTTTTTCTTTACCAGAGGCCCAAACTTCAAATAAATTTTCTGTATCAATTTCATTTTTCAAAATAGAAAAGTTATATTTAAATATTTTTTTACCCATTGAAAAAACAACTTTGAAAAAGACAGGCTTGCCTTTTTCGGAAGATAATGCAAATGGCTGATATGGTAAAATTGCCCCCTCAGAATTGTTGGCAGAATTGATTACACCATTTCGTAATAAGATGAAAGCTTGTAATATTGTACTTTTTCCCGAAGCATTTGGTCCATAAATTAAAGATGTTTTGAGTAGATTTTCTCCATTACTATCAAAAGTATGTTCGCTTTTTCGTGCAAACATAGAAAAAACAACTCTCTTTTTAAAGATTTTAAAATTTTCTACCGAAAATTCAATAATTGATATTCTCATAATTTTGTAAATTATTTACTCAAATACACTATAAGTATATATTATAGTGTAAAATAATGCGAGCTTCTGTAAAAAAATTACAAAACATCTTTTAAATCTTATTTACAACCTTTCTTTTCAATTTTGTTCATTATAATTATTTACTAAAATTAGTCATCAATTCTGCAAAACTTTTTGGTGTATATTTATCCCATTGTTCTTGTTTTACATAAAGCATTTTGTATTCAATCTTTTTTTGTCTTTCATTTGCATCTTTGCACCACTGCTCCAATCTCTTTATTTTTTCTATATCATTCAAATCTTCTCTTCCTTTTGTCTCCACAATATAAATTGTTTTATTGTCTGTTTTAACAAAGAAATCAGGGTAGTAACTTGATATTGCTCCGCTCGCATTTTTGTAATCAATTTTGAAATGAATTTCAAAATAGTTTTTTGCAAAAGAAAGCACATCATCAGCACTTTCCAAAAAATCTGCAAATTCCAATTCAAAATCACTATCTCCAACAATTTTATTGAAAACGCTCTTTTTTGGTAGCAAATATTTTTTATCAGTAACAACAAAAGGTCTGGCACTACTTACTTTTATATAATTTTTTATTTCAGTATCGCCAACATCTTGTACAGTCAAATCATTTATTTCTTTTTTGAAAGTTTCTACAATAGTTTTTACAGCTTCCAATTCTGATAAATTCCTCAAAATATTTGAGTCACTAAGATCAATATTTTCTTTAAACAACTCATTTGTTATAAATTTTTTAACTTTTCCAAAAAGAATATCGTAACAACCAAAAAGGCGTAATTCTTTCATTATTCTTTGCACAAAAAACCCAACAACACTTTGGTAATTTGGTTCAATGGAACTATTCAAAATCGTTCTGTGATGTTCTTTATCTTCTACAATTTCTTTAAAAACAATTTCCTTTTTCTCTTCCTCTGTAAATTGCTTTATATCAATTTTGTCATTTTTAAATTCAGAAATATTCAGCAAGTTAAGATTTTTGTATTCTCTTTGTATTCTTGGAGTTAAAATTGGTAATTCAATGTCCAAATTTTCAATATCTTTTTTTATATTTTGATTATCAATTTCAATAACTGTTGGTGTAATAGGAGAACCAGAACGATCCATTCTTCTTTTTTCTAATTCAACACCTTCCGCTTTAATAGACTCTACAAACTCCATAAAAGCAGGTGTACCGATAACGCTCACATATTCTTCAACATCTTGCCCAAAAAACATTCGGCGAAGTCCTCGCCCCAATGTTTGCTCGGGTAATACTTTAGAATCTGAACTATAAGGTCGCAAACCGACAATTGTTGTTACATTTTTCACATCCCAACCTTCCTTAAGCATCATCACAGATACAATTACTTTGTACGGACTTTCTGGGTTATCAATTTCATTTGCCTTTTTTCGCAGATCTTGCAATTCCTTTTCTTTTTTACCTGTTACTGTTTCAGAAATCTCCCCACTTTTGTTTGTGTGAATAGTCAAGACTGCTCCTTTCAATTGCGGATAGCTTTTTTCTAAAAATTCTGCAACATCATCACAATTTTTCGTATCGTCTGTCATTATAAAAAGAATTGACTTCTTGCCAGTCGGTTCAAGTCCTTTATAAGTTTTTCCCCACTCTTCAACTCCAAGTCTGATAAAATCTTCGTATTTTTCAGCAAATAAGGAACTTTGTTTTTCTTGTAATTTCCCTCTACTGGCTTCATCTGGTACAACTGGATTTTTTACAACTCCCTGATGTATTGCTTCAACCAATGGATAGTCAGAAACAGTCTGTATAAAAATTTCTCCGCGATTATTTTTTGGTGTAGCGGTAACATCGATTTGCAAAGATAATTTTTTACCTTTTTGCAATAATTTATTATGTATATCTTCAATAGATTTAAACCATGCCATTTTCGGATCATGAATGTGATGTGCTTCATCATTAATAATCATTAATTCATCAACATTACGCACTATTTCCCCTAAATCAACTTTTGAATCATTAGTTTTACCAACAACTTTGCTTCCCATAAAATAATCGGAAGTGTCTTTGTCTTCAAAACTTGCAATCTTCACATCTCCTTCATAAACTCGGTGGATATTTGTAAGAAAAATATTTCCCGATTTTGAAATTGTTCCAACATCATCTTGCAAATGTAATTTAATTTGAAAATCATCTTCCCAATTTTGTCCTTCATATCCGTTGTCCGGCAAAATCGGATCTTCATAAAATATCTTTAATCCCTCAAAATCAGATTTTATTCTGTCTAAAACAATAATGTTTGGCGTGATGAGTAAAAAGTTTTTTGAGAGTTCAGAATTTTTCTCATAAAGCTTGTGGAAATATGACCAGGCCAAAAGCAAACTCATCACTTTTGTTTTTCCACTTCCTGTTGCCATTTTTATCACAAGACGAAGCCAATCTTCCGTAAACATGTTTGGACTGACTCTACCCAATTTATCAAATTTGATTAAATCATATTTGTTTGTTGCTTTATCAACATCATAAATCCAAATGATTGTTTCTACAGCTTCTCTTTGTGCATAATAATATTGAAAAGCGACACTTGTTCCATCACTGCCAAAAATAGTATGCGGTTCTTTGAACCACCAATTTAGCAACGCTTTTGATGTTTCGCTTGCGTCACCGTAATTATTTTCTCGCCATTTTGCTACTTTTTCACGCAACTCAGGAACAAAAGGTGGCAAGAGCTTTTCATACCCCTCTTTTCGCAAATCTTCCTCAGCAGGAAACCACCTAATCGCAGGATCAAGTATTTTAAATTTATCTTTTGGAAAATTTTTGTGTAGTGCCATGTTATTTTAGTTAATATGCAAAGAGAATAGTCAATTTAGTGCTTTTATAAACGGTTTTAATTCTCTTTGCATTAGCTTTTGTAAAGAGAATATATTGAGATTAAACATTTTTTATCTCATTAATATCTGCTAATTTATACCTTGTGTCTTTTGGATTTTTAGATTCCGGTTCAATTTTTAGCAATAAGCCTTTTTCTACCCATTTTCTAAACATTCGAGACATTTTATGAGTTTGAACAACATTTGTAATATCTCTCGCTGTTTTGTTATCAATGTATTTCCTTTCTTCTAAATATTTCTTAATTTTTTGCCATTCGGTTGGTTGCTCCTCATTAAGAAAGACAACTTTTACAGAATCTTCATACATTGGGTAAGTAAAAAAAATTGGTTGATATAAATTATATTTCTTCATTTCTTCTCTCATTGCTCGAACACCCTCGTTCAAATTCAGATTTGGTGGTTCTGGAAATTCCCTTAAGTGCTTAACTAACAAATTATTTCTTTCTCCATCAGAACGAACATAGCCAATATTTGATTTTGTTATATTGTACGGAAACAACCCAGGACTTAAAATTTCTAACCTATCCTCATAAATTCTTATTTCTATATCTCTTTTCAAATGATAATCTCTGTGAATAATTGCATTTGTGATGGCTTCTTTAACAGCCCTCTCTGGTATTTTATATATATTTACAAAACCAGAACGAACGACTACACCCGATTTTAAAATGTTAAGTACATATTCTTGACTATTTTTTATTAAATCAATCACTGGACCACCAATAGTCTTTGGGTTGCCTAGATAATTTGGAGCTTCTCCAAATTTTTCAATTACACCCCTTAATTGAATAACTCTTACTGAACATTTCGTGTCTAGTAAATCTGTAAGAAATTGAGCAAACAACAATACTGATGCTCTGGTTGGTTTTAGCTGTTCGTCATCATCTTTCCTTGCTAGTCCTGTTTGAAATAAGATATCTTTTATATCACCATCAGCAATTTTTCTATTCTTTCTCCAATCGTCAAAATAGTTTGTTTGTAAAAGTTCAAAATCAATATCAACGAGTTCTTTGTCTGCTTTTACAAAACCTTTTGCATAATTAAATTTTACAACTTCTTGTGGGGTCAATCTTTTATTACTTTTGTGTAGACGAATCCATACTTGATTATCAATTGCGTAAAAACATTCTGTAGCTTTTGATATTCGAAGTATTGCTGCAGTTTTATTTTTTGATATTTCTATAAGCTCTGGTTGTAAATTAGAAACTGGAGGAATTATATTTTTAATTTTATGAAAAATCTCATCAAATAATTCTTTATTTTCTTCAATACCAAAAATTCTATCCACACCTTTTAGCTTAGTTTTTTCAGGATCATCAATGCCCAAAAATATATGCCCGCCATCAGTATTTGCCATTGCTACTATGGTCTGAATGATTTTTTTCACAATCTTATTACCTTCAAGTCTTTTAAACTCAATTGTTTGTGTCTCTTCTGGAATGTTCAATATTGTTTCAATAAATTTATTCATAATAATTTATACATTAATTTCAATAACCTTGGTCGTGTCATTACCAAAAATATCAATTACTTTAATCGCTACTTGCATTTTACCTTTTCCTGTAACTTTAAAAGCAGAAGTGAGTTCAAGCGTTCTATCTTTTTTAATTCGGAAACTTTGCCATTCATTTTCAAAAATATAATTGCCTGTCCAACCATCGTTTTCTTCGCCAGTTTTTTCATCAATCATTCGCACAATTTCTTTCTTGCTCTCATAATCAAAATCTACTGACCAATAATCAATCCAGTCTGTCCACTTTTTTGTCAAAACTTCTTTTTCAATAATCTCTGTTTTTTTATCTTTAGAAATTTTAATCACTTGTCCGTTTTCAATTACAATCTTGCTTCCACCAGCGCGCAACTTTTCTTCCACCTCGCCAGTATTGTCTTGATTATAGAAAACTGAAAAATCAGTCAGCTCAATTGCAACTTCTTTGGCATTTGCTCGTCCACGGATAATCGGCTTGGCTTCAATGTATGCCACATCATAAAACCTAACCTGTCCTTTTTCTACCGCTTTTTTATCAAACACCTCTCGCGGAATAACTCTAAACTGCACATTCAACCCTTGCTTTTTTGCCTGTTCAAAGTCTAGCCCCATTTCATAATCAAATCCCAAAATATCCGCTTTGGTAACACTTTTTTCTTTGCACTCAGCAATGACTTTTTCCAAAAAGTCATTGGTAACAGGCATATCAATAGAGCCAACCGCAACCAGTCTGTCTCTCTTTTTACCCACAAACATATTAAAAGAATCTACTGGCTCGGCTTTATAGGCAGAAAGAATAAGTGAAACAAACTCTTTTTCTTTTCTCTCTCGTTGTTTTCTTTTTTCTTCTTCTCGCAAGTTTTCATTCACTTTTAGAAAATCCGCTCGCTCGTATTTTCCGATATTCAAAATCTCAAAAGCTCTGAAATCTTTTTCAGACTTTTTCATTTCTCGTTGCACACCAATCATTCTTTTGCGAGTGGTGTGAATTGAAAATTTCCCTAAATCAGAACCAATCCATTTTCTGCTCAACTTTTCCGCTACCGCCAAAGTCGTCCCCGACCCACAGAAAAAGTCAGCAATAAGATCATCTTTGTTTGATGATGCTTTTACTATCCTTTCTAATAAGGTTTCTGGTTTCTGCGTATCGTATCCTAATCTTTCGTCTCCCATAGCGTTTATCATATTTATATCATCCCAAATATTTTCTACAGGTCTTCCTTTTAACTCATGCGTATATTGTTTAAATTCTGGATATTTTGCTCCTTCTGAAAATCTTACCTTATCTTCAGCTTTTAATTTTTCTAGCCGATCTTTTGAATAGGTTGCCATTACTTGCCATCTATATTTACCATTTTTATCTTCATATTTAAATCTATCTAGATATTCTTTAGGATATTCACCATATTGAAGATTAAATAAATAATTATTTTTTGATTTTACATATAACAATATAGTATCCGTGTTAATCGAAAACTTTTGAGATATGGCTTTTACAGTATTTGTTCGTCTACGCCACAAAATCTCATTCAAAAAATTATTCTTTCCAAAAATTTCATCCAACACCAACCGCATATAACTGTTCACTCGCCAATCACAATGCACATAAATACTGCCGTCATCCGCCAAAAGTCCGTGCATTAATTTTAGTCGCTCATAAATCATCGCAATGAAGCTATCCGCACCTTTGCCCCAAGTATCACGATAAGCAATCTCTTCAATCACAGATGGTTTTTTGGTAAAACTTTCTTTTTCATCTCCTTCGCCGATTTCTATGTTCATAGAAAAGTCAGCGCCGACATCAAACGGCGGATCAATATAAATTAGTTTCAAGCCGCCTTCGGCTTCAATTTGCTTTCGCAAAGGTCCATTTTTGAGACTTGATAAAATCAATTTATTATCTCCCCAAATAAGTTTGTTTGACCAGCCTTTTATCTGTCTGCCCGAAGTATCAAAAAGAGACTCTTGCGAATTGATTTTGTCTTCACTTCTCGGCTCGTCAATATGTTCAATAGTTTGAAAAGGCAAAACAGTATTTTCCACCTCATCAGTCTTTCCATTCCAAAGCAACTCAACTTCTTTGTCAGTATCAAAAAGCAAAAAACGATATTTCTCTGGCAACGGCTTGCCAGATTCTAGATATTTTATAACATCTCTCTTTTCGTTATCTGTTAGATTAAGTTTATTCATAATAATTATTTCTGTATTAAACCATCAACACCAACTTCAAGAACTTTCGCAATCGTGGAAAGTGTATCACAATAGTTGGATTTTGGTGCGTGCGAGTTCTCCGTCGCTTTCGCGAGCACAAAACTTCCAAAAATGCTGAAATTGTAAATTGGCGGAGAGAGAGGGATTCGAACCCCCGAGGAGCTTGCACCCCTAACGGTTTTCAAGACCGCCGCGTTCGACCACTCTGCCATCTCTCCATTGGGTCTAAAGCCTCCCGATTTTAAACAAAAACCAACCTCCATGCAAGTTATATTTATTCAGAACTTTTTAAGTAGTAATTTAATCTTCACTTAATTTAATTTTAATTTTTCCCCTTAAAAGGAACAGTGTCTTTTAAAATTTACCTGAATGAAAACATTAACACCAGTTCGACCTCCATCCTCACAAAATTTTCAAGAAGATAAATTTTGGTACTTTCAAAATTTTATCATCAACTCTTCTAGTCACGAAATTATTACTAAAAATCAAATTATCATCCGACTTCGCAAGAAAGAATTTGAATTACTGCAATGTCTCTATTTCAATCCTAATCGTTTAATTAATAAACAGGAATTATTAGAATTAGTATGGAATTATGATTTATATATAAATACCAATACCCTTGAAGTACATCTCTGTAAATTAAGAAATAAATTAAAAAAAGCCGGTCACAAAAATTTAATTGAAACTATTCACGGAGCCGGCTATCGTTTTAATTTCTAAATTATATAATCACTTACAATCTATAGTTTAAAATATGCTACTGCCGCATCCATTTGAGCATCTTTACCATTTTTTAAATCTTTTATAGTATCTTCTATTTTAATATCTGGTTTTAAACCGATATGATTAATATTTTTATTATCTGGTGTATACCATTTGGCAATTGTAAAACGTAATGAAGAACCATCAGATAAAGGATCAACTTCTTGCACAGAACCTTTTCCATAAGAAGTTACCCCCATCAAAACTCCTCGCTTCAAATCGTGAACAGCCGCCGCCACTATTTCTGCTGCTGATGCGGAACCTTTATTAATCAAAACCACCATTGGTACATTTCCCAAAATGGTTTTACCATCGGTTTTCAGTATTTCATTTTTACTGGAATCTCGGTATTTTACACTTGTAACGGTTTTTTCCCCATTAATGATTGAAGATAAAACTTCCACCGCTCCTTCCAGATAACCCCCTCCATTATATCGTAAATCCAAAATTAATCCTTTTGGATGTTTTAATTTAATTGCATTTAATGCTTTATCAAACCCTATTTTCGTATCATCGGAAAACTGATTAATTGTTACCGCCCAAATTCCTGATCCCATATCTTTGCTTTCTACAGATGAAACGGTAATTGTATCTCTGGTTATTTTAATGTCAAAAGGCTTAAGAGTCCCTTTTCTAATTATTGTCAAAGTTACGGTTGTACCTTTTTTACCACGAATTTTATTAATTGCATCATATAATGAATTATTGTCAACAGCCTGTCCATCAATTTTCTCAATAATATCATTGGGCATTATTCCCGCTGCTTTTGCTGGAGAACCGTTTAAGGTATTTATAACTACCAATGCTCCATCCTTCACTGTCATCTCTGCTCCAATTCCATCAAGTTTTGAATTTAAACTTTCATTAAAATCTTTAGCTTCGGTGGGATCCATATAAACCGTATATGGATCATTCAAAGATTCAACCAATCCTCTTGCTGCACCAAAAGACATTTTTTTAGTGGTAATTTCAGACTGTTCATAATATTGCTGCAGTAAAATTTTTTCTACTTTACTTAAATCTGTTAAGTCCAAATTTTGACTTTTACCAGTTACTCCAGAAAGTATAGAAGTGGCATTAGTTACTGAATTTAATTGAGTGGGTCCTGAATAAAATATACCTCGAACTATCCAACCTCCCCAGAAAACCAAAGCAAAAAGTAATAAGTAACTGATTTTTCTATTCATCTTAATTATTATTTATTTTTTGAATACGCTTGATAGAAAGAGCATAACCAGTTTTATCATCAACTTCAATCAAAACCGCTTGAAAAATCCATGGTTCGGGAGCCACATCATGTTTAATCGGCACTCCCATTAATTGATGTTTAACAATAATATGTGGACTGATACCAATCACTGAATTCATCGGACCATTCAATCCTACATCGCTTAAATATGCTGTCCCCTGCGGAAAAATCTGTTCATCGGCTGTTTGCACATGGGTATGTGTACCAATTACAGCACTTACTTTCCCATCCATAAAATATCCAAAAGCTAATTTTTCACCAGTCGCTTCTCCATGAATATCAATAAATACCGCATCATAACCTGCTTTTTTAATCCCAATCACATTATCATTTTTACTATATGTATCTGGATCAGATTCTTTTTTTAAAATACCGCGCTTAATTAAAATCTTTTCAACACTACGAAATGGATCATTCACTATTCCCGGCATAAATAATTGTCCACTAACATTGATTATCAAAATTTTCCGTTCATCTTTTAAAACCGCTACTCCATCACCGTGTCCAGGAGCATCATCTAAATAATTTAAGGGTCTAAGTAATAGAGTATCTTTTTTATTTAAGTAGGGATAAATATCTTTATCTTTCCAAATATGATTTCCAGAAGTAAAAAAATCTACTCCAGCTTTTTTCATCTCTTCTAATTTATTTGGAGAAACTCCTTTACCATGATTAATATTTTCAATATTGGCAATAACCAAATCCAGTTTTCTTTTTTTTCTTAAATCAGGTAATAGCGTCTTCACCGCATTTCTTCCAGGCTTTCCAAATACGTCACCGATAAATAATATTTTCATAATTTCACTTTATTATTCTTGATATAAGGTTATTCCTAATACATATCAACCGATACATTACAATATGAAAGAATTTATCTTATTCGCTTAATTTCAGCAAATTTTTATTTTGATTTTATTTTCTTTTGCTAAAACCAAACTATATCTCGCGGATATGTATATTGAAGATATTTGACGGTGAGTATTTACTCACCTATTATCTCAGTAAGCTTAAAAATAATTTAACAATATCAAATTTATGGCTACACAAAGCGACAAACAGAAAGCGATTGAATTAGCTCTCGATCAAATTGAAAGGGCTTTTGGAAAGGGGTCTATCATGCGTATGGGTGAATCTCAAGGAATTCAAGTGGCAACTTTTCCTTCTGGCGCACTTTCTTTAGATTTAGCCATGGGGGGCGGTGTTCCTCGGGGTAGAATTGTGGAAGTTTATGGACCGGAAAGTTCCGGAAAAACCACCCTCACTTTGCACATGATTAGTGAAGTTCAAAAGACTGGGGGAATGGCAGGTTTCATCGACGCAGAACATGCACTTGATCCAGAATATGCCAAAAAAATCGGTGTTGATTTAAATAATCTATTAATTTCTCAACCGGATTCTGGTGAACAAGCTTTAGAAATTACTGAAACTTTAGTTCGCTCTAATGCTCTTGATCTAATTGTGATTGACTCAGTTGCCGCATTAACTCCCAAGGCTGAAATAGAAGGAGAAATGGGAGATGCCCACATGGGTTTACAAGCTCGATTAATGAGTCAAGCTCTCCGTAAATTAACTGCCGCAATTAGTAAATCCAAAACTACTGTTCTTTTCATTAACCAATTACGCATCAAAATTGGTGTTATGTTCGGTAATCCTGAAACTACTACCGGTGGAAATGCCCTTAAATTTTATTCTTCCGTACGTATGGAAATTCGTTCCATTGCTAAATTAGAAGGAGGAAATGGTGAAGAAAAGAAATATATTGGTCATCGTGTGAGAGTAAAAATTGTTAAAAATAAAGTGGCTCCACCATTTCAAATTGCCGAGTTTGATATTCTTTATAATACTGGAATCTGTCGTATTGGTGATCTCCTTGATTTGGCGGTTAAATATGAAATAGTTAAAAAGGCCGGTGCATTCTATAGTTATAAAGATTTAAGAATCGGTCAGGGTCGGGAGAATGTAAAAACTTTTCTAAAAACTAAAGAGAATAAAAAATTAGCAGAAGAAATGGAAAAAGATGTACTCAATTATATTAATAAATTAAAATCATCTCAATTGACTACTGAACAAACTGAAACTAAAACAGCAGCTGCCCCGATCAAAAGCAGTACTGCTTCTAAAGTATCCCCTCGCCAGACTGTTGTTAAGAAGTAAATTACTAATTAATCAAGCTTTCTATCCCCTCGTATAGACGGGGGGATTTTATTACCAAATTTTAAATTATTTCTTGCATGTCACCAACTCAAAAAAAACTACTGGAATATTGTTATTATTTATTAGGTCGTTGCCGATATACTACGATGGAGATTCATCGTAAAATAAAAAGAAAAAATACTGCATATATTGAACCCGCCACCACTGACCAACTTAAAGAAATTATTGATTATTTACTTCAAAAAAATTATCTCAATGATCAAGAATATATTTCTTTATATTTAGAAGGTCCAGCTCAAAGAAAATCTCTTGGTCCCAATCGTATTAAGGCTGAATTATCCCGTAAAGGATTACAATTTGATCTAGTTAAACAACAATTAACTTTAAATAATTATCAAGAGATTTTACATGCGGAAAATTTTCTCGCTAAAAAATATCCTCAACAAAATTTCCAGACACTTGACCAAAAAACTCGTTCTAAAATTTTCCGCCAACTCTATTCACGCGGTTTTACTACATCTACTATTTCTCAACTCCTTAATTATATTGAACGATAAATCAAATATTCAACTATGAACTAAACAAAATCATTCACCTTGCACTTCAACCCCGAATCTATTTTAAGAACCTTATATTCCTTTGTGTAAATAATCTCTTCCTATCTTATGCCATATTTCAACCTCATGTTCAAGATAAGCAAGCTTGGCATCAAAATTCTTTACTTTTTTTACTTTTTCATTTACATTGATAATGTAAAGAAATCTTAAAGTTTAAGATTTCGACTTTTCTATAACTTGCAAAACATGCAATCACAATTCTTAGCTGCTATCAATCAAATCTGTGATGAAAAAAATATTCCCAAAGAGCAGGTTTTGGAAACTGTTAGGGCAGCCCTGCGAGCTGCTTACCGTAAAGATTATGGGAATAAAGACCAGAATATTGAGGTGGAAATGGAAGATGAAAAAGAACAATTTACAGTTTATCTGGTTAAAGAAATCGTCAAAAAAGTAGAAGATGCTGAAACCCAAATCGCACTAAAAGATGCTTTAAAATATAGAAAAGATGCTAAAGTCGGTGGTGTCATTAAAATTGATGTAACTCCTTTGGAATATGGACGTATTGCTGCGCAATCCGCTAAACAAGTAATTATTCAAAAAATTCAGGAAGCAGAAAGGGAAGTAATGTATGAAAATTTTAAAGATCGTGAAAATGAATTAGTAAATGCTTTAGTTCAAAGAGTAGAAAATGGGACGGTCTATGTTAATTTAGATAATAAATTAACAACTATTCTTTCACATGAACATCAAATTCCTCGTGAAAAATATTATGCTGGACAGAGATTAAAACTTTATCTCGATAAAGTAATTAAAACTACCCGTGGTCCTCAACTAATTATTTCTCGTTCTATGCCTAATTTAGTTATTAAACTGATGGAATTAGAAATTCCAGAAATTAAAAGCGGTTTAGTGGAAATTAAAACCGTTGCTCGCGAACCTGGAGTACGTGCAAAAATCGCCGTGATTTCCAATGATCCTAAAATTGATCCAATTGGATCTTGTGTAGGTCAGAAAGGTGTGCGTGTTCAAAATGTTATGGATGAATTAAATGGCGAAAGGATAGATGTAATCGCATGGTCTGAAGATTTAACTAAATATATTAAAACTGCTTTGGCTCCGGCAAAAGTTGTCAGCATTGATATTGACGAAAATCAAAGAAGAGCCAAAATTTATGTTAATCCCGATCAAAGACCTTTAGCAATCGGTAAAAATGGGCAAAATGTTCGCCTGGCTTCCAAACTTATTGGATATGAATTAGATATCCTAGATGTTGGAGATAAAATATCGGCAGCTGAGGCTGAAAAGGGACCTAAAATTGAAAATATTAAGGATATTACTGCTTTTTCACCTGAACTCATCAAAAAATTAGAAGATGCCAATTTTACCATGGTTTCTCAATTACACGGACTTGGTGTGGGAGATCTTACTGCAATTGAAGAAATTTCTGAAGAAGAAGCTAATTTAATTGCAGAGGAAGTTCAAAAAGCAGAAGCATAATCCGTAGCACCTTCCCTGCTCTCTTGTGTTCTTAACCTTTAGTATTTTTCAGACTCAATCTGGAAAATCCAACTTAAAAATGCTATAATATAGGGATTTAAATTTATTTATGTCAGAAAATACGCCAAACCAATCAAATCCTTCAAGCCAAATGGCTGGTTCAATAACCCAAAACCAGAATACAATTAATCATTCCCAGAATGCGGAAGGTGTTTTGAAAAAATATACTCCAGAACAAAATTCGACCTCAACAGCACAAGGCTCAACAGCACAAGGCTCAACAGCACAAGGCTCAACAGCAGAAAGCTCAACAGCAGAAAGCTCAACAGCAGAAAGCTCAACAGCAGAAGGCTCAACAGCAGAAAGCTCAACAGCAGAAAGCTC
Organism: uncultured Candidatus Peribacteria bacterium; assembly: GCA_964526005.1. GTDB lineage: Bacteria > Patescibacteriota > Gracilibacteria > UBA1369 > UBA1369 > CAZGKO01. The sequence continues at coordinate 13,863 of CAZGKO010000006.1, forward strand.
AACAGCAGAAAGCTCCACAGCCCAAAGTTCCAAAAAAATAAATGAAGAAAAAATAAAAACTCAATTTGAAGTAATGACAGGGAATTTGGAAAAAATGAAAAGAGAGGCAAAAGAAAAAGATACTCAACAAAAGGCCGCTCAATTGGGCATGAATTATATTAATATTGCGATTACACCGATTAATCCAGATTTATTAAAAATAATACCTGCAGAAATTGCGGAAACAAATTTAATTTTCCCATTTTATCGTTTGGGGAAAAAATTAAGAGTTACCATGGCTCACCCTACTAATGCAGGGACATTAATGGTAATTAAAGATTTAAAACAAAAAGGTTATTCAATTAATAATAATTTTTCTTCTGAAGAGGGGATTAGAGATGCTCTTAAGATTTATCATAGCAGTCAATATCGTCCAGTTAAAAAAATTGCAACTGGACTAGATGAATCAAAGTTACAAACTTATGAAAAAGAATTGGTGAAATTACAGGATCTCGGTGAAAAAGTGAAAGGGATTACTGCCGAAGAGGCAGTTTATATGATTTGTATTGCCGGAGTTAAAGCCGGCGCTTCCGACATTCATTTGGAAGCGGAAGAACATTTTATCAGAGGACGTATACGTATTGATGGAATGCTTCATGAAGTATTTAAAATTAATCATGAGACATTTGTAAATATTTCCAGTCAAATTAAGTATCAATCTAAAATGCGAATTAATGTGAGTAATGTGCCACAAGATGGACGTTTTAATTTCACTGTTAATCAAAGAAAAATTGATGTCAGAGTTTCTGCATTACCCACTGAATTTGGCGAAAGTTTTGTATTTAGACTTTTAGATTCCAGTCGAAAATTACTTAGTTTTGAAGAATTGGGATTTACTGGATCTTATTTAAATAAAGTAATTAAATTAACTGATCTTTCTCATGGCATGATATTGGTAACTGGTCCCACGGGTTCTGGAAAAACCACTACTCTTTATACCATGTTGTCAAAATTCAATAAACCAGAAGTGAAAATTATTACCATGGAAGATCCAATTGAATATCATTTGCCCGGAATTAATCAAAGCCAGATTGATGAAAAACACGGTTATGATTTTGCCAGTGGTCTGCGCTCCGTGCTCCGTCAAGATCCTGAAGTAATTATGATTGGTGAAATTCGTGATTTGGCAACCGCTGAAACAGCAGCGCAGGCCGCATTGACTGGGCATGTGATGCTTTCCACTTTACATACAAATAGTGCTATAGAAACTATCCCTCGTCTAATTAATATTGGTTTACCAGCATTTATGATTGCCCCTTCTTTACATACCATTATTGCACAGAGATTGGCTCGGCGCATTTGTCCCAATTGTGCTGTTAAAAAACCAGTTCCACAGTCTGAGCGTGATGAAATAGAAAAAGTTTTAACAATGATACGTAAAGTCAGACCTTCGGAGAAACATGAAATGCCTGCTGAATTACCACAAATTGTAGGCTGTGATGTATGTAGTCATACTGGTTATAAAGGACAAGTCACTTTATTAGAAATGCTTGAAGTAGATTTTGAAATGAAAGATTTAATTTTAAATAAAACTTCTACAACTAAAATGATTGGATCCGCTCGTACTAAAGGGATGATTACCATACGTGAAGATGGAATATTAAAAGTTCTTGCCGGTATCACCACTTTAGAAGAAGTGCATCGCTCCACTAATATTATGTAAATTTTTCCCACTTATTTAAAAAATTTTGAAAAATAATTTTCTCTAATTCTAGATTTGTCAGTAATAAAATTAATTGTCCAAATTCCAATCCCGTCCTCTGTTGAAGTTCAGAAGTGCTTAAATTTTCTCTTTCCAAAAATTGCCAAATTAATCTTTCTTCTATACTTAAATTAAGTGATTTCTTAATTGTTTTAATATTATTAAAATGGAAAATATCTTCTAAATCTTTTATATCGGTTAATAGAGCGGATTCACCTTTTTTAATTAAATTATTTGTACCGTGACTCTGTAACTTATAAATATTTCCGGGAATAGCCCAAACCATTCTATTTTGTTTTAAAGCATGATTTGCGGTATTTAAAGCTCCAGATTTATAATCTGCTTCCACCACAATCACGCCTTTGCCAAGCCCACTAATAATTCTATTTCTTTCCAAAAAAGTATATTTACGGGCACTTGCATTTATTTCATATTCCGTAATAATCGAGCCACCATTTTGTAAAATTTTTCTCATTAATGAAAAATTTTGATAAACCCTATTCAATCCGCAAGGTAAAACAGCAATTGTTTGCCCACCACTAGCTATAGCCTGTTCATGTACTGCTGTATCAATGCCAATAGCAAGTCCGCTAACTATTATTAAACCGCAATTAACGCATTGATCGGTGATTCGTTTGGTTATTTGTATTCCTTCTTTACTACATTTTCGCATTCCAACTATTGCAATTTTATCTCTATTATCTAAAGGTGCCCCAAGACAAAAAAGTTGTTTTGGAGGATTGTAAATAGTCTTCAATAAAACTGGGAATTCTTTAGAAGTTCTTTTTATTATTGTTACTTTTTTTTCAATAATATTATTCATCTGAATAAAAAATATTCCAGATCTTTAATCTTACATTTAAAAAAACCTTAACGTTTCAATATATGCGATGTTTTGCGGAACGCAGTGGAGCAAAATATGGGAGAGCGAAGTGCAATAAAATTGCTCTTTCGCTTGCTTCAGTGAAAAATATTTTTTTAATTAGTTAATTAAAATTTATTAAATAATTATAGTAGTTTTTTCATATAACATCGGGAAACATTCCTGTCTCATACGAAACTTAGTTCCATGATTATGGCCGGTGCGTGCATCAAAATCAACAAGAATTTTTCCGTCTTCAAGTGCTTTTAAAAATCCTTCAAAATTAAATTTTTGCAACATCATAAGCGTTTGGAATCGGCAAATTATTTTCTTCAATGCCAAGTAAATCTTCTAGAGTATTGCCAATACCTCCGTGATTACCTCTTCGTGCATTTGGAATAAACCCCATGGCAGAGATTTCTTTAAGTTTTGCTATTAAAGCCTGTTTTGTGTAGATAGTTGGTTTTGTCATATTTAAAATAGTTTAGTTTGTGATTTATGGATTTTGATTCTTTTTCTTGCTGACTGGCAATATTCAGGTGAAATATCAATCCCTATATAATCACGTTTAAAATTTATTGCTGAAATTGCTGTTGTGCCGGAACCTATAAATGGATCTAGAATAATTTTGGCGTTTGTATATGAAATAATCCTATCAATTAAATTAACAGGGAAAGGAGCGGGATGTCCGTTTTTCATTTCTTGTGGTATTTCCCAAACATCTCCATGAGCATTAGCTTTTTTAGTAAGTTTAAATTTTGGTTTAGCAATAAGGTAAATAACTTCATAGGTTGGCAAAAAATAACCGGCGTTAAAATTCAACCCACCAGCTCGTTTCCAGATGATAATTTGACGGACAGGAAAACCATTAACAATATCTTGGCGGTCTTGTAATAAACCGCCCTGAACACGTCATTTATGATTATAAAAAATAGCTCCATCATCGGAAATTAATCGCATCATTTCGGTTAAACAATCTCTTTGCCATTTTACATATTCATCATGTGGCATATTATCGTCATAATGCGAATAACCTTTTTGTAAAGCATTTGCCCACTTACCACCCCGCCCATCTTTCATCCCATTTCCTGTAGAATTTTTGAGGTTATATGGGGTGAAGTCACAATTAAATTAACCGATTCATCCGGTATTTTTTTCATTATATCAATTGCGTTGCCACAAATAATTTTGTTTATAAATTTAGTAATATCTGACATATATAGATTATAGCTTGAATATAATTTTTAATAAATCGTTTCCGTAGCGAAGCGAAAGAAAACACCTTATTTCTAAAGCGAAGCAGGAAAATTCTTATTATCAAAAAGATAAAAACATATATGTCGTCTAACATTTGTTTATCTTCCTTTTCATAACATTAATAAAGCACATTTTTTATAAAATTTCTATATTTCATATCCCGCCTCTTTCTTATCACTTACTACTTTTCCATTATCAAGTTTTACTACTCTTTTGTTTAAAAAATTTACCAAATCTTGATTATGAGTTGCTAAAAGTAAAGTTTTCCCTTCATCATTTAACTTTTTTAATAATTTGATTATGCCTAAAGCTGTTTGTGGATCAAGATTTCCCGTTGGTTCATCAGCGGCAATTAATTCAGGATCATGTACCAATGCACGAGCGATTGCAGTTCTTTGCTTCTCCCCTCCAGAAAGTTGATTTGGAAAATGTTTAGCTTGTTTTCGTAATCCTACCAAATCCAAAAGTTCCCAAACTCGTTTTATCATTTCTTTTCCACTAAATCCACAAACTTCAAGAGCAAAAGATACATTTTCAAATACTGTTTTTTTAGGAAGTAATTTATAATCCTGAAAAACCACACCGATTTTTCGACGATAAAATTGTAACTGTGTATCGGACATATCCTTTAATTTAAATGCATCTACGGTAATTGAACCATTTTGAATTTTTTCAGCTCCAATTAAAACATGAATTAAAGTTGATTTTCCAGCACCAGAAGGACCTATAATGGAAACAAATTCTCCGTTATTAATTATTAGATCCACATTATTCAGTACAATTCTATTTTTATATTTTTTAATTACCTTGTCGAAAACAATCATATAATTTCTCTAAATTCTTATATAGCATAACATAGTAAAATAAAATTTTCAGATTATTTTATTATTTATGAAATTTTTCATGTATTTTTTTTAAATGTCTATTGGTTAAATGGGTATAAATTTGAGTAGTGGTAATTGAGCTATGTCCAAGCATTTCTTGAACTGATCGAATATCCGCTCCATTTTTTAAGAGTTCAGTAGCAAAACTATGCCGAAGTTTATGAGGAGTCACCTTTTTCACTATTCCTGCTTTTTTGGCATAATTTCTAATTAAAAACTGAATCATAGTTGTGGTCAATCTTCTCTCTGAGACTTTTCCTTCAGTTAATAAACTGTGTAAAGAATTATTTTTAGTGCTGCAACCACGCCCATGATTAATAAAAACCGCTTTTTCCTTATCTTTTCTGGCTTGTAAATATTCCTTGATGGCTGTGATTGCATCTTTCGATAGAAAAACAATACGTTGCTTCCGACCTTTCCCTAATACTCTGAATTCACCACTATTCAAATTAATTAAATCAATATTTAAACCAGATAATTCGCTAACTCTAAGGCCTGTAGAATAAAGAGTTCGTAAAATGGCATAATCTCTTTTTCCACGTAAATTCAAGCGATTTGGAGTTTTAAATAATTTTTCCAATTCTTCTCTTTCTAAACAATCTACAGTACGATCCGGTATTTTACTCAATTCGATTTTCTCTGCGGAAAGGGTTTTAATATCATTTTTGGCTAAATATTTTAAAAAAGCTCGCAAAGAAATTAAATGAAAATTTTGTGTTTTTACCGACAACAATTGTTCTTTTTTCTCGTTTTGCAATCGATTTAGATAAATTCTATAATTATTAATTAAATCTAAATCAATTTCTCCCACTTCTGAATCTGCACCGACAAATTCCTTAAATCTTTTTAAGTAATGGAAATAGTTTTCCAATGTTTTAACTGATTGATTTTTGGTAATTTCACAATATTCCAAAAATTTATTACAAGCCTTTTTTAATTTCATGATAAAATTTAAGAATTGCCATTACTACAAAACGATGATAACTTAAAATAACTTAATCGTCACGGAAATGATTTGTCCAAAATGTAAACATGAAGATACCAGAGTGCTTGATTCTCGCGAAACTAATGCCGGCAAAGAAATTCGTCGTCGTCGCGAATGCATTAAATGTAATCATCGTTTTACAACGTTTGAGAGAATTGAATTAACCGATTTCTTGGTAATTAAAAAAGATAATTCCCGTGAATCATATAGCCATGCCAAACTGATTAATGGCATTTGGAAAGCTTGTATTCGTCGACCAGTTACTCAAGAGCAAATTATAAATATGCTTGAAATATTAGAAGAAAAATGGGCGGCACATGGCAAGGAAATTTCTTCGATTATTATTGGTGAAGACGTTTTAAAAGCACTTAAAGAACTCGATAAAGTAGCTTATATCCGCTTTGCCAGTGTCTATAAGCAATTTCAAGATTTAGAATCTTTCAATCAGGTATTACAATAATACTTGAAGAAATTTTAAATAATTTTTTTATTTTTTCTAAGTGAATCAATATCCATTTCTGTCACTCCGGTTAAATTAATGCCGCCCATCATGAAATTTAATTGACAGTCTAAACAATAAGAAACCAGACCATTAGTTGAACATAAAAGTTTTCTAGTTTGTTCATTAACTTTATTAATACCAAATTCCAAATCTTGTTTATCTTTTGCAGAAACAATTCTAGCTTCATAGACTGTTGATATACCATTACAATTTGAGGTTAAACACCTCATTTCTAGTAATGTTATTATTTCTAAAAAATATCTCCCAACAATTAATTGAGTTCTCTTTCTAATCTCTTTACATAAATCTACCTCTGCTACAATTAATATTGTTTTTGATATTCTTTCAATTCTGACAATATTATTTTTTACAATTTTAGATTGTTTTTCAAAATTAGAGAGTTGGTTGTGTTTTTGCATATCTTATAGACGGTTATCAGATAATAATAATTATTAAAACCTAACTATACGAAACTGATTATTTAATAGTATATTATTATAATAATAATGCAATAAGTCAAGTAGAATAAACAAAATAGCTCAAATATATTGGATGTATTTGAGTATTAATTAAAAACACCTGCTAATATAGCATAATTTTCAATTTAAAACGGTTGTTCAGATAATTGACCATTTGTCATCCTAAATTTATATTTTTTAGTAGTTGATACCTCTCCATTTCATTTATAATCCATTTACAAATATTCTTTCACTAAAGGAATGGAACAGGATCTTCTTAAAAATCTCAATCTCGAACAGCGTAATGCTGTCACCACTGTTAAAGGACCTCTAATCATTTTTGCCGGTGCTGGTTCTGGAAAAACTAAAGCTTTAACCACACGTATTGCTTATTTAATCAAGCATAAAAATATTTCCCCACGCAATATTCTGGCGGTTACTTTTACTAATAAAGCCGCAAATGAAATGAAAGAGAGAATTTTCCTCTTGATAGGGCAGCCTCATAATTCAAATTTAATTCCACATTTAGGAACTTTCCATTCAATTTGTATCCGAATTTTACGCAAACATATTTTAAATCTCGGTTATGATAATTATTTTGTAATTTATGACACCGCCGATCAGCAAATTTTAATTAAACATATTTTGGCAGATCTTGGTATTGATAGTAAACAATTTAATCCACGGGCTATTCTAAATTTTATCTCTAATGCTAAAAATCAATTAATTACTCCTGAAAAATACTATCAATTTGTTAATAATTATTTTACTGAAAAAGTTGAAAAAGTTTATCGCCACTATCAAAAAGAATTAAAAAAAGCTAATGCCCTTGATTTTGACGATATTATTATGAAAACTGTCGAATTATTTAAAACTTATCCAGAAATTCTCGATAAATATCAGGAAGAATTCAAATATATTTCTGTGGATGAATATCAAGATACCAACCATGCCCAATATGTTCTAACAAATTTATTGGCTGCTAAATACCACAATCTATGTGTTATTGGAGATTCTGACCAATCTATTTATTCCTTTCGCGGGGCAAATATTCAAAATATTCTTGATTTTGAAAAAGATTATCCTGATGCCAAGTTTGTTTTTCTGGAACAAAATTATCGTTCCACACAAATCATTCTTGATGCCGCATATAATATTATTATTAAAAACAAACGTCGCAAAGAAAAAAAACTTTGGACTGATCGTACCGATGGGGAAAAAATTACTTTAAAAGCTTTATCTAATGAAAGGGCTGAAGGTGAATATATTGCCGAAGAAATCATCAAGACCCTAAATCGGGATAAACAAAGAACTTATAATCATTTTGTAATACTTTATCGCACCAATGCTCAGTCCCGTGTTTTAGAAGAATCATTTTTAAGAAATGCTTTACCATATAAAATTATTGGTGGAATTAAGTTTTATGAACGCAAGGAAATTAAAGATCTAATCTCATATTTAAGGGTTATTCAAAATCCCAATGATACAATTAGCCTACTCCGCATTATCAATACTCCTCCGCGCAAAATTGGTTCAAAAACTTTAAATTTAATTCAGGAATATTCAATTAATCACGATCAATCTTTTTGGGAAAGTATTTTGCAAATAGATAATATTCAAGAAATCCGCGGACAAAAATCCCAAGCCCTACAGGATTTTACCAAAATGATTCAAAATCTTCAAAAAACCAGCTATAATTTTTCAATTTCGGATTTAATTAAACATGTTTTGGATAATAGTGGTTATAAAAGATTTTTAGATGATGGCACTGCGGAAGGAGAAGCAAGATTGCAAAATGTTTATGAATTAATTTCTGTTGCTAGCAAATATCAGAACTTGGAACCTCGTGAATCTCTATCTATTTTTTTAGAAGAAATCGCTTTAACCTCTGATCTGGATAATTTAAATAATGAAGAAAATGCAATCACTTTAATGACGGTTCACTCCGCCAAAGGTTTAGAATTTCCAATCGTCTTTATCGTAGGTTTAGAAGATGGTCTTTTCCCACATTCCCGCAGTATTCTCGATCACGAAGAATTAGAAGAAGAGCGTCGATTAATGTATGTAGCCATTACTCGCTCCAAAGATAAATTATATTTACTCTACACAAAAAGTCGTATGCTTTATGGTGAATCACGGACTAATCCGCCATCTCAGTTTATTTTGGATATTCCAGTTGAACATCTAGACACTGAACCCGATCATAAACCTCTGCCCGATGAAAATTTTATTTCCGAACCTGTTATTTTTAGTGATGAATATGAACCACAACAATTTCAAGATGGGAATAAAGTTATTCACCCAATTTTTGGTGAAGGAGTTGTTGTTTCAATCAAGGGAGGAGTTGCCACTATTGCTTTTAAATCTAAAAAATTCGGTCTTAAAAAATTGGCGCTTTCTGTTGCCCCGCTCAGGAAAATGTAATTGGGGATTAATGAAGAAAATGTAATTGGGGAAAATTTAATGAGGAAATCTTTAGAACAAATTTAACAGAAAAATTTTTAGAACAAATAAAATACCTGTTAAACTATTATTTTTATAATTTATCTGCTCTTTGCGCTTTATCTTCACGTTCACGCCGTTCTTTATCAAACTTTTCATCTGGGATTTTGAAATATCTTTTAATACTGCGTTCTGTCCCATAAACAATTTCACAATCTGAATCTGATTTTTGAGTTTTATCTTTATTTAAATTGGGAGCATCCGCTTTGCGGCAGCCATCAATCGGACTTTTAAAGACAAAGTTTTTTGGTTTAATATCTAAAATTTGATGGCAACTTTTACAATAAAAAGTTAATCCATCTGGTATTTGAATTGTTGTATCTTTTTTTAAATTACTTAACCGTAAATTCCCACGATGTCGCTTATTTTGCATAATAAATTATTATAAATCTGTTCTATACATTTGTGGTTTTTTCACACTATTCCCACTCGAAACAGTACTTGATCTTTTTTTTATTGCATTCCTCAATAAATCATTCTCATTGTTAGTTTGATTAGCCTTTTTCCCATTTTCTATTAGTCCAGCATTTCTACGTAATTTATCAAATGCAATCCCTGAATTGTTGGAAAAAACATTAGAAAGAGTTGAAGCTTCCCTTTCTTTACGTCGTTGTTCTGGTGTTTTAGTATCCTTCTGCATTAACATTTTAATCGTCTCATAAGTTTTTGAATTTTTAGCAAAGTTATTCTGTTCGACTGTTTGGGTGTTAACATCAAGAGCATAAATACTCGGTTTCTGTAGATTCCCAATTTGTCTATCTTGGCTCGTTTCCTGGATTTCAGGAATAGACTGCTTTTTAGGTATTATTTTTTGTTCTATCTCCCCTTCTGTTTCAATCAAACCCTTTCTGAAAGTTAAATAACCTCCTATTGCTATCATCACGGTAGCAATCAAAGCTAGCATTGAACCTATCCCCGCCTTTTTTGCAAGTAGATTTAAACCAAATTGAGGATGGAAATAAGCTGAATTAATCAAAATCAAAAAATATAAATTTAAGAAACCCAAGAACATCTGTAATTTACCGCGCTTTTTATTATTAACAGCATATCCAAATAATTTTATTTTTTCAAAACTAATAGCTAAATTTAAAATTGCCAATGTTAAAATTGTATAACCAGCTAAATAAAGAGGTCCATTTAAAGCGTTATATGTTTCCCCCGTATGAAAAATATCAGTATCATTATACCAGTTGAAAAATAAACTAACTATTAACAGTACTGAAAATATTGCTGAAATCTTTTTTTCAAGCGGCCATTTACTCACTTTTTTTACAATTTGATTCTTTAAGCTTCCTTTAGTCATTTTAAAAGAGTTAATTGATAATAATATAACTACTAGTAGTGACAAAATCAAATATTTGTATTAAGATCTTTCTGCTCATTCCCCTTTAGGGATGTATAGCTACAAAAAGCACATAATATGAAAATTGCCATTGATATTCGCGAGGCTGACGGTGAAAAAACCGGAAAGGGTTTTTACGCCTATGGAATCGTTGCTGAATTATTAAAATTAGATCATCAAAATCAATATTTACTTTATACTAATAAAGCAGAATCTCCTTTCCCCAAGCAAAATAATGTCCAAATCCGCCAAATTAGTTTTGGTGGTTTTAAATGGCATCTAAAAGTACTTTCTGATTTAAAAAAGGAAAAAGTAGATATTTATTTTTCCCCGACCAGTTATATTATTCCAGCACTTGCCCCAAAAAGAATCAAAACCATTATTACAGTTCATGATCTGGTTTCTTTTTTATTTCCTCACAGCCATCAAAAAAAAGCGGTTTTAATAGAAAGAATAACATTACGAATTGCACTCAAAAGAACTGCTAAAGTGTTAACAGTTTCTGAAAATACAGCAATTGATTTAGTGAAAATATTTAAATTAAATCGGGAAAGTATTACTGAAACCCCATGTGCACCTCATCAACATTACTTTGATAAAATTTCTGAAACAATTATTTCAAAAACTAAACAAAAATACAATTTACCAGATAAATTTATTTTAGGTGTTGGAACATTAGAGCCTCGTAAAAATTTTATTAATTTAATTAAGGCTTTTGTGATTGTTCGCCGTGAGTTACCTGATTATAAATTGGTTATTGTTGGTAAAAAAGGTTGGAAATATCATGAGATTAAAGAGACAGTGCAACAATTCAAATTACAAAATGAAATTATTTTCACAGGTTATGTGAAAGATGAAGAACTACCTGTTTTTTACCACTCTGCATCGGTTTTCATTTTCCCTTCTTTATATGAAGGCTTCGGGATCCCCCCTCTTGAGGCAATGGCATGTGGCTGCCCTGTTGTCAGTTCTAATGCCGCTTCTTTGCCAGAAGTGATTGGTGAAGCAGGACTTTTGATTGATCCAAAAAGTTCCAATAAAATTGCTGATAGCATCATAAGTCTTCTTGAAAATGAACAGGTTAGAAATATGTTGATTGAACGCGGTAGGGAACACACACAAAAATTTAATTGGAAAATTTCCGCTGAAATTTTATTTGAAGAAATTAAAAAACTAAATCCTACAAACCCAGTAATTTCTCAATTAAACAATTAAAAGCATCATTGATTGCCGTTATAAAATATATATTATTACCCAAATAGCCCTTTATTATGTGGTTTTAATCCTACTTCATCGGCTAATTCTTTATAAAGTTGTTTTTCTTTTTTAGAAAGTCTAGTTGGAATTTGAACATTAACCTTAATATATAAATCCCCTTTATCTCCAGAATGTAATTTTTTAACTCCATATCCTCTTAATTTAAAAACTTTACCGGGCTGAGTACCTGTTGGAATTTTCAATAATAATTCATTATCTAAAGTTTTAATTTTAATCTGATCTCCTAAAATAGCTTGTAGATGAGAAATAGAAGTTTGCAGATGTAAATCAGGTCCATTTCTAACAAATTCTTTGTGTGGACGAACCCGTACATGTACATATAAGTCGCCAGTTGGACCCCCATTCATTCCAGGATCACCTTTTCCTGTTAATCTGATAATTGATTCATTGTCTACACCTGCCGGTATTTTGACTTTTAGATTTTCTTGTATCTTATCACCAGTTTTTCCCGGTCTGGTAATTAATAATTCTGTTTCAGTACCGAAAATCGCCTCTTCAAAAGTAATTGCCAATTCAAATTCCAGATTTCGCCCTTTGTGTGGAGCATTTCTTTGAGCTCCAAATCCAGTAAAAAAAGCTTCAAAAATATCAGAAAACCCCTGTGCTCCACCAAAATCCGCGCCCATTCCATTAAAATCAAAGCCAGCATTTTGAAAACCTTGAAATCCACCACTGTTACCACTACCTCCGCCAAAATTGGCACTGGTTTCACCAAAACGATCGTATGCCGCTTTTTTTTGAGGATCACCTAAAATTTCATAAGCTTTATTTATCTCTTTAAATTTTTCCTCTATTTGCTTATCACCCTTGTGTTTATCAGGATGCAATTCCATTGCTTTATGGCGATAGGCTTTTTTAATTTCGGATTCCGTTGCAGTGTGGGAAACTCCTAATATTTCATATAAATTGTTAGCCATATTTAATGAGTGTCATCCTAGGTTGTTTTAACGATAAATGACTTAATTATTCTTTGGCACTTAATTTAGCAGATTGCTAATTTTAAACAAAATGAATTTTTAAAATTTATATTGAAGGGAATGTGTTTTATTCTTATAAAAGTGCTTTTTTACAACATTTCTTACTATTGGGTTTCTGATACCTAAAGAATTAATAGGCTTTTTATTATATTTGAGCAATCTCTCTACACATTCTTGATCTATATAGTTTTTTGAGTTCTTCTCTATGTGTTATCTTTATATCAAGTAAATCTTCATAAAATTTTATAAAGTTTAATTGATAATAACAGTTATATGAAACATATAAAAAAAGTTTGGCCAGAATATTTTCAAAAGATTCTTGATAGTAAAAAAACTTATGAACTTCGTCTTGCTGATTGGGAGTGTAATGAAGGAGATATTTTAGTCAAAAGAAGATGTTGAAACATATGGTTATCAAATTATTGCTTTTAAATAATGGCACAATTACCTAAGTTTTAGGGACACCTTGTTTTTAAAAGTTTTTAAGAATTTTACGCCTATATAACAAGGAATATATGGTTCGGGGTTCGGCTAATCATATCTAAAAGAATCATTAAAATTAAATCGTGGGAAGATTGTGTAGATTATCTATCTATTGTAAAATATTATGTAAAGTGACGCAAATTTGCAACATTACATATCTTTAATATTAGCTAATATTAAAAACTTAACAAAAATAGTATTTTTATATAATATTATATATTTTTGATTATTTCTTGATTTTGTTCCCATAAACTCAATTGGCTCTTCACAATCACACGTGCCGCATCTTCATTTCTATTTAAGTGATTACAAAAAATGAAGAGTGGTATATCTTTAGCAATATCCATAAGTTGCGCTTATTCTTTGGTTCTACCTCCTGTTGTGGACAATCTTTCCCCGCTTTCCAAACTGTTGAGATGGAAGGTTAATTCTTTTTTAGACATATTATAAATATATTAAATAATGTTAATATTCTAATATATCATTATATCCAATATCAAAGTTAATCTATACAATATGTATTATAAATGAATTTAAAACTTATTTCTCTGCTTTGCAGTTAAAAACGAAATATAAGTAGAAAACTTATATAATATATATTTAAAATAACAATAGAGGATAATATGGAAGAAAAAAATAATTTGACCGAAGGATCAATAATAAAATCATTATTAGTTTTATCAATTCCTATAATCTTTGCAAACATTTTACAAACTGCTTACCAATTAACAGATACTTTTTGGGTCGGTCATCTTGGAGCTGTCGCTGTTGCTGCTGTTTCTATTAGTTTTCCCATTATTTTTTTCATGATTTCTTTGGGCGGTGGTTTGGCAATGGCTGGCACTATTTTTGTCGCTCAATATAAGGGGAAAAATGATAGAAAAACTGTAAATCATATTACCTCTCAAACCATGTTAATAACCATTGTCGTCTCGGTTATTCTTGCGACTATAGGTTATTTGTTATCACCTTTTTTTGTTAGCTTAATAGGTGTTGAACCAAATGTTTTTTTGAGCGCTGTTTCATATATGAAAATATCTTTTATTGGAATGATTTTCATGTTTACCTATATGGTTTTTCAATCTTTAATGCGCGGTGTTGGAAATGTTAAAACACCCATGTACATTGTCCTCGTAACAGTTTTATTAAATCTCGTTCTTGATCCCTTATTTATATTTGGTTACGGATTTATTCCTGCGTATGGCGTGAGTGGAGCCGCAATTGCCACAATAGGCACGCAAGGTTTAGCCGCAATTGTTGGAATATTTTTACTCTTAAAAGGTAGATATCAGATACAGATTTATTTAAATGATTTAATGCCAGATTTTCAACTAATAAAAAAAATGTTTAAAATAGGGTTTCCCGCTTCTATCGAACAATCAACAAGAGCGTTCGGAATGATAGTCATGACATTTTTGGTTGCGATCTTCGGAACGCTAACCTTAGCCGCATATGGAATTGGAGTCAGAATTTTGAGCTTTGTCATTATTCCCGCCTTAGGAATGTCAATGGCGACCTCGACTTTAGTTGGGCAGAACATTGGTGCTGGTAAAATACAGAGAGCAGAGAAAATAACCAAGTTAAGCGCTATAATTGGTTTTATTGTATTAACAATAATAGGAATAATTATGTTTTTGTTCGCGAAACAGATTTCGGCAATATTTATCCCTGGAGAATTAGAAACTATTCAAAAAAGCGCTTTATTTATTAGAATAATGGCTTTAACTTTTGGATTTATCGGAATACAGATGGCATTAAACGGAGCATTCAGAGGTTCGGGGAATACGCTTATCTCTATGGCAATATCACTTATAGCATTATGGGTATTAAGAGTTCCTATTGCGTATGTACTTTCAATGCATACACATTTTGCTGAAGTCGGAATTTGGATAGCGTTTCCAGTCGCGAATATAATTACGGCAATAATTGCAATAATTTGGTTTACAAAAGGGACATGGAAACAAAAGAAGATAACAGAAGAAATAAAATTTACAAGAGAAACAACTAAAGAAGCGATTATAGAAGAAGGATTAAACTAAATAATATGAGATACTTATCTAGTGCGGAAGAAAAGAAAGCACTTGAATATATCATTAAAGAAAACCGCTGAAGTTGCTCAACATGCAACTTGTGAAAGATCAAAATGTGGTTCTGTGATTGTTCAATTAGATGAAATAATTGGCAGCGGTTTTAATAGTCCGCCACAAGATATTGAAGAACAAATGGGCATAATGGATGCTGTAAGAAGAAATTCAGATGTGTTGTCTGGTTCAAAATTGTATTTTGTCCGTCTTGATGATAAACTTATAACAAATAGATTCTTTGTATGCCTATTGCCTATGAGGCAATTCTTGTAAAAAATAGCCAATAAAATTATGGAAAGGGGAAAAATAACGGAGCCTATTTCAGAAGCAGAACCGTCGCCAGTTGACATTTCTGGTCAGGTTGCTGATATATTTAATAGCGATAGCAAATATGCGTCTATAAAGGTAAACGAATTTTTACATTCTAAAGAAATAAGCAAATTGCCAGCAATAACGCTCACGCTGGACTATAAAACATTGGGGCATGCGAAGTGGGTAAAAGCTTTTTTGGAATATCCATACCCAAGAACTCAAAAACGATCCGCAGCTATTCGAGCTACCGAGTCCCAAAGGGACGAGGCAGCCAATATTTTTGCTTCTAATGTTACATGGATCCCTGTTGAGGAGTAACGTTGTTTATAACATCACATTAATAATACATATGCGGTTCAAAAAAATTAACAGTTTAATCTCATGAATCAAAGGTATGAACAATCGGCACAGTTAGATATTCAAGAGGTTGGATTAAGCTCTAAAGAAAAAAAGAAATTGAGAATAGAGCAAAGAAAGGCGAATTTAGCCGCAATAAAAGAAAAAATTAAACGAGGCGAGACGTATGGTGATATAAAAGTTTCTCGTAGAATACCAAAAGAGATAGCTTTAGCCGTGCAAGAACGCGATAGAGGTCGAGATTTTGGGCGACCTCATCATATTTGTAAACATCCAGGTCCACCTCATCACATAGTCTACTTTAAGCATTTTTTACATGGTGAGACAGAGGGCAGCCCACATACAATGAAAAATCTCGAATCCCCCTGTTCCGATTGCCATAAACTCGCCCATGAAATGAATATTCCAAGTGGTACTTCTATAGAAGTTTTTTTTAGATCAAAATTTAAAAATCTTTCTTAATTTTTACCAATTGCTTGTGAAATATTTTTGTAACCATCTTTTTCCAATAATGTCACAATACCTTGATTGATTTCACTGATTAGTTGTGGCCCCTTAAAAATCATACCGGTAATTAATTGAATTAATGATGCGCCAGCTTTGATCTTTTCATAAGCATCTTCTGCGGAAAATACTCCTCCGCATCCTATGATGATATATTTACATTTTGTCTTTTGATATATATATTTTATTAATTGCGTTGAAAGATCTCTAACTGGTTTTCCGCTAATTCCTCCAACCGTTTTTATATCTTTGTCTTTTAAGTATTTTTTAATTTTTATATTTGTTCTGTCTTTTGTTAAATTTGCGCAAATGAATCCGGCAATTCGATGATTATTGCAAATATTTATTATATCATCCAATTCATTTGTATTAAGATCTGGTGCCAACTTTAAAAATATAGGTTTATCACATGGTATTTTTTCAATTTCTATAAGAAGATCATTCAGATCTTTTGGTTTTGTAAAAGGTCGGCCACCAAATGCGTTAGGACAACTTATATTTATAGTTATATAATTGCCAATATCTTTAAGTGTAATAAAAGCTTTGATATAATCATTTATACCCGCCTCCTTATTAGCAGTATATTTGCAGTTTGTTTTAGCAATACTTATGCCAATTGGAATATTAAATTTCTTATTTTTTAGTTTCTTAGCAATTTTTTCGCATCCATCATTTTTTAATCCATAATAAACTATGAGACCTTCAGATTTTTTAAGTCTCCATAAGCGTGGTTTTTTATTTCCTTCACAGGGTTCTCCCGTTATTGATCCTATTTCTGCGTAACCAAATCCAACAGCAGGTAATATTTTTGTAATATACGCATTTTTATCAAATCCTGCCGCCAGACCAATTGGGTTTTTGAATTTTATTCCTAAAATATTTTGTTCTAATTTTTTATTTGAATAATTGAAAAATATTGATGTTATTGATCTTGTAATGAAGTTGGATCCTAAAAATTTTCCAAAAAATATTATGTTATCATGTACCTTTTCAGGGTCTATATGAAAAACAATCGACTTTACAATATGTTTGTACAAGAATCGATTAATTATGTTTCTAATTTTAATAAGATTTTCTTTTATCAATTTTATCTTAATATTTAAAATTTCAAGTATTTGATAAATTTTTTACAATAATTTTTTCTACCAAAGTTTTTGTTATTGCTTCTTTTTTTGGAAAAACTGTATATAAATAATAGGTAAGATACCCAATGTATTGAACACAATAATAACGATAAACCATATAAGTTGATTATTTCTTGCAGATTTCCATACTCCTATCCCTTTCCAAATAAGTTCCCAAATAATCAAAGGAATTAACCATATTAACATTGATGTACTAAATGCCATATTATCCATATTTATTATTTAATTAGTATTATACCCCCCCCCCCGTTCTTAACTAAGAAATATCTCTTGAGAGCAGTCAATCTGTTTTGTCTTGTTCCAGATCATTTAATCGTTTATGATCTGAAACATTATGATCTACATATAACATGTTTTGCGCTTAGACTTCAAGTTTAAATATAATGTATTCAATTTTAAAAACTAAATAATATGATATGAGTAAAACTACAATAATAATTATTATCTTATCTATATTTGGATTTATAGGTTTTGCTTGGTGGGGTAATTCTCATCAAAAACCCTTACAAGAAAATCCAAGTAGCAAAAGTGCACTTGTAGCCTCTCAGGAAGTTTATGATTTTGGCACAATTTCTATGAAAAATGGTGATGTTAATAAAGATTTTACAATTACTAACCCTACCGATAAAGATATTCTTATCTCTACTATCACTACTTCATGTTCATGTACCACCGCATTTATTATTGGACCTAATGGTAAAAAGAAAGGACCTTTTGGCATGGCAGGTATGGATTATATGGAATCAGCTAATGAAACAATTAAAGCGGGGCAAAGCGACATTATTCAAGTGGTTTATAATCCCAATGCTCATGGTCCAGCTGGAGTAGGACTTATTAATAGAACGATTTTTTTAACTGAAGATTCTGGTGCACAGCTTCAATTAGAAATAAAAGCTTTGGTAACTCCATAATCATAAAAATATTTATTATAAATTTAGAATATGAAAAAGAAAAAGAAAAATATCATTCTTCTAATAGGTATTGTAGAGGTTTTACTTGTTCTAGCAGTCGCTTGGTTATATGCAGCACCATTGATATTTAAATCTCAACCGGAAAATAATATTGGTCAAAGCAAAATAGAGGAACAATCTAAATCAACTATTTCTCCGAAAGCAGCCAGAAATAATGCAAAACAAATAGCAGCATTAACTGAAAAAGTTGTGCCATCAGAAGGGGTTGTTTTACCTGTCAGCTGGGGAAACTTGGGGGCACAATTGGTTAAGGATGGAGTGATAGATAAAGATAAATTTGAAACTCTATATCAACAAAGAGGATCATTTACTCAAGAATATAAAGATCTACTTTTAGGGAATAATAAAGGTCAATTAAAAATAACTAGAAGTAATTCGGGGTATTTATTAAATTTATTTTGGGCATTAGGTTTAGCTAATAAAAATCCTATTTTAGACGAAATGACTAAATCAGTTAATGGGAGAACACAAGATCTTGCTGCTACTGGCGGTTGGACCATTGCCAAAGGTAATCCTATGAAATATTATAATCATTATAAATTACTTAATTTAACTACTAAACAACAAGCTCTGGTTGACAAGGTATCAAATGGTATATATCGACCATGTTGTGGTAATTCAGCTCATTTCCCAGGTTGTAATCATGGTATGGCAATGTTGGGATTTTTGGAATTAATGGCTTCGCAGGGTGCAAGTGAACAAGCGATGTGGAATGCCGCCTTAACCGTTAATTCCTATTGGTTTCCTAATACTTATCTAACTATTGCCACTTATATGAATAATAATGGTATTGACTGGAAAAAGATAAATCCTCAAGGAATATTAGGACATGATTATTCTAGTGCTCAAGGATACGCTAGAATTGCTTCCCAAACTATTCATCCTCAATCAGGAGGAAATAGCGGAAGCGGATGTGGTGTTGGTGCTGGAGTAGCAGCACCCCCAATACAAGCGTCAAATCCCCAATCAGGAGGAAATAACGGAAGCGGATGTGGTGTTAGCGCTGGAATAACACCACCAACACAAGCATTAAATCCTCAACCTATACAGAAACAACAAGGTGGATGTGGCATATAATTAATAATTAAAATTTATAACTAATATTAATATGAAAAAAATATATATTTTAGCAATCTTTCTTCTAGCATTTGCTTTAGCAGGGTGTGCATCACAATCTTCTCCAACAAAAAATTCTTCTTCAACAAATAAAAACAATACCGCACTAGAAACCAATGTTAAAACAAATAGCGGGCTATTATTTAAGGAAACAAGTTTTGACTTTGGTCTTATAAAACAATCTGCTGGACCGGTTTCTCATAATTTTGCTTTTACTTATACCGGTAAAAATCCTATTAAAATAGTTGGTCTTCCTACTAGTTGTGGATGCACGAGTGCTACAATGACTCCGACAAATTTAAAACCAGGTGATTCTGGAATACTTACAGTACACTTCAACCCAAATCTTCATGCTGAACCTAAAGGTAAATTTTTCAAAACTGTATCAATAGTAACAGAGCCAAAACTGGAAAATACTCCAGAAATAAAAATTTGGGCAGAAATTAATTTAGATTTAGGTCCACAAGCTTATGAGCTAAATAATGAACATGTCGAAGATGGAAAAACCGAATCTGTGGAAAAATATAAACAGGTAAGCGCCGAAGAGTTTAATAAAATGTTACAGCATAAAGATTTTACTTTAATAGATGTTCATATTCCTACACAGGAACATATCAAAGGGACTGATTTAGTGATTCCTTATAATGAAATTGCAAAATATAAAAATAAATTACCTAAAAATAAAGACGCTAAAATAGTAGTTTATTGTCGAAGTGGTGGCATGAGTCGAGCAGCAGCCAGTGTTTTAGAAGATCAAGGATATACTAATATTTATGATTTAATCGGAGGGAAAAATGCTTATGATAATTTCTTGAAAAACCAATAATCATTAGAAAAATAGTGTGAGTACACAATAAACATCCAATTTTATAATATAAAATTGGATGTTTATTGTGGTTGAAATAGTGATATTTAATTATCATTAACATAACCAGCATGGTTTTTCCCATAAATCGCTATACCTAAATTTGCCAGTAATATACTTCCAGCGTATCATATATTTACACAATATCACTTATATGTGAGACACATATTAGGCGATATTAAAAAAAACTAATACTAATATGAATAAAACCACAAAAACCACAAAAACCACAAAAAATACTGAAACAAATATAAATGATATAAAAAAAGCAACGATAAAAGATCTGTTTAAGAAATTTTCATCCAGCAAAAAAGGGCTTTCGACCTCAGAGGCAAAAGCTCGACTTCAAAAATATGGATATAACGAAATCTCTGAAAAGAAAGCAAATCCCTTCATAAAATTTTTAAATTATTTTTGGGGACCAATCCCATGGATGATTGAGGTTGCGGCAATTTTATCAATAATAATTGGTCACTGGGCAGATTTCTGGGTTATTTTTGCATTGCTATTATTAAATGCCGTAGTTGGATTTTGGCAAGAATACAAGGCAGATAATGCCATTGAATTGTTAAAACAAAGATTGGCACTGAAAACGCGAGTGCTGCGTGGTGGCAAGTGGTTCGAAATATCTGCTCAGGAGTTAGTCCCAGGAGATATCGTCCGTGTACGTTTGGGAGATATTGTTCCAGCTGACATTAAACTTATAGAGGGGGATTATTTATCTGTAGACGAATCCGCATTAACCGGTGAATCATTACCTGTTGAAGAGCATGTTTCTGATATTGCTTATGCCGGTTCCATCATTCGCCAAGGTGAAATGAATGCATTAGTGGTTGCCACTGGAATGAGTACTTATTTTGGCAAGACGGCTAAACTGGTAGCAGAAGCCAAAACACAAAGTCACTTCCAAAAAGCTGTAGTTAAAATAGGAGATTATTTAATTGTTCTTGCCATTGCTTTAGTAACTATTATATTTCTTGTATCTATTTTTCGTCAGGAAAGTGTATTAGACACGCTCCAATTTGCATTAGTTCTTACTATCGCAGCAATACCAGTGGCATTACCTGCAGTATTAACAGTTACTATGGCGGTAGGTGCAATGGCTTTAGCAAAAAAGAAAGCCATTGTCAGCAAGTTAGCTTCCATTGAAGAAATGGCAGGTATGGATATTTTGTGTTCAGATAAGACAGGTACCCTTACCAAAAACGAGTTAACTCTGACAGAAGTAACACCTTTTAAGGGGTTCACCGTCAATGATGTATTACTTTTTGGGACTCTCGCATCCAGAGAAGAAAATCAGGATCCCATTGATGATGTTATTATCAACAAAGCCAAAACTATAAAAACCATTAGCAAGGCGATTAATATATATAAGATCAAAAAATTTAAACCTTTTGATCCAGTTGTAAAACGTGTGGAAGCTGAAATAGAAGATAATCATGGCAAGTGTTTCAAAGTAGCTAAAGGAGCTCCTCAGGTTATTCTTTCACTCGTACTTAATACTACAAAAAAAATTAGCGATAAGATAGAAGAACAGGTAAAAGATTTTGCTACCAAAGGTTTTCGCACACTCGGCGTAGCTAAAACCGATGCACATGGGAAATGGCAGTATGTTGGTCTTATTCCGCTTTTTGACCCACCTCGTGAAGATTCCGCAGAAACCATAAAAACAGCTGAATCTATGGGAGTAGCCGTTAAAATGGTCACTGGTGATCATACCGCTATCGCCAAAGAAATAGCTCAAAAAGTGAATTTAGGCACCAATATTATGCCTGCTTCATCCTTTTTAAATAAACCTGATAGAATAGCAAAACGCATTGTTGAACATGCTGATGGTTTTGCACAAGTATTTCCAGAGCATAAATACCATATCGTTGAACTACTTCAGAATACAGGACATATCATTGGTATGACTGGAGATGGGGTCAATGATGCGCCAGCTCTAAAAAAAGCTGATACGGGAATTGCTGTTGCAGGAGCTACCGATGCAGCAAAATCAGCTGCCGACATCGTACTCACAAGACCAGGACTTTCTGTTATTATTGATGCCATTAAGGAAAGTCGCAAGATTTTTCAACGTATGAATAGCTATGCTATCTATCGTATTGCCGAGACTATTCGCGTGCTGTTCTTTATTACGTTTTCTATTATTGTATTTAATTTTTATCCCGTGACTGCCCTCATGATTGTCTTATTGGCACTATTTAACGATGCACCAATTATGGCAATTGCTTATGATAATGTCCATTATTCCAACAAACCTGAAAAATGGAAAATGCGAGTAGTTTTGAGTATGGCAACCTTATTGGGGCTGGTTGGTGTAGTTTCTTCTTTTGGTATATTTTATATTGCACTGGAAGTGTTACACCTACCTAGAGGAGTGATGCAGTCTTTTATCTTTCTTAAACTTGCGGTTGCGGGTCACTTAACCATATTTGTAACTCGTACTCATGGTCATTTCTGGTCTATTAAACCCAGTAAGGCTTTGTTTTGGTCAGCAGTGATTACTAAGGTGCTTGCAACTCTTCTTGTTGTGTATGGTTGGTATATATCACCAATTGGTTGGAAACTTGCATTATTTGTATGGGGATATGCTTTGGCAGCTTTTGTTATAACAGACTTTATCAAAGTTCAGGCATATAAATTAGTAGATCATCAGAATATAAAGTTCCATAAATAAAAAATAATTTGCCGATTCCAAACGCTACTGAAACATTAAAGGAATATGGTATTCATCGTGTGCAAATTTACGTAAAACAGGTTCATTTTTAGCATAAATATCATAAGTAACATCCTTCATTGTATTCAGTAATATATATTCGTACATTTGTTCTATACCAAAATCTTGGAAACGCTTAGCCATTTGAATGGGCATACCAATTATACGCGCTTTGAGCCATTCAACGTATTTTATTGATTTGTTTGACAGTTGGGTTAGGGACACAACATCACTTTTTAATTCCTCTTCACTTAATTGAGTATTTTTATACAATTGCATAACACGTTCATCTAAAGTGGGAATCATACGATTTTCATTTTCTCTTAAAATAATATTGCATTATCAAACAAAAATCATAATAAGTCAAATCAAATAAAATTCGAGACAATCTATCACTATCTCTAAATTCAATCCATTAATTACCGTCCTCAAAAATTTTGCTTTTTCAAATTTTTCATACTAAAATACCCACACATTTCAAAACAACAACAATAGGGCGGTATAGCCAAGTGGTAAGGCAGCGGTTTGCAAAACCGCCATTCCCCGGTTCAAATCCGGGTGCCGCCTCCAATTTACATTAATAGATTTTTCAATCTTCATATTAAAATATATAAAATTAAATAATTATTATTTGCTCAAAATTATTTTCCACTATATACTCTGACAAAATAAAACTTAACTTTCATTATAATGAATAAACAGCAACTGTCTGCTAATGACATGCTTGATAAAATGAATATGATAAAATTTATCAGTGTTCTTAAAGAAGCCTGGTCTCTAGTACTCAAAAATCCATTGATGTTATTTTTAGTTTTGGCCATCCCAGTCATCATTGCTGGAATTTTAGAGCAATTTGTTTACCCTCCCATTTATGGAATTTTTGCTGGCGGAGGAGCAATCATAATAATATTGCTCGCACTTATTTTTATACTTCTCAATACTGCGATCGGTTTCTTTGGATTAGGAGCTTTAGTTCGAGCTACTCAATATATTAATAAAGGAAAAGCGGTGAACCTTGGTGAAATTTATAATTATGTAAAACAACACTTTGTTGGAGGTGTCAAATTAGCTATTCGTCTCTTCTTTTATACCGGCGCATGGATTCCAATAGTTTATTTGTTGATTATGGGAGCATTGACTACCTTTGGTCTTTATTCCGGCAAGGCCGGTGCTGCTATGCTTGGCTTGGTTGGTTTACTTGGATTATTATTTATTTTTGTAATAATTGCTTATATAATCCTCTTTTTCAAAAAAATTATTAATTCCAGTTTCTCCTATATTTACTTTTTCACTGATGAACATCCAGAAGTTGAACCCTCATTACAAAGCAGTATTAAAACTTGTGAAAACCTCACTTGGACTATTTTTGGAAATTACTTTTTGATGGGAATAGTTGCTTGGTTAATTGCATTAGTACTTGGAGCTATTTTAACTCCAATTTTTATTACTTTAGGATTAGGAGGCTATCAGATTGGAGGTTCAGCCATCTTAGCATCTTTAATTGGTGCCGTAGTCGGAATTTTATCTTTTGTTTTTCAATATAAATTAAAAGAACAGGTTGAAGCATTTCGTTCTTCTGGCAAGTCATCAATACATCATGAAGAACATCATGATCACAATGAACAGCTCCATAAGAATCATGAAGAACATAAATAATATATACAAATATAGAATGTAGAATAAAAAATCCCCCGCCTGCAGGCAGGGGATTTTTTATTCTACATTCTATCAAAAACGGACAATCCCAAAGTTTTCAATCCATTTTCCAGCACTATTTCTACTCCTTTTACTAATTTTAATCTAAAGTTCCTTAATTCATAATTTTCAGTTCTAAGCACTGGTATAGCCTGATAAAAAGAATTAAAGGTTTGAGCAACTTCAAAGAGATAATAGGTAAATAAATTTGGTTTATAATTCTTTACGGCATTAGATAATTTTTCACTGTACCTAATTAATATTTTTAACAATTTGATTTCCATTTCATTATCCAACGGCTTTGCATTCATTTCAGCACTAATTTTTTGAGTATCTTCAATAGAAAATAAAGAAGTTTGATCTTCAGAATTCTTTTCCAAACTATTATCCGCTTTTCTTAAAATACTTTTCGCTCGTGCCAATGAATATTCCAAATAAGGAGCAGAATTACCCTCAAAACTCATTACCTTCTCCCATTCAAAAGTAAAATCACTTTCTGGCGCTTGAACAATCATTGCATATTTAACGGCTGAAACACCCATTTCCTGAGCAATCAACTTTTGTTCCTTGGAATTTAAGTCTAATCCCTTTTCTTTAATAATAGCCGCCGCCCTATTTATCGCTTCTTGTAATAAATCTTTACCTAAAATAATGTTTCCTTTTCTAGTACTCATAGATCCCTCGGGAAGTCTCATTCGTCCATAAACTACATGTTTCATTTCAGTATTGCTCAAACCAAGTTTCTTGGCGGCGGCAAACACTTGATTAAAATGCATAGTTTGAGCCACATCCACTACATAAATTAATTTTTTTAAATTTCTATCTGTTGAACGATCTTCAATACTAGCCAAATCACGGGTAGCATATAAAGTAGTGCCATCAGCTTTTTGCATCAATAAATCTGGCAAACCAACATCTTCCAATTTAATAATATAAGCTCCTTTTTCCCCTTCTATAATTTTTCTCTCTATTTTAAATTTTTCTAATAATTTTTGAGCAGGTGCAATATACACATTTTCACCTTTTCGCCAATCATGTTTCACTCCCAATGTAGCATAAATTTGATCCGCCTCTTTCATTGATTTTACCACAATCCATTTCCAGATGTCTAAATTTTCTGGATTTTTTTCTTCTAGTTTTTTATATTCAGCCCGACCTTTTTCCTCTAAAGTAGGATCTTGTTCAACTTCACTATGAAATTTAATATAAAGTTTCAAAAGTTCAGTTATTGGATCTTTTTCAATTTGTTTACGATCTCCCCATGTTTTATATGCATAAATTAAATTACCAAATTGTGTACCCATATCACCAGGCCAATCTGCAGCAATTACCCGATAACCACTAGCTCTAAATAAATTAACCAAACTTTGCCCGATTACTATGGTCATCAAGTGATGTACACCAAAAGGTTTAGCAATATTTAGAGATCCATATTCAATCATAACTTTCTCTCCTTTTCCCAAATTAATTTTTCCATAATTTTCATTTTCTTCAATTATTAAATTTAATTGTTCCAATAGATTATTCTTAGAGAGGTAAAAATTAATAAACCCCGGTGGCAATACTGAAATTTCATCAATATAGTCTGGCTTAGGTAAAATGCTTTTTAATTCAGTAGCCAAATCAAGCGATGATTTATCAAGTCTTTTAGAGATTTTTAAAGCAATGGAACAAGCAAAATCTCCATAATGTTCATCTTTAGGAGTTTCAATTTCCAAATTACGAACAAGCTCTGAAACTTCATTATTACCTTTATAATAATTCAACAGAGTTTCAACCATGATAGCTTTAAGCTTATCTTGAAGGTTATTTTCTTCTTTTTGATTTTTCATAAAATTATTATTTTTAATTTGTTTTTCTCCATCCAAGTGAGGTATCGGGATTAAGTCAAGATTTTGTTCTTCTTGTACTGGAATTGCATTTACAATAATATCTTCAGTTACAGTTCCTGTTTGCTGCTCTGTATTAAATATATCCTCTTCAGCACTCTTCCTTTGTACTTCTAATTCTTTTTCTGAAGTATAACCCAAATCATGACTTGGTTCTTCATTTTTCAACACAAAATAGTCACTGATTTCCGCAAACATGTATTTATTTAAATTCGCTTCAATATCATGATGAATCTGTTCCAGATCCTCTTCTGATAAATGAGTCAGATTGGGAAACCAAAAAACAGCATGTCTAGTTTCAATATTAAAATCCAGTTCAGGGGCTTTTTTCCCTTTTTTTGATTCATAAAAATCAACCAAATAATCACCATCTGCCTGATCAAGATCAAAACCAAATATTGGTAAGAAATATTTAAAAGAAAAATAATTTAATAAATTAGCAAAATTATTTCCCAAATCCACTTCTTTATCACCTTGCACTTTCTTAATACGATTACTAAATAAATAAGACTCTAACAAAGTGCTTTCTGGATCAAGAGTATGGTTAATATAAGTTTCAAAGAAATTTCTTTTACTCGGGGTTTTTAATTTATTTCTTGCAACTACGGAAGCCCCTCGCAATAATTGAGTTACTGTTGAAGATTTACGTAGATTATTAAGGTTTTTAACCAGAAAACAATGAAATTTAATTCCTGGTATTTTACTGATCAAATTATCTCCAAGTTTTAATTTCATACAATTTATATTAAGCATGCTTATTATAGTTAATTTGTTTAGTGGGAAAAAGCCAAAAAACCAAAATCAACTAGCCAATATATTACTCAATTAAAAAAGAATATGTCAATAGGATATATATTAAAACAAAGCTGTAGGGTTTAAAAAACCTACAAAATCTGATAGAATATAAAGATTTCACAAAAAATAAACAAAAAAATATGAAAGCAAAAAAACTATTTACACTAATTTCCATCACTACTCTGGTATTAATTAATGCTTCTGTAGTTTTCGCTCAAAACAAAACTAACACCAGCAACACTATTCCAGACAATTATGTTGCTCAAGCGGTGGACACATCCTTCCCTTCAGATGTTTCTAATCTTAAAGCGGTTGCCGGTGACGGCAAAATCACTTTGAGCTGGGATGCCGCTACCGACAATGTTGGAGTAAAAGGATACAAAATTTTCTACGGCACAACTCCAGTTACCGCTGAATTGGGAAGTTATACCTTGGGTCCAATCGATGCTGGTAATGTATTAAGTTATGATATTAGCAGTTTGACCAATGGAACAGCTTATTATTTTGCTGTCACCGCCTATGATGCTGCCGGCAATGAATCACAATTTTATAGCAATGAGGCAACAGCCACACCTAATGGGTCAACAATCGATAACATTGCTCCAAGAGTAGTTTCCGCTGAAGCCCTTGATATGAACACGGTCAAAGTAGTTTTTTCTGAAGCAATTGTACTTCCTTTAGTCAATCCTGCTTCTGCTTTCTCTATTAAAAATGATCTCACATCAACGGAACTCACAGTTACCGATGCTATAGTTGATGCTTCCGATACTTCTCAAAAAACTGTTTTACTTGATACTGCCAATCAAGAAGCCAAAGGAAATTATCTTTTAACCGCTGGTATTACTATTAAAGATAAAGCAGGTAATCCAATTATTTCCGGAACCAGTGACACTGCTGTTTTCACTGGATCAGCAAAGGCTAAAACAGAATTAAAACCTGCCGCTACTCAACAAACAGATACCACTGCTCCTATATTTAAACAAGTTCAAGCTACTGATAACAATACCGTTCAAATTACTTTCTCCAAACCTGTTGTACTTCAAGCTGATGCTCGTTCCAATTTTATTATTACTGAAGCTTCCGACAATACTAAAATTATTAATATCAATAAAGCCGATATTGGAGCAACTGGTCTTCAAGTGACTTTAACCACTGATCCTCTCCAAAATATTAAATATAATTTAATTGCCGTTAAAGTTATGGACAGTTCAGGCAATGAAATGGATCCTCAACATAATGCCACCACTTTCCAGGGACCTACTACAGCAGCAACAAGTCCTTCACAGCAATTGGTTCAAAATGCTGCTCAAGATTTAGTTGCCCAAGCTGTTGGTAATTTAATGGCAAAACTTACATGGAGTACTAATCCAACTAAATTGGCTTCAATTGCCAGTTTTGTACTTTATATGAGTACCGATCAAGGAGCAACATGGGGAAAAGGAATTGTTGTAGGCAAAGATCAAAATTACTATTCCTTTGATAAATTAAAAGCCGGTATAACTTATTATTTCAAAATTACTTCCCGTGATGCTAAGGGTAATGAAAGTGATGCTCTTCAAACTTATTTGACAATGAAACTTCCTAAAACTGGTCCAGAACTTGGATTATTACTTTTTGGATCACTCGGAGGTGGAGCTATCTTCAGTCTTAAGAAAAAGAAGAAAGCTAAAAAAGCCAAGAAATAATTTTATTTTCATATTACCAAGAGCATAAAAGACCCCCTCGCATTCGCGAGGGGGTCTTTTATAGAATTTTCTTATTTTATCAAAGCATATACCCATGGACCATTTGAAGGACTTGGCACTTCCATTTTCGGCAATGTTCCATTTCCATTACAAACTGTCAAATCTGAGAAATTTGAGACAAGAGCATTGCCATCCTTGCTCTCATTCATTACGGAAACCAAAGCATATCCAGATTGTGTTTTACAATACATATAATTAATTAAACATCCTCCAACACCTTGGCTTGTCGGATCATTTGGGATTTTAGCTCCATCAAAATAATTTGATAAATTTACATTATTTGAAAGATTATTTATACAACTGCCCCTCGGAATAGCATCAGGATAATTTCCATTTTTAGTAAAATATTTATTTAAGGCAGAAGAAATATTATGTAAATCCGTTCTACGTATAGAATCTTGTCTCATCGCTGAAGAAATAATATAGGTTGTTTTTTGACCAAGTTTAAAATCATTGTCTTTTTGAGAGGAGTTATAGTCAATCGCATCATGATTATACATCACTGCCGCTCGATAAAGCATTTCGGCAACTTCACTACGGGTCATATTCCCACTTGGAACATAATCACCCGTAGATTCGGCATGCACTGTGGCAAGAATATTTGTTCCTACTGCAAAATTTATATATGGAGCATACCATTGGCTTTGATCAATATCTTTAAAAACATCTTTAAATTGAGGTGTCAGGGTTGAAGCAGTTTTAGTGGTTAGAGGTGATGGAATTAACATTGTAACAGTCATTTTTACCGCTTCGGCACGATTCACGCATTGAGCTGGTTTAAAAGTTCCATCCGGATAACCTTGAATAATTGGATGTGTTGGAATTGCGGCAATATTAATATATTTTGCATACCAGGCATTTGGATCAGTATCTTTAAACTTAATAGTTTTAAGCTTTGAATAATCGGTATTGGAAGGATACAAAGTGTTGACTAACATCTTCAAAAACTCAACACGATTCACGCATTGAGCTGGTTTAAAGGTTTTATTACTGTAGCCTTGAATTACACCCTGATTCGCCATCCAATTGATAGCATAATGATAAACCGTACTATCATTCACATCAGAAAATTTTGCTTGAGCAATACCCACAAATAACAAGCTGGAAATAATAAATAGTCCAAGAAATTTATAGAGATTTTTCATAATAAAATATTTATTTGTACTTTATATAAATATATATCATAGAAGTTAAAAAACACTAATTGACGGGGAGAACAGATATGTCATCATTAATGGATTTAGTATTTGATTAATCAAACATTCATATTTTAATTAAGAAATATTTTATTATCTATTCAGAGTATTGGTTCAGAATTTTTTCATGAGTTTTTTTCGACAAAATCTTTTATGGATTTTTTTAGGACTGGTTATCATTCTCTTTTTTAATATTTGGCCACATCTGGGAAGTAGCAATTTGCAAATTTATCAACTATCTATTGGGCAGGGTGACAGCGCTTTAATTATTACTCCAGAACAGCAGATTATTTTAATTGATGGTGGACCAGATGGTAGCGTTATTAATTGGTTAAATAAAATTCTTCCATTTTATCAAAAACAAATTGATCTTGTGATTTTAACACATCCACATGCCGACCATATCAATGGACTACTTCCTGTTTTTGAAAATTATCAGGTTAAAAATCTTTTATATACAGGCGTAAAATATAATTATTTCGCTTATGATACACTTTTGCAAAAGGCCGCCATACAGCATACCCGCATTATTCTCGATACTGGGAAATTTGATTTAAAATTAGGAAGTGTTTTGCTTGATTTAATTTATCCTTTTCATTCTGAACAGAATCAAACTTTTAATAATGTAAATAATAGTTCTATCGCTTTACGTTTAATTTATGGGAAAAATAAAATCTGGTTTGGCGGCGATCTAGAGAAAGAACCAGAAAGGAAATTAATAAACACTTCACTTGATCTTTCCGCTGATTTAATGAAAGCTGGACATCATGGCAGCCGAACCTCTAATACACCAGGTTTTCTTAAAAGAATTCATCCAAAATATGCCGTCATTAGTTGTGGGGCACATAACAAATTTAATCACCCTTCTCCCGAAACTCTACAAAATTTTCACAATAACAATATTACCGTCTATCGCACCGATATAGACGGCACGATCAAAGAAATAATTAATGGGATCAGTGACCCCATACTTCAAATTTTTAATTAAAAAAGATGAGCATCACACTAGAGACATGTTTATTCTAGTTATTTTTGCTCCTAAAGAAGTTAATTTTTTATCAAAATTTTCATATCCGCGATCAATATATTTAATATTAGAAATTTCAGTGGTACCTTCAGCAATTAACCCCGCCAAAACCATAGCGGCTCCCGCTCGAATATCAATTGAAGCAATTGGAACCCCCTTTAATCGGGAATGACCTTTAATTATTGCTTGATGAGGATTTAAAATTTCTATTTTTGCACCCATTTTCTCTAATTCCACCAGATAATTTAAACGTCCTTCAAATAGAGTTTCAAAAATACGGGTATTCCCTTCGACCTGAGTTAAAAGAACAGAAAATGGAGCTTGCAAATCAGTAGCAAAAGAAGGGTAAACTGCTGTCCTCAATGTTGTTGGAGCAATTAATTTGGCAGAAGGTTTAATTAAAATTGTATCTTCTGTAACAGAATAATTTACACCGATCTCATCAAATTTTTGCCAAAAACTATCTAGTTGCCATGTTGGAATTCCTTCAATTTTTATTTCTCCACCACAAATTATACCTGCGATGGATAAAGTTCCAGCTTCCAAATAATCACCAATTACAGAATATTCAGTACCGTGTAATTTACTAATTCCTTCAATTTTCAGATAATGAGTTCCAATTCCTGAAATTTTTGCTCCCATACTGTTTAAAAATCGACATAAATCCTGAACATGAGGTTCAGCCGCCGCCAATTTTAAATGAGTAACACCGGGTGCCAGCACTGCCATCATAATGGCATTTTCGGTTGCAGTTACAGACATTTCCGGCATTAAGATGGCGGCGGCCTGTAATTTATCCATTTTTAAATGTAAGCGATTCTCACTTTCCAAAATTTTTACTCCCAATTTTTCAAAAGCAAAAGTATGAGCGAATACCGAACGTTTTCCAAGCACGCATCCCCCCGGAAAAGAAATATTTAATTCACCACATCGCGGCAGAACGCCACCCAATAAAAGAATCGAAGCCCTCATTTTATTAACAAGTGAATCACTAATCTTTCCATTGTTTAGACCACTTGCATCAATATTCACTATATTATTTTCCATTGTAGTTTTCACTCCTATACTCTCGAAAATCTCCAGTATCGCGCGAACATCAGAAATATTTGGTACATTTTTTACAATAACTTTTTCTTTACTTAATAGAGCGGCACATAAAATCGGTAAAGCGGCATTTTTAGAACCACTTACCCGAACAGTTCCATTTAATTTATTTTTTCCTTCAATAATAAACATTGGCGCATAATTAAAACACAGTGATTATAGGGATTTTATAAGTAGCTGCAAAGTTAAATATATTAACTTCAAGTTACTGGTCTTTAGCCTAAAAAATTATTTTTCAAAGATATTTTGACGATACTGAAAGGCCTCAGCCAATTCAATATTATCAATTTCATCTTTCTCTTTCAGGTCAGCAATTGTCAGGGCGGTTTTTAACAGATGCAAAAAAGCTCTAGCAGAAAAATTAGTTTTTTGATTAATGATTTTTAGGTAATCTTCGGCGCGGCTACTCAATTTTAAATATTGATTAATATTTCGAGCACTTAATTGCGAATTTAATTGCAGGTAAGAATTAGCAAAGCGCCGCGTCTGTCTTTCACGGGCTGAATTAACTGAATTTTTAATATTAGAAAGTTCCTTTCTAGCTAATTGATCTGGTTCCTTCCTTAATATAAAAGCAGAGCGGTTTAATTTCACGGTCAAATCTAGGCGATCAAAAATTGGTCCAGAAATCTTTTTTTGATAATTAGCAATTGCCTGCGGAGTACAGATACAAGGTTGTTTACTATCTCCTAAGAATCCGCAGGGGCACGGATTCATTGCCGCTACCAAAGTAAAATGTGCCGGAAAAGTAAAATTACCCTGTGCTCGGGAAAGATTAATCTTTTTTTCTTCTAGTGGCTGTCGCAGAGCTTCAATTAATGAGCGGGGAAATTCGGCAATTTCATCTAGAAATAAAACGCCATGATTTGCCAAAGAAATTTCTCCGGGACGAATTGTCGATCCACCTCCAATCAGAGAAACGAGCGAAGCACTTTGATGAACTTCTCGAAACGGTCTTTGTAAATTTCGTAAATTAGAAACCGATAATAAATTGGCGCAGGAATAAATTTGTATCATTTCAAAAAGTTCTTCTTGCGATAAAACTGGCAAAAGTTCCCGCAAACTTTTTGCTAACATGGTTTTGCCTACACCCGGTGGTCCATATAAAAGCAAATGATGTCCGCCCGCCGCCGAAATCTGCAGGGCTTTTTTAGCTTCTTCTTGTCCCTGTACAAATAAATAGCTAGATTCGCCGAGCTGATCGCTCGTCGAAAAATTAGTCGAATGACTATGCGGCGGGCTCCCAATAAAATTCAATGGAATTTCTTCCACTACTCTATTTGGCACAATTCCACATTTTAAATATTCTAGAATTTCTTGCAAACTGTCAAAACCGATCACTTCCATCTCTTCGATTAATTTTGCTTCCGCTAAATTTTCAGCTGGTACAATTAATTTTTTCCAGCCATTTTGAAAAGCAAAAATAGCTACAGATAAAATTCCGGAAATTGGACGTAATTTCCCATCTAATGCAAGTTCACCCAAGACAAGAGCATCTTTCAAGGCGGCGGCATCCAGTTCTCCAGCTGCCGCCAAAATTCCCAAGGCAATCGGCAAATCAAAAGAGGTGCCATGTTTTTTCAGTGCCGCCGGTGCCAAACTAATCACCTTTTTTTGTTGAGGATATTTGACCGAAGTATTTTTAATTGCCGATTTTAGGCGATGTTTTGATTCCTGCACAGCCGTATCTCCCAATCCTATAATTTTAAAACTAGGCAGTCCTGGCAAAATATCCGCTTCAACTTCAACCAGTTTCCCTTCCAATCCTATAATTTGGCACGAAAAAATTTTAATTGGCATATAAAAAACTATTTGTCACATTCTTATCAATCAATATTAAAAATCTTTAAAAATTATCTTAAAACTTTCTAAAATAAAATAATTACAAGTTTAATTGATAAATATTCTTTCCAATCACCATTAGTAAATTCACTTTGCTAGCATTAATACTATTAGCATTAATGGTAATTTCGCTTCGGCTTGGATAAGCAAGATTATTAACAGTATAAACTAAAGATTTATTTTGAGTTTTTAGATTAAAAGCTTGAATTTTAAAACCAGTACTAGCTGCTACCTCATTAATATTTGTAGTAGCTGCAAATTTACTAACCGGATAAACTACTTCTCCGCTTTGTCTCTGAGTTAAATTATTCAATTCAGTAAAAATTGGTAATTGAATCAAATCTCTTAAATTCTTTTTATCAACTGTATCGGAATCAATTAAAAATATATCTTTCAAAACTGGATTTCTGGCTATTTTCTCAATAGCCAGAATAGAATTATCAATTGATAAAAATTTAAATCCACTAATTTTAGCATTTTCCATAATCAGATTTTTAGAGAATTTATTTAAATTAATTAAATAAATTCTCTTTAAAGACGGATTTGATAAATCAAGCAAAGCTAATTCTTTTTCAGTATTATTTACTTGTAACTGATAATCTTTAATAGTTCGGGTAAAATAAATTAAAGGATTAGAAAGTTGAAATTGTATTGTACTGATTTCGGGAGAGGAACTTTGATCCGCAATATTGTTTTTCACTAAATTTAGTTTATATAAAGCTTGTTTCTGATTATTTGGATCTATTTTTAGAAAATAAATTGAGGAAGAATCGGGTGAAAAACTTAATGGAGTACCTGAAGTGATCGGCAACAGTGCACCTTTAGTATTAATATTTCCCGCTACTTTTAAATAAATTTTTGTACCATCATCATAAGCAAAAAACTTAGCATTATTACTTATATAAACATTTTTAAGTGCACTCAATGAGCGGACAAAAGTAACGGTAGTATCAATTAAATTTATAGGAGCATTTAAATTTACATTCTCAAAATTAAAAGTCAGGGTTGGCAAACTTTGAATAATTTGACCTAAATCATAGCCATATTGAATTTGTAATATCGGTTGTGCTTCAAAATTTAACTTTTCCAAATCAACTTGTCCCAGTTTTAACTCTACATTCTTATTAATTGTTTTATCTCCAGTTTTAGAAATTTCTAATGAATATTTTCCTGGTGCAAGCATAATATCACATGGATTTGTATTGCAAATTACCGATTTTAAATCCTGAACATAAACTTGAAAAGGAGTATTTCCATTAAATCGTAAAGTGGCACGATTAAAAAAAACCACAAAAACCACAAAAGCCAAACCAATCAGAGCAATCAAGGTTAATAAAATAAACTTCATTCTTTCGGAAATTCTAATTTGCATTTTTATTTTTAATACGCATTTATCTTAAACTAAAAAATATAACTTGTCATCTTTACCTACTTCTTTCAACTTATTATTCATATCTCAATAAATCCATATAATGTCTGATTTTCACCTTACTATTACAGGCATATTTGCTCAAATCAATAGTTATTAAATCAAAACGCATTTTTTTATATTTTATATTTTTTCGCTGAACATAAAAAAATGCACACCGAATTAAAGTTTTTAATTGACGAGGTGAAAGGGCATCTTCTTCCATACCAAAATAAATATATTTTCTAGTTTTAACTTCCACAAAAACTAGCTCTTCCCCCAGCTTCATGATTAAGTCGATCTGTCCACCTCTTTTTCTAAAGTTTTTCCCCAATAATTGGTATTTTTTATTCAATAAAAATTCAGCTGCCAAATTTTCACCCCAATTTCCGAGGCTCTGAGAATCTTTATCTGCAAAACATTTTTTGTCCATCACAAGCTATTCTCTCAAAAATTCCTTAACTTTTTCTAAAAAAATAATTAAATTATAAATTACTAAACCATTTCACTTATGGATTCACTTCGCGTCCCTCCACATTCTTTGGAAGCCGAGAAAGCAGTTTTGGGCTCACTCTTAATTGATAAAGACGCAATTATTAAAATTGCAGATTTAATCGGTTATGACGATTTTTATCATGATGCTCATGGCATAA
>CAZGKO010000006.1:50570-53654 GCA_964526005.1 uncultured Candidatus Peribacteria bacterium
TCGTGTAATTCTTGATTTATATGAAAAAAGAGTACCAATAGATATTTTGACTGTTAAATCTGCTCTTGATGATAGAAAAAAACTTGATTTAATTGGTGGAGCTAGTTTTTTGGCATTACTTGTGAATGAAGTGAACACCTCTACTCATATTTTTAATTATGCATTGATTGTTAAACAAAAATCTACTCTTAGAAAAATGATCAAGTCAGGGGATTTCATTACTGGATTAGGATACAATCAGGTGGAACCTCTTGAAATAGTTTTAGAGCAGGCTGAAAAATCTTTATTTGCGGTTACTCAAAATTCCATTCACGATAAATTTGTCCATATCAAGGATATTTTAAATAAAACTTACGATAAAATTACCGAATTACATGATCCTGCCACTAGAGATAAATATCGTGGTCTTCCATCTGGTTTTCATGATCTAGATAATATTCTAACAGGTTTTCAATCTTCTGATTTAATTATTTTAGCCGCTCGTCCAGCAATGGGAAAAACCTCTTTAGCTTTAAATATAGCTCAAAATATTGCTAAAACAGGTCATTCCGTTGGGATGATTTCATTGGAAATGAGCAAAGAACAATTAGTGGAAAGAATGTTTGCCTCATTACTCGCGGTTGATAGCTGGAAAATTAAAACGGGAAAATTAACCGAAGAAGATTTTATTCGTATGGGAGGAGTGATGGATGAACTTTATAAAATGAAATTTTTTATAGATGATTCAGTTGGTAATTCTGTAATTGAACTTCGTTCTAAAGTTCGCCGTTTGCAAATGGAACATGGTCTCGATTTTTTAATTGTTGATTATTTACAATTAATGACAGTAAACGGGAATGCTTCAGCTATCAATCGTGTTAATGAAATTTCAGAGATTTCCCGTTCTCTAAAAGCATTAGCCCGTGAACTTAAAATTCCGATTTTAGCTTTAAGTCAACTTTCCCGCGCTGTAGAATTACGCCCAGTTAAAATTCCACAACTCTCTGATTTACGCGAATCTGGTGCGATCGAACAAGATGCTGATGTTGTAATGATGATTTATCGTGAGGAATATTATGAAGAAGATACCGATCGCACAGGTCTCACCGATATTTATATTCGTAAACATCGTTCCGGTCCAGTTGGACACATTGAACTAGCATTCAAAAAAGAACAAATGAGATTTTATTCTATCGAAAAATCTCGCAAATTTAGTGGAAGAGTAGTTGGGGGATTTGGCGACTAGTCTATTGCAATCTTTGCACCACTGTAATTTGTCGATCTGAAAGGATATTTCCGTGAATATCACGCAGATTTCTTAAACGTACTAAATATCGTTCTTCAGGCTGAACCGTTTCTCCGCTTAAATAAAGTTCCACATCTTTAGCAGTGGTTTTTACATTCACAATTTTTATATGATCGGTATGATCTGGATCAGTGATATTAGCATCAGTCACTTGATAAGAAAATGGATCAGACAAATAGTCTTGATTCATATCTTCATTGAAATGCAAATCAATACGATTTAAAACTTTATTTTCCTGTAAAACTGGGAATGGGGGGTTGGTATCTGGTAATAAAGTAAGATTTAATTTAATATCTTGAGTTAAAGGCGCTTCATAAAAAGCCTCATTTTCTCTGACTTCAAAATCATTGGAAGCAATGCCATATCCCCGTGGGAATTCGATTACTACTGAATAAATATCATGAGTTCCCGATTGTTTAAGCAGATAAAGTGAATAATGAGCATTTTTTAAAACCTTCAGTGAAATATCATAATCTTTAGTAATAGTAGTTTTTTCACCCGGATTTAATTTTACGATTTGATCGGCTACAAATTTATTTGGATTTGGAGTATCAAAAAAACGTAAATATCCCGAATAATGTCCTGAAAGAGGAACATTTTCAATTCCAAAATGATGCATTTCCACGGTCACTTCGGCTTTCGGTTTTTCTAAT
Source organism: uncultured Candidatus Peribacteria bacterium (assembly GCA_964526005.1). Taxonomy (GTDB): domain Bacteria; phylum Patescibacteriota; class Gracilibacteria; order UBA1369; family UBA1369; genus CAZGKO01. The sequence goes on from CAZGKO010000006.1 coordinate 52,509, forward strand.
CCTTCCAATGCAGCTTCAGTGAATATTAAATGATAGGTAATATATCTAGTAATATATCTATCCGATTTCATACCACCTAAATTTGCCTCATTAACAGCCAAAAAGTCAGATTTCACTTTATGAGGCCATGCTCCATTCCAGTGAAATTTTGCCACCAGATTTTTTAATCCATCCGATTTTCTAAAATAAAGTTGAATATCTTTTTTTGAAAGTGATGCGGTAATCGTATCACTTATTTTTCTTAGTTTAAAAGGATTCAAAATTATTTTCCATATTAATTGAGTTGCTAGAGGTTTTAAAATAGATTTTCTATTTGCCAGCGCTGCCAGATTATGTCTATCAATATCATTTACCGCATCAGTCACTTTCTCAAAAACATTGTCTTTTCCAAGCCATTCTCCATTCACTTTTACAGGTCCGATTGCTTTTAAAATATCTTGTAAAGCATTAAAATTTATTGAAATCACACCATCAAAATCCGTACCAGGTTTTGCCAGATCATATAGTCTAATCAACTCTTCAGCTGAACTTGGGAAATCAGGATTAAAATTCCCATCTCTAAATGAGTATCCTTTATACCATTTATTAGCTAAAAGTTGTCCCATTGGATAAGGACCGATTAGTCGTGGATGATTATCCACATCTCCATAAACATTATCTATTTTAATAGATGGAATCCCCGCAGTAAAATTAATAATCCCATAAGACGAAATAAAACCTCCAGTAGGGCGCAATTCTGAATTATTCTGAAAAACTATCAAATATCTTTTATGCCCAAAAGGAAAACCTGTTAAATCGCTAACATAAGGAAGAAATACACGCAAAGAACCAGCAATCGAAATTATAAAAATGATCACAAACAATAGAATTGCTCCAATCCAAATTAATGCTTTCTGATGTTTTTCAAAATAATTTTTAACTTTTGTCATACTTTTGATCTCAGGCTTAACCTAGAATCATGTTAATAATTATTCTAAAGGTTTCATAATCGGAAAAATCACTGTATCTTTTAAATTATCTTGATTAGTCAGCAAAGCCACAATTCGATCTATTCCCATTCCCCAGCCAGACATTGGCGGCATACCATGTTCCATTGCCAATAAATAATCTTCATCCATCGGCATAGCTTCTTCATCTCCTTTTGCT
>CAZGKO010000006.1:53664-55057 GCA_964526005.1 uncultured Candidatus Peribacteria bacterium
AGCAGCTTGCAACATTAATCTTTCACGTTGATCAATCGGATCAATTAATTCTGAATAGGCATTAATTACTTCCCATGTATTTATTAAAAGTTGAAAAGTATCAGCTAACCGTTCATCTTTATCACTACGACGGGCCAATGGTTTTGTTTCCACAGGATGATCTATTACAAAACAGGGTTGAATCAATTTTGGTCGTGAAACTTTTTTATAAAGATGATCACACAGATTTCCATACCCCATTTTTTCCATTTTTTCAATTTTAATTCCTTTATCTTTAATATTTTTCAATAGTGATTTAGAATCGCCAAAATGTTTAAGAATATCAATTCCACAATCGTTTTTAATCAATTCGGAAAATTTTAAACGTGGCCAATCTCCACCAAAATTTATTTTCTGAATTTCACCTTCTCTATTTTTTAATTCAATCTCCAAAGTTCCCAACAGACTTTGAATAACATGTTTCAACATCTGCTCGGTAAAATCCATATTATCCTGATAATTCCAATAAGCCACATAATATTCTAACATTAAAAACTCCTGCAAATGTGAAGGGTCAATTCCTTCATTACGAAAACAGCGAGCAAATTCAAAAACTCTTTCAAAGCCACCAACAATTGCCCTTTTTAAATAGGTTTCTGGGGCAATTCTTAAATATAGCGGAATATCCAATGCCTGATGATGGGTAACAAAAGGTGTAGCAGTCGCTCCCGAAGCGGTATTACACAAAACAGGAGTTTCGATTTCTATAAAATCATTATTAGCTAAATAATCACGTATCACATTAATAATTTTAGTCCGAAATTTAAAACGATCCATAGCTTCTGGTGAAGATAGAAGTTCCAAATAACGATAACGATAAATAGTTTCTTGGTCATGAAGTCCGTGAAATTTCTCAGGTAGTGGACGAAGAGCTTTAGAAAGTAATTGATAATCTTTGACCAATAGAGTTAATTCCCCATGTTTAGTCATAAATAATTCACCATTTACTCCTATAAAATCACCTATATCAATTTTTTTTAAAGCTTTATATTTTTCAGTACCCAGAAATCCCTGCATCATACAAATTTGAATACGTCCGACCGCATCCTGCAATTGAGCAAAAGTCAATTTCCCGTGCGGACGCATTAGCATCAGCCTGCCTGCCATTTTAATTTCAGCGGTCGGATCAGCTAAAATTTCTTCCACCGGACGAATTTGATTATTATCAGCATAAAGCCGCACCTCGGAGGTATTATGAGTTCTTTCAAATCTTTCTTGAAAAACGATTTGTCCATCCGCTTTTAAAGCTTTTACCTTATTGATTCGATCAATCTTTTCATTATTTACTTTCTCTTCTGTTATTCCAGACTTCAATTCAGAATTTTGTTTATCAAGCATTTATTTAAATAAAAAA
>CAZGKO010000007.1:0-4603 GCA_964526005.1 uncultured Candidatus Peribacteria bacterium
GTTGTTGCCGCCGGTTCCAGCGTTGCCGCCGGTACCTGCCGTGCCTCCTGCCCCTCCTTCGGACGGGTTGACACAGCCGACTTCGTCGATGACACCATTACAGTTATCATCGACTCCGTTGTTGCAGATTTCGACCCCGCCGTTGCAGTTGCCTGCTCCGGCAGTTCCGGCGTTGCCTCCGATGCATTGGAGGTCGCCTGTTTTCAGGCAATTTGCGGAAGTGTAGTGACTTCCGCTGTCTCCGCAGCCCCAAAGGGCGGCTGCGGAGACGATGAACATCACCATCAAAAACTTGTACATCGAACTTCTCCTCAGAGCGCTCAGAGCGATGCCCTGTTAGTAGATGAACCCAACGTGGATGTTCATGTCCACGTCGGTGAGGTTCCCTTCCGGAACTGTATATCCCGGGAAGTCGAAACCTCGGAAGGTCTGAGCCTTTGCAAGATTTCTAGTCATACTGATGCCCATACCAACGGGGACGATGCCCCCGATGGCGTAGGAGGCGGATGCCTCCACACGTCCGCTGATCGGGCGATCAGTGGACGTGGGCGAAATGAACACACTTCCATTCATGGTCTGGGAGAGAACAGCTGTGCCGTTCTCCCAGACCCCAACCCCCAATGAACTTCGTGCGTCGAACACGAAATTTGCGCCCGGCACCCAATCTACACCTATGGAAGGGCCGAGGAATGTCCTCGAACCACTTACGTAGCTGTTTGGGACGGTAAGGTTGGGCGCATTCAGCACCGGTACCGCTACCTGGCTACGTGCCAGGATGGCTCCGATACTGAGCTTGAGAGAAGGGAGGAGGTTGGCCACATATCCCTCGACACCTACCTCGAACCCTGAACGAGCGGGTTCGTTCGCGGTATCGAGTGAGCGAGTGTAAGCCAGTCTGAGACTGAACTTGCGCTCGTCGCTCAAGCTGTCGTGTGTGATCGCCACTGCCGTGGCTTTGACGCTGTTGGCCGTGGCATTTGCGCTGTTGGCCGTGGCTTTAGCGCTGTTGGCCGTGGCATTTGCCCTGGTGGCAGTCTTCAGGGCTTTCCCTGAACGCTGCCACGCCTTCTTGGCAAGTGCTACTGCCTTTGCCGCCTTTGCGGTATGCAACACCCAGAGAATGTGAATGCTCTCGGTCGAATGACCTTTTGCACTCCACAGGATGGTGGTGGTTTCGCGATTGCGTACAGCAATCGCGTCGACCCTACGGGTGGTGCCCGTGGAGTCAACCGCCACACAGTTTCCTCCGGGGCAATACCAAATGGCATGCCCGATGGGACGATGCTTCCCGTCTCCATCGACCAGCCCCAATGGGCTGGTGTTCCCGGGGGTGACACAGGTGACCAGCACCTGTGTTGCCTCCTGTGTCTGGACAGTGAGAACGAAATTTCCTCCCCCAGCGGCAGTGAGACTCGGCTCACTGCCGCTCGATGTCCCTCCCTTTCGGGCGGAGACATTACACTCACTCAGCCCCGGGGAGGCGAGCAACTTTGAGTTCCAGTTCACCTGCGTCTGCAAGACGCGGGTTTTGGGAGGGGGGGGGAACATCTCCTGGGCATGAGCAGAACCCATGCTCAGGAGCATGACTCCGATGGCGGCGATGATCGCCAACCAGTTAAACTTTTTCATTGTTATTTCTCCTTGCTAGCGCGTCTCACCACACGCGTTTTTTTTTCTCCTTTCGCGCTTGGTGAGAGCGCTAGCGACACAGAGTCGCAAACTGAAAGGATGCCACAAGGCACCCGAATTAAACTTTATAAAAAATCTAATTTGGATGCCTTGTATAAGCCTATTTGTCAAGGAACTTCTATTCTAGATTAAAATCTGAAGGTTTTATTTAACTATTTTTAAACACTTTTGTCAAGTTTTTTATTTACAGTTTCCTACCAAGTAAAAGAAAAAGAATGTTTTTTATTACAAAAAGATGATTTAATTTTTTTAGCTAAATATTAAAAATAATGAAAATTACTATTTGTGGCAATTATGGAATTGGGAATCTAGGAGATGAAGCTATTTTAGATGGTTTGATGAAAATACTAAATACAAGCTTTCCAAAAGCTATATTAACTGTCATGAGTTCCTTCCCCAAACAAACAACCAAGAATCATGGTTTAAACTCAATTTATTATTTTCCGGCTGGATTCCGCAGTTTTTTTTATAGTATTTTTAGTTTAAATTTCTTTAAAACATTTAAAAATATTTGGAATTGTGACCTGTTTGTATTGGGGGGCGGTGGATTGTTTAATGATGAAAAGAAAAAAGCGGTTTGGATTTGGTTTGTACAAGCAATTTGGCCGATATTATTAAGAAAGAAACTAGTGATGTTAGGGCAAAGTGTTGGTCCTTTACATTCTTATTTTGGGAAGAAATTATGTAAATTTGTTTTTATGAAAGCAATGCTTGTAACAGTAAGAGATCAAGGTTCAAAAAAATTATTGGAGAATTTGGGAATAAAAAAAATATATGTTTATGGTGATTTAGCTTTAGCAAATGGCTATGACATTGAAGGAAAACCTAGGTTAGAAAAAACAATTGTACTCAGTCTCAGAGACTGGATTGATGAGAACTCTACTGAAAAAGATAAAATCTTTGTAGAATTAATTGATTTTCTTTTTGAAAGATATAAATTAAAAACTATATTTGTTCCTTTTCAAACAAATCAACATAGTGATTTAGATAGAGCCACCCGATTAAGTAAATTATTAAAATACCCTGAATCTATGATTATAATTTTAGAGAAAATTGATTATAGAATAGCAACAGAAATTATTTCTAAAGCTAAATTTTGTATTGGAATGAGATTACATTCAATTATTTTTTCTCTGATTTCTGTAAAACCAGCCATTGTAATTTCATATTCAGAAAAAGTGAGAAATTTTGCAGAAGAAGCTGGTTTTAAAGAGATATTGGATTATCAAAAAATTAATTTGAAAGATCTGAAAAATTCAATTGAACATTTATTACTCGATTATGATCAATTAATAAGTATATTGGAAAAAAATAAATTAAAAGAGATATATACTCTTTTTAATCATGAAAAACTGTTAAAAATGTTATTTTAATTTAGAGAATTTTTTAATAATTTCTTTAATGGGCTTATAACTGATACGGTGTATTTTACAGATACCATACTTTTTTAAAGCATTTCGATGAAATATTGTCCCATATCCTTTATGGTTTTCAAATCTATATTCAGGATATAATAAAGAATATTCAATCATTAAACGATCTCTGGTAACTTTTGCTATAATTGAGGCGCAAGAAATAGCTCTGATTAAGAGATCTCCATGAATTATTGTTTTATATGGAATATTTTTAGTGGTTGATTTTGCGATTTGATCACGTCCATCAATTAAAATTAAATCTGGCTTAACCCGTAAATTTTCAATAGCTCTCATAAAAGCTAAATTATTAGCTTTTATGAGACCAAATTTATCTATTTCACATGGATTTGCACTTCCCACCCCCCAATATCCATTATTTATTAAAAAACTGAAAGCTTTTTCCCTTTGGGATTGGTTCATTCTTTTGCTATCAGTGATTTTTAGATTAGTATTAGTATTAATTTCAATATATGCACAAGCAACAAGAGGACCTGCCCAAGGACCTCGACCAACTTCATCTAATCCTGCAATCAAAAGTGAATTTGAATTTTGACTGACTGAATTTTGCAATATTAATTCTTAATTTTCAGTTTTTATTTCTTCAGGAATTTGTTCAGACTTTTCCTCCACTACTGTTTTTTCCTCTAGTACTGTTTCTGTGTTTTTCTCAACTGATGCTTTAATTATTGCTGCATTTTCTTTTTCTTGCTGAGCTTTTTCAATTTCATCCGCTTCAATTAAATTAAGTAATATTCGCTTTTTAGCTCCCATTTTTTCTTTTAATCGCGCAGCTTTACCTTGAATACCTCTCATATAATAAAGTTTACCTTGGCGAACTTTGCCTACTCGAATTATTTCAATTTTTGCAATTGTAGGTGAATTGAGAGGAAATATTTTTTCAACGCCAATACCTTTAATAATTTTTCGTACAGTGATAGTTTTGCTGGAACCATGTCCATGATTAATAGCGATAATTAATCCTTCAAAAATTTGGATTCTTTCTTTTTCTCCTTCTTTAATCTTCTGATGAATCTTTACAATTGAACCAGCAGTAACTTGGGGTAGTTTGCTTTTTTTAAATTTACGTTCAATTTCTTGTATGAGTAAATTGGTCATAACAATTTAAATGATTTTTGCCAGCAAAATATACTTATTAAATAGCCATTATGCAAGGGGTTTTTCATTAATTAGCTCTTCAAGGTGATTAATTACAATAAGATTGTCAGGGTCTTTCATTAAGTTTGTCAAAAATTTATCTTGGCATTTGCGCCGATAGAGATAATCATCCTTACTTAAGATGCTAAAGCGAATGGGACGAGATGTCTCTAATTCTGAACTTAAATATTGTTCAAGTTTTTCTTTATTAATGTCTCCAATAATTAAAATATCAATTAAACTATCTTTGTTTACAAAAATTCCCGAAAGTACAAGTACATTAATATTCCCAAAAGAGTTTAATTTGCGGGTAATATCGTCTTTATTACTCATTCCCTTGGTTA
>CAZGKO010000007.1:4613-34977 GCA_964526005.1 uncultured Candidatus Peribacteria bacterium
TTCATGGAATAGATAATAATTAGTATTTATATAATAATATTTTTTTCTATTTTTATTATGTGTTTTGAGCAAACCTAAAACTTTCAAATTCTCTAATTCTCTTCTAATTGAATTAATTTGCTCATTAAGTTCACGAGTTAATTGACGGATAAAAAACTGTTTATCCGGATTGAGTAAAAAAATTGTTAATAGTTTAACTCTGGTTGTTGAAGTAAATAGGCGCTTAAGCAAACTGTCTAAATTATTTATACAGTGTTTGCAAAGTATAACTTTATTGGACAGATTTCAAGATTAATTACCAGCTCACTCCACCGGGTTCTTCTTGATTATTGCCATTTAGGATAACAATCGCCAGCATTGTGGTTAAAACGCCTGCTATAAAGCCCATGGCTTCAATCAAAAAGACTCCCAAGGCGGCTGGATCTTGTGGAGTAAATTTATAAAAAAGTATCCATACCCCATTAAATGAGCCAGCTAAGTTTTGGAAGAAAACAATTAGAATCAAAGTTAAGATTGTAATGGTAGCGGAAATTAAAAACGTTTTCATATTTTTATTTGCTAAAAATTTTATTCAATAAAATGAGAAACTAATTTTTCCATTTTAAGTTTATTTTTTAGTTTGGTCTTCAGATTGTTTAAATCAAGCTCGGTTGGGGAATAATCAAGACTAGATAAAATTTTCATTTCATTATCCCAAGCTTTTTGTAATTCTTGTTCGGTAATATCAATATTTAATTCTTTGAATAGTTGTTGTACTCCAAATCGCAAAGTCAGTCTTTTTTCAGCATCAGGATGCAATTCTTTATAAAGTTGTTCCTGTGTAAGATTTTTTGATGTTAAATAATCTTCCCATTTCATTCCCCTTTTCTCAATATTTTGTTTCTGCTCATCAATCATATAATTAATTTCCTCATCAATTAAACCGTGAGGAATTGTTAATTTGGTATGTTTAAGAATTTGTTCGAGTAAATTATTTTCAAGACGATCCTGTTCGTGTTGAATTTTCTCTTTAGAAATATTTTCTTTTAATAGTGCTTTAAATGCTTCTTCAGTTAAATCTTTACCACTAACCTTCTTGATTAAATCATGTAATTTTGGAGGAATAACCTCTTCCAAAGTATTTACTTTAATATGAAAACGGACTTTTTTATTTTGGAAAGGTGTGTGAAAATAATCACCCGGAAAAGTAATTGTAATATCTTTTTGTTCACCTTTTTTTAAACCGATCAATTCTGCTTCAAAGCCGGGAACAAGAGTATCTTCACCCAAAATAAGAGGATGATTTTTACTGTTAGTTCCCTCAAGAGGAACTCCTGATTCGTCAAAACCGTCAAAATCTATTTCCATTTTATCATTATGTTTAGCAGTCCGATCAACCGCTTTATAAATAGAATGGTGTTTGCTCATTCTCTTAATTTCATCCTCAATATCTTGATCACTCGCTTCTGTGGAATCTTTTGAAACTTTAATTTTAGACTGATCCTCTACTTTCACTTCAGGATAAAGTGGTATAATTGCTTCATATTTAAGAGGATTCTCTGAAATTATCTTAATTTGTGGATGTCCTATCGGTTCAATATTTTCTTTTTTCACTGCTTCGGCATAAGTAGGGGGTAATGCCATATCAATAGCTGTAGCAAAAATTTGTTCTTTCTTTACTTCTCTCTCAACTACTTCGGTGGGAATTTTTCCAGGACGGAATCCATGAATATTAATTTGAGTGGAAATTTTCTGAATAGCCTGATGATAATATTTTTCCATTTCAACTTCCGAAAGTTCGATTTCAATGGTTTGTTCTGAATTTATAGGGTTTTGGACGGTAATATTCATGCTAAAATTGGATTTAATATATGAAGTTCGCGGGTAGATTAACGGAAATTAGACTTTATTTCAATAAATAAAAATGTTATAATTTAAAGATTAAAATAAATATTTTATATGGCAAATAGAACAGGGATTCCAAATAGGAATAGAGGTAGTGGTAGCGAGTTGCCCGATGAAGAAGAAGAATCACTACAACGGATTCAAGAAGTTGTAGATAGTGAACAAGAATTTGTTGAACGTAATTTAGATATGTTGAAAACAATTGATTTTATTCGTAAAGGGGTTAGATCGGATGTGATCAGAACATTGGAAAAAGATAGCACACTGGCCGATAGAACGAGTATTGACAATATTCTAAATTTATTAAAAAGAGAGAGAGTTCAAACTGAGTTATATAAGGCACTGGCTGGTCTAGATATTTATGAAACAAATTTTTATAGTGCTCATTTAAGAGGGGGTAAATATTTTTTAGGTTTAAAAAGGAATGAACTTAATGGTTGGAAAATCGGGGGAATAGAAAGGGAAGTAACGAAAAGATTTGGTAATGCCGAATCTATTGAACAAAAAAAATTATTTGTTGCAAATAGAGTAAAAGCAGAACTGATTAATATTCACGCGCGCGATATAGATGATATAGATGCGATTGGAGCAATCGTACATACTCCTAGTTTGGCAACTTTTAGAGGGAATCTTGATATGTTCTTTGATGAGTTAACTCAAAATTTAGCTGACTCATCTTTGCAAGAGTTAGAACTGATTAGAAACGCGATTGTTCTACCTAGCGGTGCACCAAACACTTTGAATAACAATCAACCCTTTTTGGATTTGATACTTTTGATGGATATTGAAAATAGAGAGACTAGAAAAATTGGTTCTGCATCTATTTTTGATACCAACCGTCTTTATGAGAACTATTATGACAAATCTAAATATTCCGATGGTCTTAGATCAAACATTGAAGTGATTTTAGAACCAAATGTTTTTAAGGATTTAGACAGATCGCCTGATGCTAAGGCTTGTCTTGCAACCCTTGAAGATATGAGAACTGATTTTATTAATAAGATTAACAATGATCCTGCTGCTGAGGTAGCGGCAGCCACAAAGGCGGAGAATGATGATAAAAAGGCTGTTATAGTCGCTAGGAATGCTGTTAGAGCAGCTAAAATTGCTGCTGCCGCTATTCCTCTGGCTCCTAATCCTATTACTCTTGCTGCTGATGCTGCTGCTGCTAAGACTGCCGCTGAGGCTGCCGCCGCTGCTCCTGCCAATGCTGGTCTTGCTGTTCGTGCTGCTACTCTTGCTGCTACTTTTACTCGTGATATTGCCGCCGCTGAGTCCGCTGAAGAGGCTATCGTTACCGCTAAAGATGCTATTGCCGACGCTGAGGCGGTTGCTAAGACTGCTAAAGATGTGGCAACAGTATCTAAAAATGTAGCCAAAGCTGTTAATGATGCTGCCGTTGCTCCTAATCCTGCTAACGTTAATAAAGCGGCTGAAGAATTGTTAAAACAGCTTTTAAAACGTTCTGTTCCAAATAACATAGATATTGATTTAAATCCGTTTGAATTAATGGAAAGGATTTTTTATATACAATATTGTAATGAAAATCATATTGATCTGGCTGATATGAATGAGAAGGCTAAATCATACGCACAGCTAAAAGCTAGATTACGTTCAAAAGAAGCTGAAAATAGTGATATTCACAGAATATCTAATCAAGAAGAGATAAAACATTTTGGAAAAGGGAGATCTAAGAGAGCTTGGGATCGCACGGCTGCTCTGATTGCTAAAATAGAAAGCAAAATTGGTTTGGAACCTGTGGAAATTGGAAAACAAAGTAGCCATGATATTTTAAAACAAATAATTAATCAAAAACCAGAATTTGCAGCATTTAAAGGTATTAATAAATATAGTTCAATAAGAGATATCCGCCAAATTTTATATAATGGGGAGTCTCCTACAAGTCCGATAGTGATTAAAGAATTTATTAGTATTTTAAAAGCAACTATTATAGGTTTTCAGTCCAATAAAAATGGAACAAAATTTAAAGTAATTAGTGGAGACTGGGATTTAGTCGGTTTGATTGGAACTCTACAAAAATTGGAAGTGGAGACTGAAACTAGAAAAATGCTAGAAACTGCAAATAGAGAAGGACATGTTACAGAACAAGATTATTTAAAGTTTTTAAAACAATTTCGTATTAAAGAACAAGAAGTGGAAAATGAATTAATAAGTGATTTAGAATCACCTGATGCTTTTTGGAAAATTTTATTTTCTAAAAAATTAATTAAAAAGTTGGTAAATCAAAGAAGTGGGGAAAAACTTGAAAAAATTAATAATGAACAAATTAAGCAACTTGAGTTGATGATAGATGATTTACATAAAAAAGCGCAGAACCATCTAGATGGTTCTGCGCGGCAATCATTTTTTGAAAATAAGGCAAATGCAATTCAAACTAGATTGGATACTCTGCAAGAAAAGGCAGAAAATTCAAAAAATTTAAAAACCAGAGTGGAAGATGCTGTTAGATTTGTTGAAGATAATAATCTCTCTAAAGCTGAAGCACGAGATTATTATGAGACTTTGGAATTAACTCAGGTGATAGATAAAATTGGTACTAATTTAAAAATGGATAAGTATATGAGAAAATCAAAAGCGGGTATTGCCGCTCTGTGGAGAGGAACTAAAGGATTTGCTAAATGGTGTAAAAACCGTTTTGTAAAAAATGAAGATGCGAATACTAAAGATAAAGGTTCTATTGGTAAATATACTTCATACCCTGGAGGATTGATAGCTCGTCCTATTTATATAGCGGGGTCTATTGGAGGGAAAATCTTCGGATTGGTTGGGGATGCTATTGGAGCGGTCGCAAATATTCCGGGTGGGGCTTATCGTGGACTAAGTAAAAATGCAATGCAAAATTATTTATTAACTAAGCCACTAGATTTAGGAAGAGAAGCAGAAAGATTGACTGCAAAAATAAATGATCTAACTGATAAATTAGCTGTAATAAAATCTAAAAATTATAGTGTAAATTATCAGAAAATTTTACAATCAAGAATCAATAATATCATAATTAAAAAGCAAGAAATTGCTGTGGAATATGCAAGATTGGAATATATGTCTAAGCAATTTGGGCTGACAATATCAAATTTATCTGTTGAATAATAATGAGTAAAAAAACAGTACAACAATTAGCTTCTTCGTTTGATCTCTTCAATGCCGCCCAATTTGCGGAAGCAATTTTAAAAAAGACAGGGATGAATAGTGCTGAACCGAAGATAAAACAAGAATTGATAGAAGAAATTATACAGATACTTTCAGAAAGGGTAATTAATGTTTTGATAGATTCATTTACTGAGCGTGAATTTTTCTTATTTAGAAAAATTCTGGAAGATCATCCTAATATTGATGAAATTGATGCTATTTCTGTTATTGCTCCTTCTATTCCCTGTATTAATGAACTTCTTTTAAAAACTGTTTCAGATTTGTTTGATGAATTGGTGGAAAACGCAAAATTTTTTAAAAATAAATAATTATTATTTTCAATGAAACTTTTTGATGAAATTAGTGAATATACTGGCTTGAACAAGGCTGATAGAAAATTAACTGATGAATATAGCTCTATTATTTTGCAACTTATAGAAAATGGAGATTTTAATAGAGAAGATGAAAATTTTATTTCTGACTGGTTAATTAATCAACTTGTAGATCAACATAAATGCTCTGGAAATCGGTTACTCAATATACATGCAACAATAATGGCACAATATAAATTGAGATTGGATGAGACGTTATTGATTGAATATAGTGCTTGGGAATTATTGAAACGACGTTTGGCAAGTGGAAATTATTCTCCTGAATATTATGTTCAATTATTAATTGATATTGTTAATGAAAATTTTAATATTACGAATGACCAACTCTCTGAGTATACAAAATTAGTTCAAGAAAAATATTCTGAATTAAATGATTCATTAGGAATTGAAAATGGAAAAATTGATAAATTAGAACTTCTTTATAAACAATATGAAAAATATTCAAATAAGACTGAAGTTTTGATTGGAAATTTATTACGACAGCAACACCTTAAATTGAAACCTAAAAATCTAGATATTCAATGTCTTGGGGAAATTGGTGAGGGAATTGTGACCCTTCAAGGTTTGACTAATACTTTAAGGGAAAGAAAATTGTTATATGAGGCTTCAAGTCAAATAAATCATGTGCTTTTATCATTTTTAAAAGATTTCCTGCAAGTCGAGTATCAAAAAAAAATTATTATTCCGGATACATTGCTTGAGATTGAAAAGAAGGTGATCTCAAACTTAACTAAAGAGAAACTTACACATCCTTCATTCACTGATAAAGTATTAAATAAATTTTCCAGAAGAAAGGAGTTATCTGAATTATCTCAGATTCAAATTGAGACTTATAGTGAAGGACTTGGCTGGATACTTAATCTTTGTAAAGATTTTTTGGGTCATCTTAATGGAAGAAACGTGAAAAAATTTGAATATGAAGCTAATATTTCCGGCTTACATTCATTAATCAGTGACATTAAAAAGATTGTCGATTTAATAAATATGAATTTAAAGACATTTTTTGAAAGCGGTAAAAAGCTTACTAAACATGATTTACATGCAATTAACAGTTTATATGAAAAAAGGTTGAAAGAGATGGGAAAAGAAAATGAAGAATCAGACCAACAAATATCTGATCTTCAAATTAATATTGATCTACTGGTTCAAGAGAAAACTGGTAATGAATCTTTAAAATATATTAATGCCGCTCCACGAAAGATTCTTCTTGAGCTTTTTGGCAATGAGATAGCACGAATTATTGATGCCCAAAAACTTGTAGCTACTTTTAGTTACGATAAAAATAGACAAAATCATGCTAGAGAATATGCTATAAAAAAGTTGGTGGAATTGAGAAAAAAGATTGTTGCTTTTGAAAAAAAGGCTGAAAGGAATGATATTCTTCCTGAGTTAAGCTATTTCTTTAGCATCAAAAATGAGGATATTTTATATAAATTAGGAAAACAGATTCAAACAACCAGTTCTGAATTTAAAATTGATAGTGAAGATGAAAACAGAATTTCCCAATATTTATATGAACGTCTTGGTAATATCATAGATCTGAAGGGGTCGGTATCAGCATTGGAGCGAAGAAATGGGAAGATCGAAAAACAGGAAAAGGTGGAGGAACAGTTGATCGAAAAACAGGAAAAGGTGGAGGAACAGTTGATCGAAAAACAGGAAAAGGTGGAGGAACAGGAAAAGCTGAAGATTGATGAAGATGTGTTAAAAAACGGAAGAAAAAAATTTGCCAAATTAATAAGTCATTTACCGCAAAAAAGTGTTCATACAATTAATAAGTATTATTATTATTTAAAAGAAAATAAGCAGGATGATTTTCTTTTAATGATGGAAAATTTAATTGAATATGAAACCGAACTGTTCAGTTTATATGATGGAGTTTTGAACATAGATAATGGTAAAAAAATTATACTAAAAGAAAATCAAAGATTAAATATGAGTTCAATCAAGTTTGTTAAACGATTTATAAATACCGTGCTTTTTCATAGAGATAAATTGGAAAATGTAAGAAAATACTTAAAACATTTAAATGATCAAAAATTAGCTGCATTAATGCTTTCTGGTGATGTATATAGTTTTTTCTTTAAAAAAGATTCTCTAAGGAGAGAAGAAACAAGCAGAATTACAGATAGTGTTATTTCGCAATTAAGAGATAAAGTAATCATTAAATCCAAGGAGGCACCCGTATTAATAAAAGTAGATGCTCTATTAGATAACGATGAAGATAAAAATACTGAGAATGCAAAATTGGAGAAATTAGCAATGGAAAGTTTATCTATAACTACAAATTTTAATTTTCAGACGGCGATAAAAATGGTTTTGATTTTAAAATCATTAAAAAAATTTAAAGATGAATCTTTACCGAAGATTTTGGAAGGTTTAAAAAACTGTAACAGATTGCTTGCTTTTCTTTTTACAGGGAATGTTTTCGGTAAATCTCTATTAGGTGAAGTTGAAAAGTTTAGACCTAAATTTAAACTGAAATTAGATCGAAAACCAACAACTTTATTTGACATGGTTCTATTATTGAACAATGTCATATTAAATGAAGATATGGTGAAAAAGGGGGTTAATAAATTAAATAAACTTAAAATGATAATAGGTGAAAATAGATGGGATGAGCTTGCTCAAGAAGTTAGGCACGATAATACATATCAGATATTATTTGAATAAAAATGAAAAAAGAAAAAAAGAGAAATATTATTTATTTTGAAAATTCAATGGAAAGATCTATTTCTAAATTTAATCAAATTCTTTTTGATCAACAAGAAGCAATTGCAGAAATGAATATAACTTTAGAAAAGGCAGACAAAATCTTGCTATGTAAAATGGAAAATTATCTTAAATTGCAGTCAAAATTTTTGGGAAGTTTGTTTATCAATGCTAAAGATAAGATGAAATTGACTATAAAAACGATGGAAGAAATTGCTGAAAATGTTAAAAGAAAGCGAGAGCAAACCAGTCTTAAAAAGATTAGAAAGCAACTTTCTTGAAATAAAAATTAAATTTAGGTGTAAAAACACAATTGGACTTGACTTATTATGTTTTTTTAGTGTAATTTTTTATCTTAAGATCAATTTTAATTATTAGGAAAATTTTAATATTATTTTAAATTGATATATTAAAGTTAATTAAGAATTAAATTATTATATATCATATATGGGACAAGGTAGAGCAGAATTTACAGAAAGTATTATTGAAGCCGTTCTAGATGGTAAAAGATTGCGTCAAGAACAAATTAATAAATTAAATGAAACACAAGCAAAAACACTGCTGATGCTTTATCAAGATGAATTAATAAAGGCAAAGGAAGAAAGACAATCCCATACTCCTTCTAAGACAAGAGAGATTGCTAATTGCACTTCCTCTGCAGTATCTGATGTTTGTATTGAGAAAAGGGAAGAGGTGTCAAGATCTTCCGCGCCAGAAATATTTGTTTCTGAATATAGAATATCAACCCTACCTGCTCCTCCTAATATGGATAGTTCAGATAAGACGGGTATTCTAGATATAGAAAAAACGGGAAGAGCTAGTTCACCTTCTTTTTTATCGGTAGATATTAAAGAATTGAGACAAATTTTTATTGATCATGAAAAACCAGATACTAAAACGGATGCTGTGGATAGTAATGTTGTGGATAGTAATGTTGTGGATAGTAATGTTGTGAAGGAAAAAGCTGTTTATCCAAAATCCCTGGATATGGGAGAAAGTGCTGAGAAAAAAAATCCTAAAAAAAATGAAACAGAATTATTAAATAAGGCTCCCTCCATTTTACTAAAACCTAAAATTGAAGAGGATTTTGAAGATACTAAAGGGAAAAATAATCGTGATATTTCAAAACAGGCATTAAGTAAAATAAATTTATATGCACTGGTTCATTGCAAAGAAATAGAGAAAAAATATTTATACTGGAAAGTAAGACAGAATATTACTTCTGCTAAACGTATAAAAGATGCAACTAAGTTCTTCTGCTGGACAATTCCAAATGAAACTTTTCATTTTATAAAAGGGGTAGTCTACAATAATGCCGATCGTGATTATAATGATTTACTGACTTTACAAAAAAAGCAAAAAGAAGAAGCAGAAGATAATTATCAAATTACTATAAGGGCAGCATGGATTGAAGCAATTGCCGAATTAGTGAAATCTGATTTGGATTTTGCAAAATATATTCTTGATACAGATATTGAAGATGCTAAGCTTCATTCCAAAGTGCAAAAATTGTTAAGATTAAAAGTTATTTGGGCAAAAGTTCAATTAGACAAACAATTGATTAAAATTGATGAATATTTCAATAGCAAAACATATCAGGAATCCTTAGATTATTTTAAAGAGAAATCCTTTTATTTAAGAGGTAAATTGGCA
The DNA here is from genome assembly GCA_964526005.1 of uncultured Candidatus Peribacteria bacterium. Taxonomy (GTDB): domain Bacteria; phylum Patescibacteriota; class Gracilibacteria; order UBA1369; family UBA1369; genus CAZGKO01. The sequence goes on from CAZGKO010000007.1 coordinate 14,402, forward strand.
ATAGCTGATAAGTTAAAAAATAGAGAGGAAAAGAAGAAAAATTTTCAAAATAGGGAAAAATCATGGTTTACTAAACGGATAAACTTAATATTGGATAAGTTAGATATTAAAAAAAGAAAAATAACGAAATGGTGGAAAGGTTCTGTAGTAGATGAAGCAAAATATTATTTAACCTCATTTCCTAAAAAAACTAGTAATAAATTTAAAAAAGTTAGAAAGACTCACGGGAAAACAGGAATGGCTGTTTTGACGGCGACTAGTCTTGCTCTTGTTTCTGGGATCTTGCTTGAATCAGATAATTCTGTAAGTAATTCTACTCAAACAATGGCAGTTAATCCTAATGATTATCAATCCCCCGTTAATAAACCAGTTCTTAAACTAACAAGTGGTAAAAAATCCATAACTGGCAAACCACAAGTTAATAAACCAACCATTAATAAACCTAGCCAACGACGACAACCCGTGTTTTTTAGATTAAGTGATCTGGAAAATGGATTGCCCGCTGAAAGTGTTCCTTTATCAGAAGTAATTAATAAAGGTAGATAATATAATGGAGGTTTTAGATCTAGTCCCCAATTTCAACCACCTTATTATTATCAAGCAATAGGAACCAATCCTAAAAAAAGAGTAAGATTGAGATAGAGATAGAGAAAGATCGGGATATTAAATAAATTTATTTTGGAATTATAAATTTAATATGGGAAATATCCAAAATTCATGGGGATTTCACAAAAATTAAATCCTAGAGGTGAATGGTTACTAAGTTCCGATGTATTGCAGAACTTTAAAAATTATCAAATGAGTGCCCAAAATCAAATTTACTGGTGGACTAAACATAAATCCAATTCACTAGTATTGAGTGAAAAAGATTTAAAATCACATTTAAATATAATAAATAAGCTAAACAGGACTTTGACTTTGAAATCATATTCTATATCCTAATAGCTAAATTGACTAAATTATTGTATAATGTTTTTTATTTTAGTCTTAGTTCCTCCAAATCATTGTTTTAAGCTTCATTTTCTGCTATAATAAAGAGATTAATAATCTTAATTATGACTGGAGCACCAACGCATAAAAGGGCACCACAAGGATCACCACAAGGATCACCACAAGGATCACCACCAGTGTCTGGATCAAAACCATTAGAGAATCCGCACAAACTTCAGAATTCAAATAGTTCAAAAATTCTGAAATATTTAAAATCTGCACCAAAACCAATAACCGTTGATAATGTTGATAATAGACTAGATGCCAATGCTTGTTTGGATATTCTAAAAAATTCTTCAAGTGCAGTTGAGAAAAAAATGTATAAAGAAATTAGTGATGCCCAGAATATTTTGCAATCTATGGGTAAAACTGATCTTTTATTGATTAATGATTCACATCGATTTAATTCTGAAATTTCTTTATTAAAATCGTCTCCAATTAGCATGAATAATTCTGATGCTGCTGCTGTTTTAAGAGGTTGGGAAAGTATGGCGGTAATTAGAAATAAAGCGAAAAGATTACTTTATATGGAAAAAAGAATCACTAATGAAATTCATGGAGAAAAAGCAGGAACTATGGATTCACTAACCCAAACTTTAAAAGATAAGATTGGGAAAATCGGAGAAAATTGGGATCAATGGTCAGGAAATGAGAAATTTATTTTTGCCGCAGGTGCTTTGATTTCAACTATTTGGTTTTTTAAAAGTCAAAACCATGCGGTTAAATCAATACGTGGTTGGTTAAAAACAGGTGCAATTGCTTTGGGAGGAGCTTATATGCTTAATAAAGCTTTTGAATTAATTACAGGGAAAAGTTTGATTGACCGAGCAGAAGATTTAAAAACAGATGTCGAAGGAAAAGATTTTTTTGAAAAAGCGTTTGGTACAGATAAAAAACATGCTGAATTAATTTCTAAAAGTTTTTCAATGTTGGGTAATGAAAGTTTGGTAAGTTTGGCGAATAGATATTCTAAAGCAAAGACTGATGGAACTCATGAGATTAAAGGAACATCAATGCGTCCTAATGAAGCTTATCAGGCCTTGGAAGTTTTTTTCCATAGATTTGGTGGTGTTGAACATTTACAAAAGAAATATAGCGATTACCAACCAGTGATTTCTTATAATCAGGTGGCAGTAATTGAAATGTCTAATGATAAAAATATTAATATAGCTGATAATATTGCTTCTGGGGTTGTTCATGGAATTGGACATAAATTAGAGATAGCTTACAAGTCCCTAGTAACTAGCGGTGCGGCAGCTTGGTTCAGAGAAAAATATCAGGCTATTTTTCATAAAAAACCAACCATAGCTCAGATTGTCAAGTTTGGTTCACGATTTAGTAATACTGTTAAAGATGCGTCTGATTTAAATAATGCGATTGATAAGAATATTTCACCACAAAATGTGTTAGCAGCAAAATATTTTAAGGAAACTTTAGTTGATACATCAATTGATAAATTGACCAATGTGAAATATAAAGAAGCAAGTGATGGTTACACATACCTTATCACTCAAGATGAATTGACTACGAAGATTTCCAATAATAACAAGTTAAATGCGACCACTCAAACTAATATCAATAAGATGGAACAGTTTTTAAGTAAAAAATATAATATTGATCTGAAAGGGGTTAAAAAAGATATTCAGGTAATGGGAAGTGTTTTTGTTGTAAAGACCGATAAAGTAGAATATTTTGCCAGATATAAGAGGTAATCAAGTTTAGAACGAGAACGAGAGCTAGACTTAAAGTTTATAGAAAATCAATCGTTGACAGTTTGGTTTTTTTGACATATAGTTCGCTCTTAAAACACAAATAAACAGAATAGATCATTTAATCTGTTTGTTTGATGTTTAACCTACTCTACATAATCGGTTTAATCGGAATATTACTCTCCCCTATCGGGACAGGTATGCAAACCAATTTACATCTTGAAAATTCAAGTCAGATTAATTTAAGTAAACCTATTTCTTTGGTGATCCCTTTGGCTCATCCAAGTTTTCATCTAGAAAAAAAAACTGATCTACAAGCGAATTTGGGGGAGAGTTCTGTTAATTATTTGAAAAAACTAAAAAAGCTCGGTATTAATCTTCATCTTGGTTCAAATTTTAGTGATGTCGAAGGAGATGGCACTCAAACAAAATTGAAACATTGTGCAGAATTGACTTATTTAACACTTGAAAAATTACCTCAGAAGATTTCTTCAAAAGTGAAGGATTTAACTTTACATTTTGATAATAGTGCCCGCCGTGGACTTGGAGGTGGAGGGACTATTATTTTGCGTTGTAGTAATGAAACTGATGCTGAACTTGTTGGTGTTTTGATGCATGAAATCGGACATGTGACTGATTCATCATATTTAACTGGAAATTTTTGGTCAGGAAAAAGTGAATTTATGGATGGTCAGAATCCGGTTTATAACGATGATCCGAGTTTGAAATTTTATAGAATTAGTTTTACAAATGAAAAAATAATTAAATCTACAGCCAGCAAAGAGGACTTTGTATCGGGTTATGCGATGACTGATCCTTTTGAGGATTTTGCAGAGACATTTAATTTTTATGTTTTGCATGGACGAGAATTTCGTGCGATGAAAGTAGATAATTATGCTTTAAATCAGAAATATAATTTTATGAAAGATAAAATCTTTGGTGGACATGAATTTGGCTTTGATACGATTAATTCTTCCTATAATCTTGCCAGTCGTGCGTATGATTCAACCTTAATTGCATTTAATTTGAATAATTTTATTGCTTTTTAGAAAATTTTTGGTAAACTAAGAGAGTCACATCAATTCAGTGTCGAGTTATAGTTGTTTCCATTTAATTTTTAGGATATTGAGGCTTTTCTAGGGCGTTGATACTCCTGAGTAACAATTACCCCCGTCTGGCAAGTTCAGATGGGGTCTTGTTATTTCTTTGTAGAAGTTTCTTGATATTTCTTTCTGATGCCCTCCCGAAAACGCTATGATATAAAATTTTTTGCGTAAACATCCGGTGCCGATTTGATTTTTTGAAAAGCCGTGTTATATTTTTGCGGTCAAGTTTATATGGTGTCTATAGCTCAGTTGGTTAGAGCGCCGGGTTGTGGTCCCGGAGGTCGCGGGTTCGAGCCCCACTAGACACCCCAATTTAAGATGAATTATTAAGAAGGGTATGTTGTTTTTTTTTCAAAATTTCATGCAGAATAGCGGAAATAAATTGTTCTAATTTTTGTTGATTGAGATAGACATTGTTTTGTTTAAGTAAATCATTTAAAGAAATGGTAGCTAATTTGATAATTTCAATATGTAATTTTTCACCGAGATAAGCTCTGAGAGAAATCCGCTCATAGTTTTCTGTATAAATTTTTTCTATTTCTGATAACCAGCTATCAATGATTAATTTTAAATGAATTGGAATTGAATTGAATGGTAATGCAATATCGGTAATTGTTTCTGAATCATCTGTTTTTTCGGAAACCGATGCGGGTGATTTAAGGATTAAACCGCTAGATTTTTGTAATTCATGATTGGAAATTATCATCAGAGATATTATAAAGGATGCTGGCAGATTATGATGTAATAGGACGGTTACCAATTCAATAATATCTTCGCGTTGATTTGACTTAATAAAAGAGAGAAGAATGTTAATTAATTCATCCTCTTTCTTTTTTTGCTTTTGTTCGCCGGCTTTAATAGCTTTGATCTGTTGAGCGGCAACTTTCATCCTTTCCTGAAATTGGCGTAAAGCTTCAGGATTGCCTTGTTGATTGTTATTTTCAAAACCAAGGAAATTATCAATACCTTGCATTATTCAACATTGATAAACTTGTCTTTATGAACTTGACCGTTATATTTGCGAAGCTGTTTTTCAGTAAATTTTACAATGCCGTCTTTTAAGGCAAATATAGTATGATCAGTTCCAATACCAACATTTTCTCCAGGGAAAAATTTGGTACCTCGCTGTCTAACAATGATATTTCCAGCTTTGACTACCTGCCCTCCATATATTTTAACGCCCAGACGTTTGGCGATGGAATCTCGACCGTTTTTGGTAGAACCAGCGGCTTTCTTATGTGCCATATAGATTTTTGTTAATAATTTGATTCCAAAATAAGTTTGGAATAAGAAATAGCAGTGTTTGGATACTAATTGAAGAAATACACTTTTGCAATACATTTTTCAATTCATTTTGGCAAGTCTTTTTGGCTTGTTCCAGACCCAGTTACCTTGTTTAAAAACATCATTTTTGATATAATATAAAGATTAATATGAATATAAAAAATAAAAATCAAATTAGGGAATTAATATATAAGCTGATGATATTGGGCATTACTCTGGCTATGTTGGTTTTGCCAGCATCCAGTCTGGTTTCTTTTGCCCAAAATGCTACAAAAAACGATAATCAAAATACAAATAATAATCCTTTACCAACAGAACAACAACTTAGCGATATTCAAGCAGCTAAAACTATACAGTTTTTAGGACAATTAAATGGAGAGATTCACTCTAATGAATCAACTCTCTTAACAATTAATGGTAATGTGAACGATAGTCAGCAAAAGGTTTCAGGTTTGGAAATAAAAATGAATACTTTACAAGATCAAATAAATAATTTTGATACCCAAATTAAAAATTCTGCAGAAATAATTAGTAATGTCCAAACTCAAATTCAAGATAAAGCAGTGGAAATTGAATCTTTACAAAATGATTTGGAAGTTTTAAATACTGAAATTTCCTTTCAAAAGCAAAATATTGCTGATTATTTAAAAACTCTTTATATTGAAGGGAATACAATTAAAAATCAAAGTGCCAATAATCAAATTTCAACTTTAAAATTACTTTTAAGTGGACAGAAGATTAGTGATATTTTAAATAATTTAAAATATGCGGAAATTCTTCAAGAAACCGGTCAAAGAATGATTCAAAAATTGGCAATTTTAATAAAGAAACAAAAAACGGAACAAGCACAATTATATATAGATAGACATAATCTATATATATTAAACGATAAATTGACTAAAGAGAAGAATGAATACGAGATTAGGAAAAGGGGTAAGGAATCCCTGTTAGATCGAACAAAAGGTCAGGAAAAAATTTATCAACAATTGTTAGCTACCTCAAAAATAGAACAAGAACAAGTTTTGCATGATATTTCCACATTGAAATCAAATCTGGGTTTTATTCAAAAAAGAATGAAGGATCAAGGCAGGGATTTTAATCCTAATGATTATAAAAGTTTGCTTAAAACAACTTCCGATAAGGCAATTTATGAATATTTACAAACCGCACATGGATATAATGCTTTATTCCAACCCCGCTGGCCTGTTAGTCCTTATCGTGGAATTAGTGCTTATTTTCATGATAAATCTTATTTTAAGATATTTGGAATGCAGCATAATGCGATTGATATTCCTACTTATCAAGGAACACCAATTAAGGCTCCAGCTCCAGGTGTAGTTTATAAAGCAAAAGATAATGGATATGGTTATAGTTATATAATCCTTGCTCATGCTAATGGATTTATGACAGTTTACGGACATGTCTCAGAGATTGATGTGAAAGTAGGAGAAACTGTGCGAGAAGGACAGATAATCGGGCTTTCCGGTGCTACTCCGGGTACTAAAGGTGCAGGTTTATATACTACCGGTCCTCATTTGCATTTTGAAATCATTAGAGATGGAGTATATCAAGATCCACTAAATTACTTGAATTTAGCTTATTTAAATCTAAAATCTTTACCTCAAAAATATAAGGCAAAGGCTTTGGGAGATTATGAAAAAGTTAGAAATATTGATGGTAAAGTACCGGTTAAAAAAAATACCGGAAAAATATCTGTGCAAAAGATGGTAGAATTGCAGGGGGCTGTTAGTGAATAGTATTTTTTTGTGAAAGTCTCAATGTGATTATTATGGCACTTATTTGTAATGTCACCACTAAAAACGCTGAAAAATATTTTAGAGCAAGTGGATAACCAGGTAGGGTGTAATCTAAAAAAGTTGGATAAAAATAATGTGTAATATCTACGCTGGTGAAAAATAAAATGGCAGGTAAAATCTTTTTCCATGATAAATTTTTGATTTCTGATTTGATGACAAAAGCTTGCAGTCCATAAGCTGCCACCCAAAACATGCTGCCAAAATCATGCCAATTGAATCCATGCCAAAGCATTAGTAAAGGAAAATAAATTTGAGCAGCAATTCCATAAGTAAAAAGTCCAATAAATAATAATTCCGTAAACCAGACTGGCACTTTTTTTATATGAATATAAATTAAATCCCAGATCACTAAAAGTGGTGGGTAAAGTGAACAAATGGAAGTAAATAAAATTAAATAATAGGGCACTTGGCTGAGCCAATTAAAATCGGCATAAGCACTTAAAATACTCCAAATTATATTGAAAAAAAGTAATAAATAGAGCCAATTTGTTTTTGCTTTGAGTGACTTGATTTTTTGCAGTACACTGTTTTTTGACATATAGAATGTTTTTGCGGTGACTATTATGGAAAATAAAAAGAAAAAAAACAAGTTGAGTAATAAAATTATTGAAAAAAGTAAAAAAGACTTTTTTAAAACTTTTAAATTATTAAAATTAGCCTACCCGCATGCAAAATGCTCTCTTAATTCTAAAAATGCTTGGCAACTTTTAGTAGCTACTATTTTATCAGCACAATGTACCGATAAAAGGGTGAATATGGTGACTCCCCTGTTGTTTGCCAAATATAAAACGGTTGAAGATTTTGCCAAGGTTTCTAAAAGTGATGTTGAAAAATTAATTCGTTCAACTGGATTTTATAAAAATAAAACTAAAAATATTATTGGATCTGCCCAAAAAATAGTTAAAAATTTTAAAAGTGAAGTACCAAATCAAATGGATCAATTACTTTCTTTGCCCGGAGTTGCCAGAAAAACCGCTAATGTTGTTTTATGGAATGCTTTTAGAAAAAATAAAGGAATTGTGGTTGATACCCATGTTAAACGGATTTCTTTCAGACTTGGTTGGACAAATCAGCTTGATCCAAATAAAATTGAAAAGGATTTGATGATTTTGGTGCCACAAAGAGAATGGGGCATGCTTTCACATTATATTATTGATTTGGGACGTGATGTTTGCAAAGCGAAAAATCCAAATTGTGTTGCATGTCAATTATCTAAAGCATGCCCCTGGTATAAAGAAATAATTTCTTAAAAATAAGTTGACGATGAAATTAAAATTAGAAAAATCAAAAATATTTGATCCTGTAGCCGGATCAGTTGTCACAGTGATTTTAGATGGTGTTGGACTCTCTCCGCATAAAATTGGTAATGCGGTTGAATCTGCTAATATGCCTTTTTATAAAAGTTTGTTTGGAAAATATCCATGGATTAAATTAAAAGCTCATGGTACTGCGGTTGGACTTCCTACTGATTCAGATATGGGAAATTCCGAGGTGGGTCACAATGCTATGGGTGCTGGAAGAATTTTTGTGCAAGGAGCCAAATTAGTTAATGAAGCTATTAAGTCTGGAGAAATTTGGCGTGGACAGGTTTGGCAAGATATTATTTCGATTAATAAATTAGGGGGAACTTTACATTTAATGGGGCTTTTATCTGATGGGAATGTTCATTCTCATATTAATCATTTAAAGGCTTTAATCAAACAAGCAAAGATAGAAAAATTTGGGAAAGTAAGACTACATATTTTGCTAGATGGCAGAGATGTTGGTGAAACCTCTGCTTTGAAATATATAGATGATATTGAAGAATTTATGGATAATTTGAGAGATGATAAATTTGATGTTGAAATTGCTTCTGGGGGTGGCAGGATGGTTATTACGATGGATAGATATGGTGCTGATTGGGGTATGGTTGAGCGTGGTTGGAAAGTGCAAGTTTTGGGAGAAGGACGACAATTTGGATCAGCTAAAGAAGCTGTGGAGACTTTGAGAAAAGAAAATTCTGGAGTAATTGATCAAAACTTATCGGAATTTATAATTGCGAAAAATGGCAATGCGGTTGGTCAAATTAATGATGGTGATGCTGTTATATTTTTTAATTTTAGAGGAGATCGTGCAATTGAAATTAGTCGTGCTTTTGAAGAAAAGGATTTTTTAAAATTTGATCGAGTAAAATGGCCAAAAGTAATTTTTGCCGGTATTATGCAATATGATGGGGATTTAAAAATTCCGAAGATATTTTTAGTTCAGCCACCGGCAATTGATCGAACATTAAGTGAATATTTATCTGCCAATGGTATTACTGAATATGTGATTTCAGAAACTCAGAAATTTGGACATGTTACTTATTTTTGGAATGGGAACTGGTCTGGAAAATTTAATAAAAATTTGGAATTTTATGAAGAGGTCCCAAGTGATTTGATTCCTTTTGAAAAACAACCGGCAATGAAAGCAAAAGAAATTACTGATCGATTAATTGAGGCTGTAAAATCCAGAACTTATAAATATTTAAGGGTAAATTATCCAAATGGAGATATGGTTGGACATACCGGTAATTTTGAAGCAACAGTTAAAGCAATGGAAGCACTAGATATTGAATTGAAAAAATTGGTAGAAACTGTTTTAGCAAAAAATGGAGTGATTATGATTACTGCCGATCATGGTAATGCGGAAGAAATGTATGAAATTGATAAAAATGGAAATCTAATTAAAGATGATGATGGAAATTATAAAGCAAAAACTTCACATACTTTAAATCCAGTAGCTTTTATTTTGATTACGGATTTCTCAAAAATGCATTTTGAATTAAATACTAATAAAAAAAATGGGGAATTATCAAATATTGCCGCAACAGTAATAAACCTACTTGGCTTTGAGGCTCCAACAGATTATGATGAAAGTTTAATTGTAAAAAAATAATTGAGAATAAAGTGAATTTTAAATTTGATTTTTTTTGGTTATTTGACTTTACATTTGTATTTGTTAAAATCTTTGGGTACTTAATTAATAGTGCATCTAGGGGATTAGCCAAGTGGTAAGGCACCGCCCTTTGAAGGCGGCATTCGGGGGTTCGAATCCCTCATCCCCTGCCAATATTTATAAAATCGGCAGTTCTGAATGAACCTACTATTTATTTACTAGAATAGTAAATCAGTAATTAATGAATTATTGCGAGAAATGGAACAACGATTGAGATCAGAAGAATCGCTGCAACTAATACAGCAAAATATTTAGTGGATTGTTTTCTTTTCATCTTAAATTTTATTTATTTTACTGTACTATAAAACTGTTCCAGTAACAAGAATATTTTTGGAGAATGTATCAATAACATTATCGTTATCGGTAACTTCTAAAGTAATATGATAAGTTCCAGGCTTTGTGAATGTTTCAGTTGGTTTGCGTGTTATTGAGGTATTTCCATCACCAAAATCCCATGAATATTTGGCAACTGCACCCTGTGAACAACGTGGATCAAATTCTACACTGAGGGGAGCTGGTCCACTTTCTAATGATGGTACAAAACAAGCGGTAAGGGCAATTGGTCGAACATTGATTACTAAAGTTGCTGTTGAAGTCTTGCCATCAGAAGCTTTTGCTGTAACTGAGGCGGTAAATGTGCCAATTGATGTGTATTTATAAGAGACGGTTCCAGCATCAATTCTTCTTGGAGAACCATCTCCAAAGTTCCATTCATAACTGGAAATTTGTTTGCTCGGATAGGTTGATCCCGTAGCATCAAAATTAACTGTTAATGGGGCAGTTCCTTCAACCTTATCAGCGGTTAATCTGGCCTGTAGTCCTTGTGGGGTAACTTTAACGACCTGAACAGTTGACCCTTGTAAGCCATTTGCATCAATAGCTGTAAGTTTAACATTATATACACCGGCCTTTTTATAAACATATTTCACACTTTGTCCAGCGGCATCATTGGTTCCATTTCCATCAAAATCCCACTTATAATCAATTATATTTCCAGAATCATGTGATTTTTTTCCAGAAAAAGAAATTTCAAAAGGGACTTGTCCAGAAATAGAATGTGTTTTGCTATCTACCGCGGGAGTTGTGGTTATAACAGCAATTGGTGGAACAGCCCTATTTATAACGGTAATTGTCTGACTTGCTTTTCCCACTTTATTTTGCACATCAGTCGCAGTTAAAGAAATATCATATTTCCCGGCTTTGGTATAAGTATGATCGGCATTTCTAGTATTGGCATGAGGGCTGTTATCTCCAAATGCCCATTCATATTTGGTAATATTGCCATTTGGAGAAGTAGTTTTATTTCCAGAGAAAGCATATTGAGTATTGGTATAATATTTACCATCTGTTGTCGGAATATTAATTATTGGAACAGGAATATTAGGACCTGTAACCGTAATTGTTTTACTTAAAATCACAGGCTTTTGACCGGTATTATCGGTGACGCGTAATGCGACTTTGTAATCCCCTTCTTTATCAAAGGTATGGCTAACTGTTTTGCCAGAGCCATCTTTAAAAGTATTGTGACCTGAAAAATCCCAATCATAAGCGGTAATTTTACCACCCGGTGAAGCAGATTTACTGGCATCAAAAGCAATTGTTAAAGGTGCAGGACCTGTGCTGGGTGTAATAGTGAAACCAGCAACCAGTTTAGCACCCACTATTGTTATTAATTTAGAAAAATTTTGGTTCAATTCTTTATGTGTTGTTTTATTGCGAGCCGTAACTATCAATTTAGCAGTATATTGTCCAACGGTCGTGTAAGTATGAGTAACAATCGGTGTTGATGAGGTGGGAGAATTGTCTCCAAAATCCCATTGATAGAAAACTATATTCACTTGATTGGAATTATAAGGTAGTTTAGTGGCATTGAAGGTGACCTTAAATGGTGCAATCTGGCGTGTTGTTTTGGCAGGAGTTGTTTGAAAAGTAGTTAGATTGGGTGAAGTTGGAATATTAACTCTCTTGCCGATCAGATAGAGATAAACGACCACCCAAATACCAAGTAATAACACGAAAATCAAAAGGGCGATTAGTCCTTGTTTTAAACCTTTTGATTTGGCAACTGTATCAACTTTGGGAGCGGCTAGATTTTTGGCAAAGCCAATTATCATTACAAAGAAAAGAATCATAACAAGCAATCCAAAGATTAGATTTGTTAAGGTAATTAAGGTATTCGTGAAATCTGCAGCGTTAACGCCTAAAGCTTGAGCCAGTCCATTGGAACCGCTGGCAGAAGTAGATGCAACAAAAGCCACAACGAAGATGACAAATAAAATTAATGAACAACCAAAGAAACTAATACATCCCATTAACAGTTTGCGTGGATTTGGACCGCCCCCTCCTCGTCGTGGTTGACCTTGGCGTGGTGGTCGATTAGATTGAACTAATTGGGATTGTGAAATTGGTGAAGTAGGAACAGCGCGAGGAGTACCCTGAATTTGCTTAATTGGTTGAGGGTTTGGTTGCTGAACCTGTTGCTGATTCGGTTGCGGGACTTGTTGAGAATTTGGTTGCTGAACCTGTTGCTGATTTGGTTGCGGGACTTGTTGAGGGTTTGGTTGCTGAACCTGTTGCTGATTCGGTTGCGGGACTTGTTGAGAATTTGGTTGCTGAACCTGTTGTTGATTCGGTTGCGGGACTTGTTGAGGGTTTGGTTGCTGATTCGGCTGAGGTTGATTATTTGAATTTGGTGTTTGCATATTTAATCTTCAATTTTATTTTTATTTTTTCTACGAAAAATCAAAAGGAGTATAACATAACCGATTAGAGATCCATAGAGAAGGAATGGATTGACTGAGTTAGAGGCTTCAAAAAGATTTGCCCCTAGACTTTTATTGGATGATGTTGAAATGGGTGTTGAGGGAGAAGATTTAGTATTGGGACTGACTATTCCAGCAGGTTTTACATTTACAAAATTAGTAACTGATTTTTGCTGTCCTATCGAATCTTCAACTGTGAGCTTAGCACGATAAATCCCATAATTATCATAAGTATGAGTAGGACTTGGATCAGTGGAATCTAAGTCATTATTTTTAATTCCATCACCGTTAGAATCAACATTAATATTAAAATCCCATGCATATTTCTTTAAAGATGCACCTGCCCCTGTATCAGCAGTAGATTTATTAGTGAAATTTACAGTTCTGGTTGTTCCCTGTTGCTTTGAAATAAAAGCGGCGACTGGAGGTTTAGCTTGAGCTTCAGCATAAATCTTAATAGTGTCAGATGTGGAAGTAGAATCGGAAACATCGGTTACGGTCAAACGTACTTTATAACCATTTATATTTGCTTTTTTATAAATATGAGAAACAGAAGCTTTATTTGGGCCACTATCTTGCGTTCCATCACCAAAATCCCATTGATAATTTTTTATTCCTCCTCCGACATTTGGATCGGATGATGCAGAAATAAAATTCACTGAGTCACCAACATTAACAGTTGTTTTATCAACAGAAAATTTGGCGATTGGTGGTTTATTGGCACCATTGGTTACTTCAATTGTTGGTAATAATAGTTTTAATGATTTTGAAGAATCTGATCCTTGATAATCTGTTGAAACAACTAGATTATCATTGTCGGTTAATTCTAAACCAAATATATATTTATGTTTTTCACCCTGATTTCCACGTGTGCCAATGTTGATTGTAGCGGTTGGTGAAGTGGTGATTTGTAACCCTAATCTTTGTGTAAGATCATTGGCTGGGGAATACCACCAAGTGTATTGAACGACATGACCGTCTGGATCTTTCACTCCATTGGCTGTTAATTTTACACTTACTGGTGTGGTTAAATTTGAATTTTGAGGAACTGCATTGAGAGAGCGTGCATAGGGAGGTATTCCGACTACCAAAAAATTAACACTATCATCAGCGGTTTGAGTAAGATCTCTTTGGTTGGTGACAATTAATTTTGTATTAAAAAGTTCACCCTGTTGTGAAAGAGTTTTAAATTGATAATTAACCTGTTTATCGAGAGAACGTTTATCTCCATCATTAATATTCCAATCATATTTTAAATTTTTTCCAGTGCCATCAGTATTGACTGACTGGTTGGCTTTAAAAGTAATTTGGTCCTGACGGGAAACGATAATGGTATTCTGAAAGTTACCTTGATCGGTAGAAACATCTTCAGGTTGGACTTCAACTTGATTTTTAAAGATAGAAATCACTGCAACTGGTGTTGTTCCATTTCCGATAGTGATATTTCGAGTTATAGAATTTTCAATATCATCCGCATCATAAACAGTTACTTTAGCTTTGTATTTTCCAATTTTGGTATAGTTGTGAGTTACTACAACTTCACCGTTTGCATTAAGATTACTAAAATCACCATCCTGAGTTTCTCCATCACCAAAATTCATTTCCCAACTAATAGCTTGTGAACTTTTGAATAAAAAAGTAACCGCTCCCACTGGTTGATTGTTAACACGTTGAGGAATCTGATCGGCACCAGTGGAGGTTGCACCAGGGACTTTTAAGAATGCTGTGGGAATCATATTTCCCCAACTCAAATCTAAAATATTATTAACTGTAATTGACTGTCCTGATGGTTTTGAAATGGAATTTTGTTCAAAATAATTTCTAATTTGTAAAGTGGCTGTAAAATCACCTTTTGCGGTAAATTTTACTACCGGTTGAGCAGATTTCAAACTATAGTCTTTTAAAGATGAACAAGAAGTTTGTGCAGAACTAGATGAAGTGGCAGCTGCTAAAAGATCAGCAGTAGATATTTCATTAGCATAACCAATTACTACACAATTGTTGGGATTAATTTTCCAACTATATTCTAAATTATTATTATTGCTTTCATCAGGATCAAAACTAAGAGCAGAAGCATTGAGTTTATAAAGGGCCGGAGCATTTTTCCCTAATTTAATAATAGTGAACCCTGCAATAGGAGGGTTAGATATTATATTGATAATTGAAGTTTCGAGCTGTGAAACTTTACTTGGATCTTGACCGTCTTGCAAATATAATGATACTTTGTATTGTCCGGCTTGTTTAAAATCACATTTTAAAACATCATAAGATTTGTTTAAATTACAAGTATATGCCTTATTTGTCTCTGAAATTTTAGCTGGATTTAATTTAGATGGTGCGGGAATATATGGTTGTGGAGGGAGATTCTTTAGAGGGATAATATTATATCCTTGAGCAAAAGCTTTATTTATAAATTTATTTATAAGAGGTTCTATAAAAGCCGTTTGAATAGGAGTTGGATTTAACTTTTCAATGGTCCAGTTAAAAATGATCTTGCCACCATTGGAAGAAGAGTTGGAACCATCAAAAATTATTTCCTTCCCCACTTTTCCTAATTTTGGAGGATTAGTTAAACGGGGTGCCAGATCAGAAACGACGACACTAAAAATTTTTCGATCAACATCATTGTTTTTATCAGTAACTTCCATTTTGACAACATAAGTCCCCTTGCCAGGATAACTAATTGTTTTTTGTAATCCACCTTTACTAACAACTTGAGTCACATTATTATCAGGATTGGCAGTGCCAAAATCCCATTTTACAGTTGCGCTCGGATCGGTAAGTATCGGAGTTTTTCCATCAGAGGAGGTTGTTGCTGTGGCATTGAAAGTTACCGATTTTGCTTCCTCAGGGGTAAGATAAAGAGTAGAACGATTAAAAGCAATTTTACCAGTTGTTGAATTATATTTAATGATATTTACAGTTGTTCCTCCAAAAGTCGCTACTAAATTTATTTTAGTTGCTGGTGGATTCACTTTGATATCAACATAAGCAATACCGGGGGCAATTTCCTGATTAAACGGAACATTGGTCACTGGATCTATCGTTTTAGGTGGTAATATTTTCACAGTTACACGATATGTGCCCGGAGATGTAAAAATACAACTGGCTACTGCTGATTTTACTGTTTCATTACAATTTGTATTGGATCCGTTTTTACTAAATTGCCCATCTCCATTTAAATCCCATAGAATACGATTTGGAGTGATAGTTTGACCTGAAGGATCGGTTGATCCCACTGTAGAAAAATTTACGATTAATGGAGCATTACCTGAACTTGTGTCGGCTGTAATAACCGTGTTTACAAATTTTAGATTTTTTAGAATATCAACAATATTGGACATTGACTGTTCAATTTCTTTTAAAGTTCCTAGGGTTGCTCCAGTTAAGGAAGTAGATATTTTTAATTCTGTTGTTGCCTCACTGATCAGGCTGCTTGGTAATTTACCAAGGAAAGGACTTTGTTTAGATATTAATTTGGAGAATTCACTTTCACCAATCGTACCTGTTTGTAAAATAGTTAGTCCTTTAATTTGTGAATGGATAGTATTTACTTTTTTAAAAACCTCTTTCACTGAAGACTTATAGGACGTTGCTAGGTCTATCTTATTAAGGACAGGAATTGCCTTGTTAATTCCTGCAATATAAGCATTGAGAACAGCTTTAGCTTCATTATCATTACAATAATTTTTATTACCGATTGTTTGTATAGCTTTATTACAACCGTTGCTTGAGGCTAGATTGAGAGCAGCCGCTTTGGCATTTATAAAGATTCCATTAAGTTTATCAATTGTTTTTTTGAGATTGCTACTTAATAGTGGACTGGAATTTGGAGAAGCAATTATTGTGTTTAAATAAGAAATAATATTATTCATTGACGCTTGAGCACTATCTATTTCCGCTCCAATGCCGCTTTTCCAATCATCACAGTTAGTTGTGAAATCCCCGCAATCGGATGTCATTTTATCGCCGACTGATTTGATATAACTAGGTAATGTTCCTAAATTTGATTTTGCCGTAAAATAAAAATTATAATCATGAGCTAACTGTTGCATTAATGCTTGCATTTGAGTAGCCAGAAAGTTATATCTCTCGGTACCAGCGACCCCCCTAATTGTTTGTTGACCTGGACCTGAACCTGAACCTGCCCCCCCTGTGCCAGTTTCATTCCCCCCTGGGGCATGCAGTAAAGTATTCACGATGGCAAAAGAACCTATAATAATTAAAATACCAATTCCAGAAGTGATGATAACTTGTTTTCCTTTAGTAGCTTTAGTGGGATCTCCAGCTGCGAAAATTGTCAAAAATCCACCATAAATAACAATTACAACGGTGATTAAACCTAAGAAGCCCAAAGCAAAATTAACTACATTTTTAATATAAGTGCGAGCATCAGTGGCTTGAGTTAAACCAGCTGCATAATCTTTACTTGATGGTGCAGCTAATTTGCCCTTAAAATCAGTAAAACTTACTACGGGACCTGAATTATCTGTGCCTAAAAATTCGGTAATATCATTAATTGCCTTTCGCCCCCCCGAACTGAATGGGAGGCTTAACCCACCTGTCGCAACACCCAGAGTAATCTCAGTTGGTGAAAGTGCGGCACTTACGATTGGACTAAATTGAGTAAATATAATAAGGCATAAGGTGATTGTCAGAATATGTTTTATTTTCGGCTTCGAAATTATCATGTTTTTGTTTTAAATCTTTATATTCTAGCACAAAACACCTTTTTTTAGAAGGATAAATATATGAATAAATTCTGAAATGAATTCTCAATGCGCAAAATATATGAATCACATAAATTATGCTTTGGGAACTGGAGGACTTTGCTGAATAGTTGAGGTGGCTTGTGTTAGTGGTTGTACTTTAATAAATGTATTAACTAAACCAAAAGCCGCCATTGATATCAAAAGACCAATAATCGCCCCTGTCAAGGCTTTTTTTGCCTTTCCCATCAATTCCCCACCGCGGGAAATTACATATAGGTATCCAGCATAAATAATCATAATGACCGAAATAATAGAAATAAATCCAGAGAAGAAATTGGTCATAGTTATAACTAAACTATTGAAGGCTTGAGGATTGCTAAGAGTGGTGCCGCTGTTTGGGAAGACAATCTGAAAGACAATTATTTCGGATAAACCTGCTAAAATTAAACCGATAATTGACCATGTTAAGGTTTTTTTGGCTTTGGTAATCTTTGTTTGATCTCCCATTGCCGTCATCATTCTCACACCAGATATAATAATGAATAAAACCGCTATTACCGGAATGGCTACTTGAAGCATATTTGTTAATCCCACTACCAAACCAACCCCACGCTGAGCAGCTTGGGTTAAATCGGCAGCCGAGCGATAAACTTCTCCTTCTTGACCGAATATTACTAGTGTGATTGCCTGATTAGCAATTATTACGATAAAAAGCCCAATCAAAGCAACTTTCAAAGTTTCTTTTTCTTTGGTCCTAACCTCAGTAACCATATCCATCGAAAGAATTAATTTGACTCCGGAAATTATGATCATCAGAGAGGCGATCCCACCTAGAATATATGTTAGAAAATCTATTAAATAATAGATAATACTAGTGATTTGACTGGCACCAGACTCATAAGATTGATTGTAATTTCCCGCATCATAACTTGGTAAATGTGTTTTCCCCCCAATACTCCGGATGGTATCGCCGGGAGCTTGGGCAAAAACTAAATTGCTAAAACCTACCAAAATACTGATTATTAAAGCGGTTAATATTAAATTTTGATTTGTCTTTAAAAAATTCTTAATGTTTTCCATTTAACTGGTATTATTGATAGTTTTCTGAATTGTAATCGGGGTTGTGCTGGGAGCAGTGCTAAATTTACCACTTACAAAAGTTGAAACAATCGCAAATGCCCCATAGATAATTAATAAACCAATGAGAGAAAGAAAGATCATTCGTTTTCCCTTTTCTTGATTATCTGGATTGGCACCAGAAGTAGCATATAATATTCCACCAAATACAATAAAGAAAATTGCTAATGGTCCTAATATACTAACTAAAAAATTAGTGAAACCGATAATTTCTTTAATCCCCTGTCCGACATCAATTCCCGCAGCAGGTGCTCCCGTGGAAGGGTATCTAGATGTATCAATTTTGAAAAAAACATTATTGATAATCGGGTTGGCAATAATAATTAAAAATAAACCTGTAATACTAGCCACTACATTTTTTTTATCTTTCTCTAATTCCTCTCCTGCTTGATTCCAAATCATTCTAAGAGCGCTTCTAGTCAACATTAAAACAGCAACCGCTCCAATCGCATATTTAATGGCAGTAATAATATATTGAATTGTTTGATTAAAAATTGTACTTCTTTGAATGATAATATTAGGATTTGCTAGAAAACCACCAGGGATGCAACCGACATTATTTGAACTTGGGAGCATTCCTAATCCAGAGCATTGTCCGACTGCAAAAATTCGTGCTAATTCGCCAGCAAGTCCAATTAAAGCAAGCCCCAATAAACTCCAGACAATTGTGGTTTTCGCTTTGGTCAACACCCCACTATCCCCCTGAGCAGTAACCATTTTGAAACCTGCAATAATCATCATTAAAACAGCAATTGCTCCAATGATAAAGCGTGTATTCATAACAAAACCAATGACCAAGGAACTTATTCCTAAATCAATTGTTCCTGGCTGACCTGGATCTTGAACTGTTCCGCCATAATTCCCTATAGGGGGAACATAGATTGATTGAGCCAATACAAAATCATGGATAAAAATAGTTAATCCGAAGGCTAAAGCCAGAAAGGCTAATAATTTATAAGTATAATTAAATGTTTTTTTAGAAGTCACCGAATTGCTTTATTTTTGTTTAAACTTGGTAAAATTATAGCAAAATTCTAGTGAAATAACAAAATGTTCTTGATTTAAAAGCTATATTTTGTTTAAATTTTGCTTGCTTAATTGATAGTTTTAAATTTATGTCCAAAAAAGAAGGAAATATAGTAGTGAACTATTTTTCAGATAGTGTGCTAGAATTAAAGAAAGTGACATGGCCTACCAGGATTCAGGCTTTCCGTATGACAGTAATTGTTCTGGGGTTCTGTCTTGCAGCTGCAATTTTAATTGGAGTTGCAGACTTATTATTTAATCAAGGATTTCAAATTTTATTAAATCTTTCACGAGCAGCTTAAAAAATAACACTACTTTCCCATGGCACGACAAGCAGAAAACACTGGACGAAATTGGTATGTGATTCATACTTATTCTGGGTATGAAGATGCTGTATCGGAGGCTCTTAAACAAAGGATAGAGTCTTTGAATATGCAAGATCTTATTTTTGATGTAATTGTACCCAAAGAAACTCAAATTGTAATTAAAAAAGGAGAACCGATAACTGAAAAAAGGAGATTATTCCCTGGATATGTTTTAGTTGATATGACTGTAACTGATGAATCATGGTATGTAGTGCGAAATACTCCAAATGTAACAGGATTTGTCGGCTCAGGTAATATTCCCGTGCCGGTATCCCCCGAGGAGTTTAATATCGTTAAAAAACAGACTGGAGAACAAGAAGCTAAATTCAAAATTGATTTTAGCGTGGGAGACCATGTGATGATTTTGGATGGACCATTTGTAAATTATGATGGTGTAGTAAATAAAGTAGATGAAGAAAAAGGAAAAGTTAAAGTATTGATTTCAATTTTTGGAAGAGAAACCCCAATGGAATTAGATTTCACACAGGTTAAGAAAAAATAAAGTTGCTGAAGTCTCAGATTCGTGATTAAATAGCGATGATTTTGTATTAAGATATGAAAAATTCATCTTTATTTTGGTCAATTATGGGAGTACTGGCAATTTTTGTATTGGCAATAATGGCAATAAATGGTGTGGAAAATGGACCAACAAAAAACAATTACCCCTGAAGCAGAAAGTTGGAATGGAAATA